>JAHECV010000132.1 GCA_024641555.1 Candidatus Planktophila sp.
ATTTTCCTTCGAGGCGACCTGCTATGTCATCTGGCAAAGTGATTACTTCGTAGGTACTGGCTAAAACAAATTCGCCTGGATGCAAGATAAACGCTTCGCCATCTTCGGCAATTACTTCACGAGTTAGCTCGGCTTGTTCGATCGATGGATCGATAACTGAGTATTTGTGGTTTTCGAAGACGCGGAAGAACTTATCGAGGCGGACATCAACCGATGAAGGTTGGATCATCGCCTCTTCAAATGGTTCGACGGCGACGCGGCCGGCGTTGATTTCAGAGCGGATATCGCGATCACTTAGCAGCACGGCGTGAGCCTATCTGACCGCGGGAAAAAGACAGGGATAGGGCTTGCGTAAGTTACTGGTGGGTAGCATTATTTGCCCATGAGCCATTACAACGCCAACCTGCGCGATATTGAATTCTGCCTCTTTGACCTGCTTGGAACCCAAGATGTGTTGGGAACATCCATTTTCAGCGAACTCGATCGCGAAACTGCGATGGGGATGCTTGAAGAGATGAAGCGCTTAACCGAAAACGATCTCGCTGCTTCTTTTGTGGAAGGCGATCGCATCGGAACAGATTTCAACAAAGCAACCGGTGATGTGAAGTTGCCAGCAAGTTTTATCAAATCTTACAAAGCGTACGTTGATGGCGAATGGTGGCGTCTAGATGCTCCAGTTGCACTTGGTGGAACAAAAGTTCCAGCATCTGTGCGCTGGGCGATCGCCGAAATGGTTTTAGGTTCTAACCCCGCAATTCATATCTACGCATCTGGTTACGCCTTTGCACATGTTGCTTACATGCTCGGAACTGAAGAGCAAAAGCACATGGCAAAGTTGATGGTTGATCGCCACTGGGGCGCAACCATGCAACTAACCGAACCTGATGCAGGTTCTGATGTGGGTGCAGGCCGTAGCAAAGCCGTACAACAACCCGATGGAACTTGGCATATCACTGGCACCAAGCGCTTTATCACCTCAGGTGATGCCGATCTTTACGAAAACATCATGCACTTTACTTTGGCTCGTCGCGAAGGCGGCGGACCAGGAACTAAAGGTCTTTCACTATTCCTGATTCCGAAGTTTATGTTTGATTTAAAAACCGGTGAACTCGGAAAACGTAACGGTGTTTATGTAACTAACGTTGAACACAAGATGGGTCTTAATGTTTCAGCCACATGCGAAATGAATCTTGGCGAACACGAACCTGCTGTTGGTTATTTGTTGGGTGATGTGCATGAAGGTATTGCACAGATGTTTAAGGTAATTGAATTTGCGCGCATGATGGTTGGTACAAAAGCGATCGCGACTTTATCTGCCGGTTATCAGCAGGCTTTGGCTTATGCGAAAACCCGCGTACAAGGCGGCGATATGAAGGTAATGAACGATAAAGCCAGCCCGCGCGTAACAATTATTCATCACCCAGATGTGCGCCGTTCTTTGATGGTACAGAAGTCTTACTCCGAAGGCATGCGCGCGCTAGTGCTCTACACCGCATCTATTCAAGATGAAATTGAATTAGCTCGCGAAGCCGGCGATGAGGCAAAGGTTAAGGCGATGGAAGCTCTTAACGATCTCTTGCTGCCAGTTGTTAAGGGTTATGGATCTGAAAAGTCTTGGACTCTTCTTGGTACTGAATCACTACAAACATTTGGTGGTTCTGGCTTTACTCAAGATTGGCCGCTTGAACAATATGTTCGCGATGCCAAGATCGATACCTTGTACGAAGGAACAACGGCGATTCAAGGTCTTGATTTCTTCTTCCGCAAAGTTGTTAAAGATGGCGGAAAAGCACTTGGACTTCTTGGAAAAGAAATCCAAGCATTTGCCGAATCAGGTGGAGCGCATGCGCAAGAGAAGCAAGCCCTCCTTAAATCACTTGGCGATCTAAATGGCATGGTCGGCGTTCTTGTTGGGCACGCTATGGCATCACAAGAATCTGCACCAGAGATTTACAAAGTTGGTTTAAATACTTCACGTGTATTGATGGCCGTTGGCGACATCATCACCTCTTGGTTGTTACTACGTCAGGCAGATATCGCAGCAGAGCGCTTATCTGGCGCATCTGCAAAGGATGTTGATTTCTACACCGGCAAAATCGCATCAGCGAAGTTCTTTGTGACAAATTATCTGCCACATATCACCGCTGATCGTAAGATCGTTGAAGGAACAGATGGTTCGATTATGGAGAT
>JAHECV010000134.1 GCA_024641555.1 Candidatus Planktophila sp.
GTACGAATCGTTTCTTCATCGTGTTCCACAACTATCAAGGTATTTCCGAGATCGCGCAAGCGGGTAAGCGTTTCGATTAAGCGACGATTATCGCGTTGATGCAAACCAATACTTGGCTCATCCAGAACGTAGAGGACGCCCACCAAGCCAGATCCGATCTGAGTTGCCAAGCGAATGCGCTGTGCTTCACCACCAGAAAGTGTTGCAGCTGGTCGGGCCAAAGATAGGTAATCGAGTCCGACATCGAGCAAGAACCCTAGCCTTGCATGGACTTCCTTCATGACGCGCTCTGCGATCTGCGCTTCGCGCGCATTGAGCGAAATACCTTTTAGAAAGGCTGCGCAGTCGGCAATTGAGAGTTCGCAGATTTCGGCGATGCTCTTATCCCCCACTGTTACCGAGAGAACCTCTGGCTTTAAGCGCGCCCCTTTACAAACGTTGCAAGGAATTTGTCGCATATACGATTCGTACTTTTCACGCGAATAATCACTATCAGTTTCGTCGTGCTTGCGGTGAATGAAAGGGATTACGCCCTCGAAACCTGATGAGTAATTGCGGACTCGACCGTAACGGTTCTTGTACTTTACGTGGACTTCATATTCAAAGCCGTTGAGAATCGCCTCTTTTGCCTTTACTGATAATTTCTTCCAGGGGTTATCTAGCGAGAATTTAACTTCTTCAGATAGCGCTTCAAGTAAACGTAGAAAATACTCGGATGTGTGGCCACTAGACCAAGGAGCAATTGCGCCATCGTTGATCGAAAGGCTATCGTCCGGAATAACTAGCTCTTCATCCACTTCTAGCTTTGTTCCGATACCCGAACATTCGGGGCAAGCGCCAAAAGGTGAGTTAAATGAGAAAGATCTTGGCTCAAGCTCTTCAAATGAAAGGTTGCACTCGTGACAAGCTAAGTGCTCGCTATAGGTACGTTCCTTCTCCGCACCTTTGGCGTCTACAAAATCCAAAAGCACAATTCCGGAAGCTAAGCGAAGTGCAGTTTCAATTGAATCGGTAAGGCGTGATTTAGATTCGGCTTTGGCGGTTAATCGATCAACAACAACTTCGATCGTATGTTTTTCTTGCTTCTTTAACTTTGGTGGTTCAGAGAGCGAGATAGTTTCGCCATCGACGCGGGCTCGTGAATAACCCTGCGTAACGAGTTCTGCAAAGAGATCAACGAACTCACCTTTACGTTCGCGAATAACTGGCGCCAAGACCTGGAACTTAGTTGTTGCTGGCATCGTGAGAATTTGATCAACGATTTGCTGTGGGCTCTGTCGCGAGACGGCTTGCCCACATTTGGGACAGTGCGGACGTCCGGCGCGGGCAAAGAGTAGACGTAGATAGTCATAAACCTCAGTGATAGTTCCAACGGTTGATCGTGGATTTCGGTTAGTTGATTTTTGATCGATAGAAACTGCCGGTGATAAACCTTCAATAAAATCTACATCTGGTTTATCCATCTGGCCCAAGAATTGGCGGGCGTATGCGGATAATGATTCGACATAGCGCCGTTGGCCCTCAGCGAAGATCGTGTCGAACGCCAAACTTGATTTTCCTGAACCAGAAAGTCCGGTAAAGACAATTAAAGATTCCCGTGGAAGTTCGATGGAGACATTCTTTAAGTTGTGCTCGCGAGCACCGCGCACAATTAACTTATCGATGCTCACTTAGATCCCTGCCTCATCCATTCCACGGAGCTCTTTCTTGAGCTCTCTAATTTCATCACGCAATCTTGCGGCGAGTTCGAACTGTAGATCGCCGGCTGCGCTGCGCATTTGCTCGGTGAGTGAGCCTATCAAGGCAAGTAGTTCTTGGCGCGGTAGCGAGATGACGGTACGAGCGTTAAATCCGATATCGAGCACTGAGGTTGCGCCCTTTGCCTTACCTGAAGATTTGCGAGCCGCCATTAATTCATCTGTGTCATCGCTCTCACGGGCGATCGTGTCGGTGATATCTGCAATCTTCTTACGAAGTGGCTGCGGATCTACGCCGCGTTCGAGGTTATAGGCAACTTGCTTGGCGCGACGACGATTTGTTTCATCGATAGCCTGCGCCATCGATTTAGTTATGTTGTCTGCATACATGTGAACCTCGCCGGAAACATTTCGCGCCGCGCGTCCGATGGTTTGAATAAGTGATGTGGCTGAACGAAGGAAACCTTCCTTGTCGGCATCCAATATTGCAAC
>JAHECV010000137.1 GCA_024641555.1 Candidatus Planktophila sp.
GGCTGTTCACTTTCATATTTTTTCAACGCAACTGGAACTTTATATTTTTCTGCGCGATAGAGAAGTTTCTCAACCAGTGGCAGAGCAGGTTGTGCAAGTGCAACTCCATCAAGGGCCGATGTGCGCCCCTTTTCTTTTGCCTTAATTTCTTCCCAGTTATCGATGATTTCTTCGGTTCCTGAGACTGCCAGACCTTCAAATACGTGCGGGTGGCGGCGTATCAACTTATCCGCGATCGCACCGGCAACATCTTCGATTGAAAATGGATCTGTTGGATGATCCTGCGCGATGCGCGAATGGAAATAGACCTGTAGAAGAACATCACCGAGTTCTTCGCGCATGCCTTCGCGATCTTTTGCGTCAACTGAATCAATAAATTCATATGACTCTTCGAGTAAATATTTAATCAGCGACTCGTGGGTTTGTTCTGCATCCCACGGGCAACCACCGGGAGAACGTAACCGATCCATTACCTCAACGAGGCGTTGTAGTTCGGAACCAGCCATAGAACTTGCCGATAACCGATTAATTACTTGGCTGAAGGAGTAACGGCATCGCCGGTTACGTTAGCCGCTACAACGTCACCTGCTTGGGTATCCCAAACTCCGTAACGAGGATTAATTTTCACGCCAAGTTCTTTCGCCTTTGCAGAGAGAAGCTGACCAAGTTTTGTAGCGATATCTGCTTCAGCAACGCCAGATGCGGCAAGCGCCGATGTGATCTGCTCAGAGATAACAATCGCGCGGATATAAGTATCGAAATCTTGTTGAGCAATAGCTGCGTTTACAAGGTTCTTTGGAAGTTCAGTTGCACCACCAACAGATTCAGTGATCTGTGACTTTTTCGCAGTTAACTGGCTCGCAGTAACCGTGATCTTTAATTCTTTAGCGATCTCGTCGAAGGTATGCATCAAAATCTTGAAGCGGAGTTGTCCGCGGTTTAGCGCATCGCCAGATTCGAGTTGCATCTGAGTGATATCAACCTTGGCGCGTTCAGCCATTACTGCATCAATGCTGCTCTGCAGTTCGGTCTGCGTAATTTTGAAGTCGCCAACAGTTGCAGCTTCGTTTGACTGAGAGCAGCCAGTTAGAAATAACCCTGAAACTAGAGTTAGGGCTACAAGGATCTTCTTCACGTGATGCTCGCTTTCGTTAGCTGGTCGACGACCTCGGTTACCCAGGTCAGGAGAGAAGTATCCACTATTTCCGTAGTGGGTTTAGACGGGTTCCATGCAGGGTTTTTTGGCAGCGTCACTAATACCGTACTAGTTGGGCCTTTATAAATTGAACCTGGAAAAAGACGTGCAAGTCTTAGTTGTCGTGATTCTGGCAAGGTAATTGGTGCCAGACGAAGGAATTTTCCAGTCGCGACTACTTCACGGATACCGTGTGATTTAGCCAGTGCGCGAAGTTGAGCCACTGCTAGCAACGCAACTGCTTCCTCAGGAAGTTCTCCGAATCGATCCAGCAATTCTTCGCGAATAGATTGCACATCTTCGGGTTTGGCAACATCTGCCAAGCGGCGATAGAGATCAAGGCGTAAACGTTCGCCCGGTACATAACTTTCTGCAAGATGTGCATTAACCGGTAACTCAACCTTACATTCGTAACTTTCTTCCTCTTTATCGATTATGCCCGTCTTGTAATCATTAACTGCTTCACCAACCATGCGCATATATAAATCGAAGCCAACGTCTGCGATGTGACCTGATTGTTCGCCACCAAGCAAATTTCCAGCTCCACGAATTTCCAGATCCTTTAGCGCGACTCGCATACCTGCACCGAGGTCAGTATTTGTGGCGATTGTTTTCAGGCGATCTAGCGCGATTTCGGTAAGCGGCTGATCTTGCGGGTATAAGAAATATGCATAGGCGCGATCTCGTCCACGGCCAACTCGGCCGCGCAATTGGTGTAGCTGTGAAAGACCAAAATTATCTGCGCGTTCGACAATTAAAGTGTTGGCATTAGCGATATCTAGACCGCTCTCGACGATTGTCGTGCATACGAGAACATCGAAGTCACGATTCCAGAAACCAAGAATTACATCCTCCAGCGCGCCTTCCGACATCTGTCCGTGAGCAACACGAATACGCGCTTCCGGAACTAACTCTTGAATCTTGGATGCGGCGCGATCAATAGATTCAACGCGGTTATGAATATAGAAAACTTGTCCATCGCGCAGTA
>JAHECV010000138.1 GCA_024641555.1 Candidatus Planktophila sp.
ATTTTCGAAATTTGGGGAGGAAAACCGCCAAAAGCGCCACCGAAAGTATGCAGAGAACCCCTCCGAAAGTTACCGAGAAGTTCAATGTAGTAACCGCCGCCATTGATGCCGCGCGCATCTGCCCCGCCAGTGGCCCAACCGAGTACGAAAGTAGTTCGATACCTGCAAGTCGTCCGCGAAATTCGTCGGGGATAGTCTGGTTCCAAATCGTTCCGCGGAAGAGGGCGCTGACCATGTCGGCTGCACCTGCAGCGGCCAGAAAGAAGAGAACCAAATAGAGCGAATGTGAAATTCCGGCGAGAGCTATCGCACCGCCCCACCCAATCGCAGCGATGATTACCGCCCGGCCATGGAATCGATAGTGCTTAGTCCATCCACTTGTCAGAGTCACTGCCACCGAACCGACTGTTCCGGCGGCGTAAAGAAAACCAAGGGCCCAAGGAGTACCAAGTTGGTCTGCCCAAAATGGAATTAACGCAGTTGGCATCGCAAAAAACATTGCAGCAAGATCAATCAGATAAGTTCCCAATAAATCTTGGCGGCTAAAGGCATAGCGCACACCTTCAATTAAGCCTGCCAGAGATGGCTTTTCGGCCTCTGGGCTCGCTGGCACATTTCTGACTCGTGTTAAAAAAGCGAGTGAGATAAAGAAAGTTGCGATATCTGCGATGTAACCAATTGAGATTGAGAAAGTGGAAATTAAAATTCCGCCAATTGTTGGACCAACAATTACGCCCAGTTGCCAACGCAGCGACATTAAGGCGCTTGCCGCTGGCAGATCGGCATGTCCGACAAGTCGTGGCAAGATCGCATCGGCACTTGGTCTCTGCAAACCATTGACCGCAGCGAAGAGTCCGATGACTATATAAATTAAGACCAGATGAGGATCGGGCAGAAAGGAGTTGACCAGCAAAATTGCCACCAATAAAAGTGAGGCAAATTCGGTGGCCCAAATCATCTTCTTTCGGTCAACGTAATCGGCCAAGACCCCGCCGTAGAGTCCGAAGAGGATTAGTGGGACGATTTCGATAACTCCGGATATCCCAACTGCGATATATGAGTTGGTCAGCTCTTTGATTTGAAACGGGACGGCAACGTAGGTGATCATCGAGCCGAGATAGGTGATCAATCCAGAAGCCCAGAGATTGCGAAAATCTGGGTACTTTTTTAGCGGCGTTAGATCTATTCGATACTTCTTAACGCCGCTTTCAGACATAGGGTTTAGTTAAAGGTATTTTCGGCTCCAGGGAAAGTTCCCCCACGCACATCAGCGGCAAATTCTTGCGCCGCCGCTGAAATCTCAGATCGCAGATTGCGGTAAGCCTTGGCTAGTTTTGGCGGGTTGGCTGTTAAACCAACTAAATCTGTCCAGACCAATACTTGGGCATCACATTCGCGGCCGGCACCGATTCCGATAGTTGGAATCGAAAGCGCTGCAGTGACTTTTGCCGCTAGGTCGGCTGGTACAAGTTCTAAGACGATCGCAAAGGCGCCGGCTTTTTCAAGGGCAAGAGCCGCCTGCAAAATCGCATCTCCATCTTCGCGCCCTTGGACGCGATAACCACCAAGTTGATGAAGTGATTGCGGGGTAAGGCCCAGATGGCCCATAACTGGGATGCCCGCAGCAGTTAACTTTTCCACCGTTGCTAAATGTGCGCCCTCTAGTTTTACCGCCATCGCACCGGCTTCTTTAAAGAAACGAGTAGATGTAGCCAGCGCCTGTTCTGGCGATGATTCATATGAACCAAAGGGAAGATCGGCGATAACTAGCGCCCGCTTTGATCCGCGGACCACAGCACGAGTAAGCGGAATCAGATCATCGACGGTGACGGGGATGGTGTTCTCTTCACCTAGAAAATTATTGCCAGCGCTATCGCCGACCAATAGAACAGGTATCCCGGCGGTATCAAAGATCTCGGCGGTCATCTGTTCATAAGAGGTAAGCATCGCCCATTTTTCACCGGCGGTCTTAGCCTTCTTCAAATCCAGAATCGTGATGCGCCGATGCGCCGCCCCGCCGTAAAGGGTCGTTGTTGACTCAGGCTTTGTTGAACCAGTCGTTGTTGACATTGCTTTCCTCCAGCCTCGAAGCTTCGCGAGAAGTCCCCGGGTATCGATATAAGGGTAATGGATTACTCTTGAAGTATGAAGTTGCGAGTAGCTCTCGCCCAGATCAACC
>JAHECV010000139.1 GCA_024641555.1 Candidatus Planktophila sp.
AATTCTTATCTCGGATATTTGCATGCGGGGCCAACTCCGGTATTGAATCGAGATCAGACTCGATGCCGATGGCATGTAACTTGCGCAGAGCCGTTAACGCTGACCCATCTAGGGCGGCGCCACGCCAAGCTTCGGCGGCCAAAGATAAAAGCGATACTTCTTGACTCGAAATCTTGCCTAGCTGGAATTGGTAACTATCAGGTTTAATACGATAGCCCGCTTCATCTTCAAAAAGTGGATCAAAGGAACCAACTTCAATCTCAATTCCCAAGTTGCGAAGATCATCTTTATCGCGCTCGAACATCCGCTCTTTACTTTCGGCGGTCCCTTCATAGCCATCAACAGATCGGAAAATTTCTGATTTAGTTATGTAGCGCTTCGTTGCGAGCAGGGCAATTGTTAGATTAACAAGCCGCTCAGTCTTCCGCGACACCGTAAGACCCTTTCGCCGGACGACGGCGACGAGCCAGAACTTCAACACCTGGCGCCATGCGTCGCGAGAAAATTAGAAAACCGGTATGACCGATCATGCGCTGTTGTGGTCGCACCGCTAAACCTTCGTGGTGCCAACCGCGAACCATACTTTCAAAACTCTCTGGCTCAGTGAAATGTCCATCATCTTTGAGAGCCTCTGCCGTCGCCGAAAGCTGTGTCGTCGTAGCAACATATGCCATGAACACTCCCCCAGGGCGAAGAACTTTCGCGGCCATTTCTACACACTCCCATGGTGCGAGCATGTCGAGAATTACGCGGTCAAACTCTTCTGTGAACTCCTGCTCTTCCACAGAACCAATCGCGAGAGACCAATTGCTTGGACGAGAACCAAAGTAATTTTCGATATTTGAAGTGGCATTCGCGGCAAATTCAGTACGGCGTTCCACTGAATGCACAGAACCTGTGGGACCAACTGCACGAAGCAGAGATAAAGTTAGAGCGCCACTTCCAACTCCAGCTTCAAGAACCCGCGCCCCCGGAAAGATATCGGCAAATCCAATGATCAGGGCAGCATCTTTTGGGTAAACAATTGTTGCGCCGCGTGGCATTGAGAGAACGTAGTCGGTTAACAAGGGAATGAAGGCAGTGAATTTAAGGCCCGCACTTGTGCTGACCACCGATCCTTCAGGTAAACCGATTAAATCGTCATGAACAATCCAACCCTTGTGAGTGTGCCACTCTTTTCCGGGAGTAATTGTGATGCTATATATCTTGCCCTTTTGGTCTGTTAACTGAACTCGATCCCCCGCAACGAATCGCCCGCGATTGGCGGCGTCAACTGTTGGCTCGATCTCATCCTTAGGCACGGGAGCATCTTAGGCGCAAAATCGTGGCGATTGGAGGTAACGCTTGATTTCGTTAATAAGCGAGTATCTTCCTTCATTGTGAGCCAGTTGAGACTTTCCCCTAGCCGTATCAACGACTTCAACAATTGCCCGCAGCTATATAAATATCGAACAATTGATTTACTACCCGAACCGCCTAGCATCGACGCCGAACGCGGCACCCTGATTCACACAGTTCTGGAAGATCTATTCGAACTTCCGGCTGCCGAGCGAACCATTTCAAAAGCCTCCGAAATGCTTCCGGAGAGATGGCAAGCGCAGATAAGTGCCAAGCCTGAGATTGCGCAATTGGTCTTAGATCCCGGCGCTTGGTTTAAACGGGCAGAAGAGTTACTAGGAAATTACTTCACATTGGAGAATCCTACAAATTTTGAACCAACTTTTCGCGAATTGCACCTGGAAATGGATTTATCATCCGAGCTTTATTTGCATGGTTATGTCGACCGTCTTGATGTAGCGCCGACAGGTGAGGTTCGGATTGTTGATTACAAAACGGGTAAATCTCCTAAGCCCGGTTGGGAAGAGAAGGCGCTCTTTCAATTGCGCGTGTATGCGCTGCTTTATTGGAAAAACCAAGGCGTTATTCCGAAGTTACTACAACTGATCTATATGGGTGATACCCGACTTATAAAAAGCGTTCCCACCGAAAAAGATTTAGTCAAAACCGAGGTTGCACTCTTAGATATCGCATCCGACATATTGCGGGCGATAGAAAGAGATGAATTTAGACCAAGACCTACCAAACTCTGCGATTGGTGCTTCTTTAAGACTATCTGCCCAGCTCACGTTGGTTAATTTCGAACCAACTTTCCAGATTAGTTAAATCTATATC
>JAHECV010000033.1 GCA_024641555.1 Candidatus Planktophila sp.
GCATTCCGAATTGACGACGCAGTTCGCTAGGAACTCTAAAACCTTTTAAATACCAAGCCATATGTTTGCGAAGGTCGCGACAGCCTCGATCTTCAGATTCGAAGTAGTCAACAATTAATTCAGCGTGACGGAACATAACTTCGCGAACTTCAAAGAGCGTTGGAAGAACGCGTTTTTCTCCGCCTTTAAAGGCTTCAACAAGGTCGGCGAATAACCAAGGGCGCCCGAGGCAACCTCGACCAACTACAACTCCGGCACAACCTGTTTGCTCCATCATCGCTTTGCCATCGGCGCCCGACCAGATATCTCCATTGCCAAGTACTGGTGTTCCGGTTGGTTTTAAATGTTCAACTAAGCGTGCGATCGCCGACCAATCAGCTTTTCCTTCATACATCTGCTCGGCGGTACGTGCATGCAGGGCAACCCACGCAACGCCGCTCTCCGATGCCGACTTTGCAGCATCCAAATAGGTGTGGTGATCGGTATCAATACCGATACGCATCTTTACCGTTACTGGAATTCCAAATGGCTTAGCTGCTTGCACGGCGGCATCGACAATTGCTGAAAATAACTTGCGCTTGTAAGGAAGCGCCGCTCCCCCGCCTTTGCGAGTTACCTTCGGAACTGGACAACCAAAGTTCATATCAATGTGATCAGCCAAATTCTCTTTGCCGATCATGGTTACTGCAGCACGCATCGTGTGCGGATCGACGCTATACAACTGCACCGAACGTGGCCATTCTCCGGCGCCAGGTGCGATCATTCGTAAGGTATCTGGCCGTCTCTCAATTAAAGCCCGCGCAGTAACCATTTCCGAGACGAATAAACCGGCGCCTTGCTCGCGACAGAGCGCGCGAAAAGCCGAGTTGGTAATTCCCGCCATCGGCGCCAGAACTACAGGTGGATCTATTACATGGTCACCACTTGCAAGCGGCAGAGTTAAAGCCACTTAATTAGCAACCTAATAATTTAGGAGCAAGCCATGCTTCTACTTGATCAATAGCGATACGTTCTTGCGCCATCGTGTCACGATCGCGAATAGTCACGGCTTGATCATCAAGTGTTTCGAAGTCAATGGTGATGCAATATGGAGTACCGATTTCATCCTGGCGACGGTAACGGCGACCGATGGCACCGGCATCATCAAAATCAATATTCCAATTCTTGCGCAACTGCGCCGCTAGATCACGCGCCTTTGGCGAAAGATCAGCATTACGTGACAGCGGTAATACAGCAGCCTTGACTGGAGCCAAGCGATGATCGAGTTTAAGTACCGCGCGCTTTTCCATCTCGCCTTTGGCATTTGGCGCTTCATCTTCAGTGAAGGCATCCATTAGGAAGGTAAGTGCGCAACGATCTACACCTGCTGCGGGTTCGATTACATATGGTGTCCAACGTTCGTTCTTCTCTTGATCGAAGTAAGAAAGATCCTTACCTGATGCAGCCGAGTGCGCCTTTAGATCGAAATCTGTGCGGTTTGCAATTCCTTCGAGCTCGCCCCATTCGGTGCCGGCGAATTCAAATTTATATTCGATATCGGCGGTGCGCTTTGAATAATGCGACAACTTCTCTTTGGGGTGATCGTAAATACGCAGACGCTCTGGATTGATTCCGAGATCTTTGTACCAGGCTAGACGAGTATCGATCCAGTACTGGTGCCAATCTTCATCAGTTCCGGGTACAACGAAGAACTCCATCTCCATCTGCTCAAATTCGCGAGTACGGAAGATAAAGTTTCCAGGAGTAATTTCGTTGCGGAATGATTTTCCGATCTGTCCAATTCCAAATGGTGGCTTGCGGCGTGAAGTCGTCATCACTTGATCAAAGTTGATAAAGATTCCTTGCGCTGTCTCTGGGCGCAAATATGCCAGGCCTGATTCATCTTCAACCGGTCCAAGGAAAGTTTTTAGCAGCCCAGAAAATTGCTTCGGTGTTGTGAACTGGCCTTTATTTCCGCAAGCCGGGCAGTTCATATCGGCAAGTGATTCAAGCTTCTTCTTATGCTTTGCTTCGTATGCTTCTTCCAAATGATCTGCGCGATAACGCTTATTGCAAGCAGTGCATTCGGTGAGCGGATCACTAAATGTGGCAACGTGACCAGATGCTTCCCAAACTTCGCGCGCCAAGATCACACATGAGTCGAGGCCGACCACATCTTCGCGGCCCATCACCATGGATTTCCACCATTGGCGCTTTACATTGTTCTTGAGTTCGACTCCGAGCGGACCGTAATCCCAAGAGGCGCGCAGACCGCCATAAATTTCTGATGAGGGATAAACAAATCCACGTCGCTTTGCGAGAGAGACAATATTTTCTAAACGATCTACGGCCATTTTTTTAATCTCCATCCGTCCGGCTGGCTGTCGGCGAATCACAACGGGCGTTGCAATCGTGGAGTTAGTTTATCTCGTACGCCCCTGGTTCATCAATTGCGCGGGCAAGTAGCGGAATAGCTTCTAACTTTGTGCGCATCGCACTTAACGCACGGCGGTAAGAACCAACATTTTCCCACCGTGTCACTAACGCCCAGAGGTTTGGATCATCGAGATTCTGACCATATTCGCCATCTATAAATCCAGCACATGAAGCCAAAGCTTCATATGCCATTTTAATTTCGGCAGAAAATGCGGCGCCTTCCGAAAGTGGAAGTTCAAAGCGTGCAATCGCGATCATTGCCCAACTCTAATAGCGATATCCTTAACGCATGAACTTGGCCATCTTATTTGCCGCAGTAACTGTGATCGCCACAACCTTTGGCGGGTACGTTGCTCTCAAATCTAACGACCGTTTCCACCTAGTCCTTGGACTTTCAGCCGGACTCCTACTGGGTTTGGTTGGCTTTGACCTACTGCCAGAGGTCTTTGAGATGAATACCAATTCGGTTCTTGGAGTTCCACAAGTTTCAGTAGCGATACTTGTTGGTTTCCTAGCGCTTCACATTATTGAAGGAATCTTTGGAGGGCACGAACCTGCCGAATCAGATTATGGCCATGATCACGAACACCACAACATCGCCGGAACACTTGGCGCAGTTGCGATGGGTGGCCACGTTTTTCTCGACGGTATCGGATTAGGAGTTGCCTTCAAAGTAAGCAACTCACTTGGCTTTGCAGTATTTCTTGCGATTATGGTTCACGCCTTTAGCGATGGGCTAAATACCGTCTCGCTAATAGTAAAGAGTGGCCACTGGACACGAAAGAGCTTTCGCTTACTCGGCTTAGATGCGATAGCTCGTGTCGGCGGTGCAACTGTTGGTTCTTATCTCGCGCTAAATGATTCGTTACTCGCGCTTTACTTGGCGCTCTTCTCTGGCTTTGTTATTTATCTAGCGACTTCTCATATCTTGCCAGAAGCCCATTCTCGTCATTCATCACGTTGGACATTCTTCGCCACATTACTTGGCGTCCTAATAATGTGGGGCGTAGTCTCCACGATTTAAAAGTAAAGGCTCACGCCTTACCAAACCGCCGATCACGTTCTGAGTAAATTTCAATCGCTTTCCAAAGTTGTTTTGGCGTCATATCTGGCCATAAGACATCCATAAAAACGAATTCGGCATAGACCGATTGCCAAGGCAAAAAGTTGCTGGTGCGCTGCTCCCCCGATGAACGCAAAAAGAGATCAACATCGCGCATCTTTGGCGAGTACAAATACTTTTCGATAGTTTTCTCGGTAATTGCATCGGGCTTTAATTTTCCGCGCTTTACATCGCGCGCCAGCGCTGCGGTTGCATCAACTAGTTCTGCGCGGCCGCCGTAGTTAACGCACATATTTAGGGTCAGCGTCCTGTTCTTCCTGGTTAACTCCTGCGCCTCTTCGAGCTCGGAGATAACTGATTTCCATAATCGCTGTGGGCGACCGATCCATTGAATCTTCACGCCCATCTCATTTAAGCGGTCGCGACGGCGACGCAGTACATCGCGGCTGTAACCCATCAAGAATTTAACTTCTTCAGGCGTGCGCTTCCAGTTTTCGGTAGAAAAGGCGTAGGCGCTCAACTCTTTAACGCCGAAACCGATTGCTGCTTCAACTAAATCAAATAGAACTTTTTCTCCGGCTTCGTGTCCTGCGGTACGAGCAAGTCCGCGATCTTTTGCCCAACGGCCATTGCCATCCATCACTATCGCGATGTGTTCTGGGATCTCGATCTTTTTACTCAACTTTTAAACTCTCTCCACGATCGGCAGGCTGCGTAGGCCGCGTTCTAGATGCCATTGTAAGTAAGCGATTACCAAACCACTAGCCTCGCGGCGATGACGTGGTTCGCTATTTTCTGCGATCTCCCAATCTCCGCTTAATAAGGCGCCGAGTAATTGCAAAGTTTCGGGCGCAGGCGTTGCCGATGCAGATGGTCGACACTCCATACAGACTGAACCACCACCAACAAGTGAGAAGTAGCGATGTGGTCCGGGCTTTTCACATCGTGAACAATTTGAAGTGGAAGGCGCATAACCACCGATTGCCAGTGAGCGCAGCAAAAAAGCATCCAAGATAAGTGAGGCGTCGTAGCGATTTTCAGCTAGCGCTTTCATACCGCCGACAACTAATTGAAACTCTTGTAACGCGGGTTCGTACTCTTGCGAAGTAAATCGTTCGGCGGTTTCCAAAATAGCCGAAGCGATTGTCCAGCGCTGATAATCATCAGTTAACGCTTCGCCGTAATTGTTGATCGCTTCAACTTGAGTAATGGTGTCGAAGGTACGACCTTTATGTAATTGAATATCGACATGGCTGCCGGGTTCTAACCGCGCACCGAATTTAGACATCGTGCGACGAACGCCTTTAGCGACGCCGCGCACGCGACCGTTTTCGCGAGTTAAGAGCGTGATGATGCGATCTGCTTCACCCAGCTTCTGGGTGCGCAAAATAATTGCTTCGTCACGATAAAGGCTCACGAAGGTAAAGGTAGTCAGCGGATAGCGCGATTTATTGCAGACACGACCGCTTTAAGCGAAGCAGTTGTGGTGTTTGGGTCGATTCCGACGCCCCAGAAAACTTCGCTACCGATTGAGCACTCCAAGTAAGCAGCTGCTGATGCATCGCCACCGGCAGAGAGAGCATGTTCGTAGTAATCAAGTACTCGAACATCCACGCCGTAATCTTGCAAGATATTGCAGAAGGCAGCGATTGGACCGTTGCCTTGGCCAGAGAGTTCTTTCATTTCGCCACGATCAAGAATATTCACCGTTAAGTGAACATCTTCATCAAGAACAGAAGTTTGAGAAAGCCCCTTTAAGCGGAACCTTCCCCAGGGTGCTCCCTCTGTTGGTAAGTATTCATCTTCGAAGATATGCCACAAAGCATCTGCGGTGACTTCGCCTCCCTCGGCATCCGTCTTGGCTTGCACAACTCGACTAAATTCAATTTGATGGCGTCGCGGTAGATCAAGATGATGCTCATGTTTCATTAAGTAAGCAACGCCGCCCTTACCAGATTGCGAATTAACACGAATCACCGCTTCGTAAGAGCGTCCAATATCTTTTGGATCTATTGGAAGATACGGAATCGCCCAAGTGAATTTATCTTTATCGACACCAGCCGCTTTGGCATCTTTTTCAAGGTGTTCAAAGCCCTTTTTAATTGCATCTTGGTGCGAGCCAGAGAAAGCGGTGAAGACTAAGTCTCCGCCATATGGATGGCGTTCTGGCACGCGAAGTTGGTTGGCATATTCAACGGTGCGGCGGATCTCATCGATATTTGAAAAGTTGATCATGGGATCGATGCCATGTGAAACCAAGTTCATACCAAGGGTTACCAAACAAACGTTTCCGGTGCGCTCACCATTTCCAAAGAGCGTTCCTTCGATGCGATCTGCTCCAGCTAAATAACCAAGTTCTGCTGCCGCAACACCAGTGCCACGATCGTTATGTGGATGAAGCGAAACAATTACACTCTCACGATTTTCTAGGTTGCGGCACATCCACTCAATGGAATCTGCATAAACATTTGGAGTTGCCATTTCAACGGTTGCTGGCAGGTTCATAATCGTCTTCCATTGTGGCGTTGGTTTCCAGATCGCATTTACTGCGTTGCAAACCTCAACTGCAAATTCGAGTTCTGTACCCGTATATGACTCAGGTGAATACTCGAATGAAACCTTTGTACCAGGAACTGTTGAGACTAGGTCAAGACATAGTTGTGCGCCATCGGTGGCGATCTTCTTGATGCCAGCTTTATCTAGGCCAAATACCACGCGACGCTGCAAAGTAGATGTCGAGTTATAAAGGTGAACAATCGCTTGCTTTGATCCTTTGATCGCTTCGTAGGTTCGGCGAATCAAAGGTTCGCGTGCCTGGGTTAGCACTTGAATAACTACATCATCAGGGATCATCTCTTCATCGATAATTTTGCGAACGAAATCAAAATCGGTTTGTGACGCAGATGGAAAACCAACTTCAATCTCTTTGTAACCCATCTCAACCAAAAGTTTGAACATCGCTAACTTGCGCGGTGTATCCATCGGATCGATAAGCGCTTGGTTGCCATCACGTAAATCAACTGAGCACCATTGCGGCGCCTTGATCATCTGCTTAGTTGGCCAAGTACGATCTTTTAGATCGACTGGAATAAATGATGAATAGCGATGCACCGGCATCACTGACGGTTTTTGATCAGGAAAATTCTTATCTACAGACATTTACTTAAGCTCCTAAATAGTTGGGTTTTGTCGGGTTTTACCGGTGCGACAAACCCCGCGGCGAGGGGACCGGCTTACTTGGCCCCGCCACGGCAGCTAAGGAGGAGGCTGCTCTGTGTCATGGTTAACAACATAGATAAATAGTAACGCTAGAAGTCAGAAACGAGCAAGCACGCGTTAGAAGACGTGGATCTGCTCCATTACTTCCATAATTTTCACAGTATCGGCAAGGCTCATAATCGGGCTTTCGGTAAGCCCCTTAGCGATGCATTCTTCAACGTGGATCGCTTGATATTGCATTCCGCGACCTTGGATCTTGTCACTGTATGACTTAATCAATTTGCGATCGTTGTCATAGACACGAAATGTTGTTTGCTCATAGAACGAACCGTCTAGCTCTAGGCGCCCCTTTGTGCCATGAACCGCAGCGCTAACTGTGCCAGCCATAGTCATACATGAATTAATAACTGCAAGTGAACCGTTGTTGTAATGCATAACGGCAGCAGTTGCAGCATCAACACCGGTATCGGTCATTACCGATTTTCCAGAAACTGAATCTGGGAAACCCAGTACGCGAATCGCAAATGACACTGGATAAATTCCCAGATCATAATGCGCGCCACCGCCTTGTTCACGATTCCATAAACGTGGCGCTTTCTCGATCGGCAGATACTGGCTGTGATCACCAAATACAAAGTTAGGAGTTCCAATTAGACCTGAATTAATAACCTCAAAGACGGCATCCATAGTTGGCAGGAAGCGAGTCCACATCGCCTCCATAACAAATACTCCGGCCGCTTTTGCTGCATCGTAGATCGCATGGGCATCTGCCGCATTCATGGTGAATGGCTTTTCGAGCAAGACATGCTTGCCCGCTTTGATCGCCAGCAGAGTGTGCTCAAGGTGCAGAGTCTGCACAGTTGAAATGTAAACAACATCCACTTCGGGGTCAGCAACAAGCGCAGCGTAATCGGGATGGCGGTTTGGGATACCAAATTTGTCAGCGAAAGCGTTGGTGCGTGCCATATCGCGCGTTGCCACCGCTTGGATCTTTAATCCGGCAATCGCAAAATCTGCTGCAATTAGATCGGCGATTCCACCTGCTCCAAGATAACCCCAACGAAGTGCCATGATTCTCCTAAGAAAGATTAAGAACGTTTACGGAATAAGTGTATTTGCGAATATTTGCCAAGCAAGTAGTGATTTAGCCACTAATGAGAGCGTTATGTAGGTGCGCTCTCCCCGCAGGTAATCCGCCCACTTGCCAACCTTTTTATATTGTAGATATTGAACAAGCGCAAATGAATTAAAGAGAACGAAGATGGTAAATACGATGAAATAGACAAAAGTCGGCGCTTTATTTTCGCCGGCGCCGCCGATCGCGAAGACATAGAACATCAGCGCAAGCCATGGGACTACTCCGGCGATGCAACCAAAGATAAACGGAACCCATCCGCCATTGCCTGGCTCTTCATACTTTTCCTGCAACCACCCGAAGAGGATCATGGAAACGTTTACGCCGAAGATGGAAATCAAAGCGGTGATATCTGAAACACCAGTCACTTGTGCAATTAAGACAATCATTACTGAAGAGCTGATTGAATACTCAACCCAGCGGAAGAAGTTTCGGTGAGCGGCAAGCCCTGCGATATAACGTGGGAAAAATTTCGGGCTAATCACAATAAAGTGCGCCAGAGAAGAAAGTCCCAAAAAGATTGCAACACCTATTGCTAGAGGTGCGTTGTAAAGAACGATGAGATCGCCGAAAGTACTTCCAGGCGGACCAGACATATATCGCGCGGTGATTGGTAAGGTGAAATCCGAAGAAAGTGCAAGAACCGCCACCATCTGTGCTAGGTGAAGTACTCCAGCAATTAAATTGATACGGCGTAATCCGCTTTCGGTTATCTCTTTTGCCATGCCAATAAAGTAACAGCCCAACTGGGAAAAGCGGTGTTACAGAACGGGTAAATATCGATCTAACTCGTAGGCGCTGACTTGGCGGCGATAGTCCTGCCATTCCGCGCGTTTATTGCGAAGCACGTATTCAAAGACATGCTCACCTAAAGTCTCACGCACTAGTTCGCTCTTCTCCATAATGGAGATTGCCTCATCGAGGTTGGCTGGAAGTGAATCTGGGTTGGCGCTATCAACTAATTCGTACTGCTCTTCGATTCCCTTTAGCCCAGCAGCCAACATAACGGCGTAGGCCAAGTAAGGGTTGCATGCTGAATCTGGCGAACGAAATTCGATTCGAGTTGAATTTTCCTTATTTGGTTTATACATCGGAATACGAACCAGAGAGCTGCGATTGTTATGGCCCCATGAAATCAGCGCAGGCGCTTCGCCGCCGCCTTGCAGACGTTTATAAGAGTTAACCCATTGATTTGTCACTGCAGTAATTTCCGATGAGTGCTGCAAAATTCCGGCGATAAATGAGCGAGCAACTTTCGATAGATTAAATTCGGCAGAAGCATCGTAGAAAGCGTTCTTCTCGCCTTCAAAAAGTGAAACGTGGGTATGCATGCCGCTACCTGGATGATCGGTAAATGGCTTAGGCATGAAGGATGCGTAGAAACCTTGTTCCAGCGCAACTTCCTTAATTACATGGCGGAAGGTCATGATGTTATCTGCAGTGCTAAGCGCATCGGCATAACGAAGATCGATTTCTTGTTGGCCAGGAGCGCCTTCATGGTGGCTAAATTCCACAGAAATACCCATCGCTTCCAACATGGTGATCGCCTGGCGACGGAAGTCATGTCCAACCACGGCAGGTGTGTGATCGAAATATCCACCTTGATCAACCGGTACTGGTTGTTCGCCCTTTACTGGTGAATTCTTAAATAAGAAGAATTCAATTTCGGGGTGGGTGTAACAGGTGTAGCCCATTTGCGCCGCTTTATTTAAAGTTCGGCGAAGCACATTGCGCGGGTCAGCAGGTGAAGGCGATCCATCGGGCATCGTGATGTCGCAGAACATGCGCGCGGCACCCGGTGCTTCAGTGCGCCACGGCAAGATAGAAAATGTTGCAGGATCAGGTTTTGCCAACATATCCGATTCGGTAACTCGCGCAAAGCCTTCAATGGCCGAACCATCGAAACCGATGCCTTCTTCAAAAGCATTTTCAAGTTCTGCTGGAGCAATGGCAACTGATTTCAAATAACCCAAGACGTCGGTAAACCATAAACGGATAAAACGAATATTGCGTTCTTCAATTGTGCGAAGTACAAACTCTTGTTGCTTACTCATTTGCGAATTAGGATGCGAATCTTGGGAAGTCATACCCCAGATCTTGCCAAGGCAAAGTTACGGCTGTGTTACGTGGCCTATTCGCTCCAGCGGCTCGTCATTGGAAGTCTGCGATCCTTTCCAAATGCCCGCTTAGAAACCTTTGGCCCAGGTGGATATTGGCGACGCTTGTATTCAGCCTTATCTACCATTGCAATCACCCGACGAACCAGCGCCTCATCAAAACCGGCTGCAAGCAACGCCGCAGATCCTTGGTCCTCATCTACGTAGGCGGTTAAGACGCGATCAAGTAATAAATAATCTGGAAGTGAGTCAGTGTCTTTTTGATCGGGACGCAATTCTGCACTTGGCTCTTTTTCAATTGAGTTAACCGGGATCGGTTCAGCCTCACCGCGTGCCCGCGCGATTTCATTGCGCCAACGAGAAAGCGCCCAGACATCGGTCTTGTAAATATCTTTGATCGGCGCAAAGCCGCCAACCGCATCTCCGTAAAGCGTTGAGTACCCAACGGCTAGCTCTGATTTATTGCCCGTGGCCAAAAGTAAATGCCCCTCTTGATTTGAGATGCCCATCAAAGTTGTGCCGCGAACTCGGGCCTGCAGATTTTCTTCGGCGAGCCCTTTTAATACCAAGTTATTCATATAAGCATCCACCATGGGCGCGATTGGCACGGTTCGGAAATGGATACCAGTTGCATTAGCAAAGGCCTGAGCATCAGAGATCGAATGATCGGAAGAGTATTTACTTGGCATCGCAACGCCATTTACTCGCTTGGCGCCCAGTGCATCAACGGCTAGCGCAGCAACTAACGCCGAATCGATTCCACCCGATAAACCGATCACCACACTGCGGAAACCATTCTTTTCTACATAGTCGCGCAAGCCCACCACGATTGCGTTCCATATCTCTTCGCGATCATCGAGACGGACGGCAACTCCTGGAACCAAGGCGCGATCAAGTTTTACTTCATCTTCCGAAATAATCACATCGGGTGAACTGGTTTTAGTTACGACATCAATGTCGACAAGTGCGATGCCATCTTCAAATTGTGGCGCTCTTGCAATCACTGCACCGTCAGCACCAACCACGATGCTGTCACCATCAAAGACCAGATCATCTTGACCACCGGTCATATTTACATAGACCAATGGCGCATCTGCTTGGCGAGCGCGCTTGGTTACCAGAGCTAAACGGGTATCGTCCTTGGCGCGTTCATA
>JAHECV010000143.1 GCA_024641555.1 Candidatus Planktophila sp.
GAGATAACGAGAGGGTTTGCATATGAAACGCGCGCTGCTGATTGCTACCGGAACCGTTGGTGGGTTGGGTGCGGTGTTGGCGATTACGCCTCCGACATTTACATCAACTGGCGATGCCTCATTGGCGTTGGGTGGAGGGGCGGCAAATCCTGCGGCGCCTGCTGCTGCATCGGCTCCTGCAGCGAAAGCTGCCGCAACTAAGGCTGCTGCAACAAAACAAACTCCGAAGACAAAAGCGGCGCAACCACAATCTTCAAATTCAGCGGCTGCGGCAACGCAGACAACTCCAACACAAACTCCTGCAACACAAACTCCTGCAGCGGCACCCGCTACAAAGGCGGCTTCTGGAACATTCACTGGTGATGTTGTAAATGTTAGATACGGAAATGTTCAGGTAAAGATCACCGTAGAAAATGGCAAGATCACAGATGCGCAGGCCGTTCAAGCGCCTAGTGGGCGCAACGATCGCTGGACTCAGATGGCAGTTCCAATTCTTCGCCAGCAGACTTTGCAAGCGCAATCAGCAAAGATCAATGGCGCATCTGGCGCATCGTTTACATCTTATGGTTGGTATACCTCGTTGGTTAGCGCGCTGGCAAAGGCGGGGATGTAAGTTAACCGCGTGGTGCGAAAGCGATATGAAATACCGGTTTGGGGCACCGTTTTATTTATAGATGTGGCATCAAGCAAAGTCAGTGAAGGCGCGATTGATACGGCGATAGAAAACGTTAAGCGCTTTGTTTATGGCGTTGATGAAGAGTTCTCAACATATAAAGATGGTTCATTTGTTACACGTCTGCGACGTGGTGAAATAGCGATTGAACAATGCCCGGCTGATGTGCAAGAAGTTTGGCAGCTGTGTGCGGTTGCGCGAGATTTAAGCGATGGTGCCTTTGATCCGTGGGCAGTTGCGGGTGGCTTTGATCCATCGGGGTATGTAAAAGGGTGGGCGGCAGATCGGGTTGCCGAAATTCTTGGCGCTGCGGGATGTGAAGATATTCAGGTAAATGCAGCTGGTGATTTAACGCTGCGTGGTGGTGTGGTTGAAAACGGTGCTGTGGGGCCTTGGAAAATTGGCGTTGTAAATCCGGATAACCGCCAAGAGGTTCTGCGGATTTTTGAAATCAGCGATGGCGCGATTGCAACCAGCGGGACTTACGAACGCGGGGCGCATATCTTTGATCCAGCAACGGGCACGATTGCAATTGGGGCGAAATCGGCGACGGTGTTGGGGCCAGATGGTGGCTTAACCGATGCATTGGCGACGGCGTTGATGGTGGCCGGTGAAGATGGCGCTACGTGGTTTGGCCGCCCAGAGTTGGCGCAATATTCCGCGTGGGTTATTGATCGCCATAGCGGTGGCGCTTGGGGCGTTGGGCCCGCTGTTTTATAAAAGTTACTTAAAGTAATTAATAAATAATATTTTTATTATCCACATTTTGCGCTATATTTATGGGGTACACAATTAAATATGTCAGTTAGTAAATCTAAGTTCCAACAATGGAAATTAGGTTTACTCAATCGGCTCGAAAACATCGTATAGGAAGAAGTCGGGCGCTTTATGTGATCAATAATTCTTCGCCAACGATTGCTCATGGAAATCCAGATACAAAAGATAAAATTATTTGGGTAGCCAAAGATGATCGTGGCTTAGAGCTCGAGATAGTTGCGATAGCAGAAAACGATTTTCTCTTGGTAATTCATGTAATGCCAACAATTTTTAGAAAGGTGCAAAAGAGATGGCAGCTAAAGTGAAGGTTAAATACAAGCTTGGACCTGATGTCGATTTAGATAAAGAAGTAATTAGAGATAGAAACGGTAAGCGTATAACTAACAAGCGCGCCGAAAAAATGGCTATGGAGGCGATAGAAAAAGTCCTCGGAAGACCTTCATTGACTGCGGCTTCTATTGAATCGCCTCAAATCAAAGTTCGAGTACCGATGAAATTGAAAAAAGCCCTTGATAAAGAGGCTAAACGTCGCGGCGAAACCAAATCCGTTATTGTGCGAGAGGCTTTGGAGAAGTATTTAAAGAGCGCTTAGTTCGGCTACTTCATCGCTGCTTAGCTCAACTACCTGCATGATTTCGTGAAGTTGCTCCACGGTGCGAGCGGATGCAATCGGTGTGCTCACCTGTGGGTTAGCGCGTAGCCAGGCAAGTGCAAC
>JAHECV010000145.1 GCA_024641555.1 Candidatus Planktophila sp.
TCAAGCCTGAAGAATTCACTAACTTTGGGGCAACTCTTCGCACCTTGCGCGGCTTTCTGCAGTCAGTTAATGATCTCGAAGCTTTCGTTCGCGATGTAACTGTTCCTAATCCAGATAAGTAAATTATCTCTTTAGGTCGTAGCGATCTGCGTTCATCACCTTTGTCCAGGCAGCCACAAAGTCCTTTACAAACTTGGCTTGGCCATCGCTCTGAGCATAAACCTCAGCATATGCACGCAGAATTGAGTTTGAACCAAACACTAAGTCAACACGTGTAGCAGTGAATTTAACTTCGCCCGACTTTCGGTTTCTTAAATTATATAGATTGTCTCCAGCCGGCTCCCAGATGTAATCCATACTGGTCAACACGCTAAAGAAATCAGTGTTCAAAGTTCCAACTTGGTCGCCGAATACTCCATGTTTTGTTCCGCCATAGTTTGTACCAATGGAACGCATGCCGCCCATCAACACAGTCATCTCGGGCGCGGTTAGCCCCATGAGTTGAGCGCGATCTAGCAAAAGCTCTTCCGGTTTAGCTGAATACTCCTGTTTCAACCAGTTGCGGAAACCATCATGAATTGGCTCAAGCGGTGCAAAAGATGCTGCATCGGTTTGTTCTGCACTTGCATCTCCGCGACCTGGTGCGAAAGGAAGATTGATATCAAAGCCAGCGGCCTTTGCCGCAGCTTCAACTCCCACATTTCCTGCCAAGACAATTACATCTGCAACGCTTGCACCAGATTCTTTTGCAATTGGTTCAAGGGCAGCAAGTACCTGAGCCAAACGAGCCGGTTCGTTGCCTTGCCAATCTTTCTGTGGTGCAAGGCGGATACGGGAGCCATTGGCTCCACCACGCTTATCGGAACCACGGAAGGTGCGAGCGCTATCCCAAGCGGTTGCAACTAGGTCTGAAACAGATATGCCGGTTGCTGCAATCTTTGCTTTGACGGATACAACATCATAAGAAGTTGAACCAGCAGGAATTGGATCCTGCCAAATCAAATCTTCTTGAGGAACATCTGGTCCAAAGTAACGAACTTTTGGTCCGAGATCGCGGTGCGTTAACTTAAACCAAGCGCGCGCAAATACTTCGCTGAAGTATGCAGGATCAGCATGGAAACGCTTTGAAATTTCCAAGTAAATCGGATCTTTTATCATCGCCATATCGGCATCAGTCATCATTGGGTTATAGCGAATTGATGGATCTTCAACATCTACCGGCTTATCTTCTTCAGCGATATTGATCGGCTCCCATTGAGTTGCACCTGCAGGAGATTTCTTAAGTTCCCAGTCATATTTGAAGAGAAGCTCGAAGTAACCGCCATCCCACTTAGTTGGATGAGTAGTCCATGCACCTTCAATTCCACTTGAAACTGTGTCACGTCCAATGCTGCGCGTTGTGTGGTTCATCCAACCAAGGCCAGCCTCATGAATATCGGCGCCTTCAGGGCTTGGACCAAGTCGTGAAGCATCGCCATTTCCGTGCGCCTTGCCGACGGTGTGGCCACCTGCTGTTAATGCAACGGTCTCTTCATCGTTCATCGCCATACGTGCAAAAGTTTCGCGGACATGTTGGGCGGTTAGCAATGGATCTGATTTTCCATTTACACCTTCTGGATTTACATAGATCAGACCCATCTGCACAGCGGCCAATGGGTTTTCCATCGTGCTGGCATCTTTTACATCTACATAACGCGCATCACTTGGCGCTAAAAATTCTGTCTCTGGGCCCCAGTAAATATCTTTTTCTGGGTGCCATATATCAGTACGACCGAATCCAAAACCAAAGGTCTTGAGCCCCATAGATTCGTAAGCAATTGTTCCGGCCAGTACTAACAAATCTGCCCAGCTAACTTTGTTGCCATACTTTTGTTTAATTGGCCAAAGAATTCGGCGCGCTTTATCGAGGTTAACGTTATCTGGAAAAGAGTTAAGTGGTGCAAAACGTAAATTTCCGGTTCCACCGCCACCGCGACCATCAGTTGTTCGATATGTTCCTGCGGCATGCCAAGACATGCGAATCATTAATCCGCCGTAATGTCCCCAGTCTGCTGGCCACCAAGGTTGGCTGTCGGTCATTAGCGCATGCAGATCTTTCTTCAGCGCAGCAAAATCTAAACTCTTCAACTCTTCGTGATAGTCAAAATCTTCGC
>JAHECV010000007.1:0-4795 GCA_024641555.1 Candidatus Planktophila sp.
GCGATCTTCTCTGGCGATACGCCATGGGTGACCATCGTTTGGGATGATCCCGTAAATCTCATGACTTACGTAACTTATGTATTGATGGAGCTCTTTGGATATTCCAAAGAGAAAGCGCACGAATTGATGATGAAGGTTCATACCGAAGGTAAAGCGGTGGTCTCAACCGGAAGTCGAGAAGAGATGGAGCATGATGTCGCCAGACTTCATGAATACGGTCTTTGGGCAACCCTGCAACGCGGAGATCAAGCGCTATGACATCTGAAGGATTTAAACGCCACGGTAGCAATTCTTATGTCGCTGAATTCGCAGAAAATGAACGTGAGATTTTAATTAATCTAGCTGAACAAATTATCGAACTCCTTGCCGAGCGCGTAGATCATGGACACGATGATCCACTTGCCGCCATGGTCGGTATTACAACGCATGATGCACCGCCAGAAGATGAAGTGCTTCATCGGTTGTTGCCGAACGCATATCAAGATCAAGCAGACTCAGCCGAATTTCGTCGCTATACCGAAGCGACGTTGCGCAATAAGAAACAGGCGCATGCCATGGCGATGCGCATGTATTTAAAGAGCGCCAAAGATGGAACCGTAGATCTTGATCACGATAGTGCAAATGCCTGGTTAGGCGCGATTAACGATATGCGTTTAGCTCTAGGCGTGCGCTTAAATGTCCAAGAACGCACTAGTGATGAGTTAGAACTATTAGCTCCTGATGATCCGCTTCGCGGTGTTTATATTGTTTATGGTTGGCTCGGTTGGTTGCAAGAAGGGCTAATCGCGGCGTTGATGGATGAGGGTTAAGATAACTTCATCATGTCGCTAACCATCTCTCGCGCATTTGTTGATGCAATAGTTGAGCAATCACGTGCCGAATACCCCGATGAATGTTGCGGCGTCATCCTTGGCCCAGTCGGTAAAGACAGCCCCGAACGTTTAAAACCAATGATTAACGCTGCTCATTCGCCAACTTTCTATGAGTTTGATCCTAAAGATTTATTAGCGCTCTATCGTGAAGTAGACGATAACGATGAAGAAATCGTTGTTATCTATCACTCACATACCGAAACTGAAGCCTTTCCATCTCGTACTGATATTGCTTACGCCGGAGAACCTGGTGCGCATTATGTGCTTGTCTCTAGTCGCAAAGAGATTGCACCTGCAATTGAATTCCGTTCTTACCGAATTATCGAAGGTGTAGTAACCGAGGAAGAAGTTTCAATTACCGAATAACTCATTTGTTGGCCATAATAAGCACATGAGCATCGACGTACGCATTCCTACAATTCTTCGCCCATTCACCAAAGATCAAAAGGCTGTAACAGCAAGTGGGGCAACACTTAGTGCAGTTATCTCTGATCTCGAGGCGCAATATCCGGGAATCGGCGATCGCCTTTTAGAAAACGGAGCGCTTCGTCGCTTCATAAATATTTATGTAAACGATGAAGATGTGCGCTTTCTCGGAAGTTTAGAAGCGCAGATTAAAGATGGTGATTCGGTAACAATTCTTCCTGCAGTCGCTGGCGGTTAAATTGTCGCGCTACGACTCACTCGAAGCATCGGTAGGAAACACTCCGCTTATTGGTTTACCGCGGTTATCACCGTCACCAAGAGTTCGACTCTGGGCGAAGATGGAAGATCGCAATCCCACTGGGTCAATTAAAGATCGCACAGCGATTTCTATGATCATCGATGCTGAAGAAAAAGGTTTGTTAAAAACTGGCGCAACCATTTTGGAGCCAACAAGTGGAAACACTGGAATCTCACTGGCAATGGCGGCAAAGGTGCGCGGCTATAAATTAATTTGTGTAATGCCCGAGAACACCAGCCCCGAACGCCGCCAACTATTGGAGATGTGGGGCGCAAAGATTATTTCGTCTCCTGCCGCTGGCGGATCAAATGAGGCAGTTCGCGTTGCTAAAGAGTTATCGGTTCAGAATCCTGAATGGGTTTTTCTCTATCAATATGGAAATCCGGCAAATACCAAAGCGCATTACGAAGGCACGGGTCCAGAAATATTTAAAGACCTTCCAACAATCACCCACTTTGTTGCTGGGCTTGGCACAACCGGAACTTTGATGGGCGCAGGTCGCTACTTGCGCGAGCAGAAACCCGATGTGCAAATCATTGCAGCTGAGCCACGTTACGGTGAAGTAGTTTACGGGCTAAGAAATATTGATGAGGGCTTTGTTCCAGAACTCTATGATGCAACAGTTTTAACTCGCCGTTTTTCGGTAGGTGCTGAAGATTCAGTAAGCCGCGTGCGCGAACTGTTGGAAGTAGAAGGAATATTCGCTGGTATTTCAACTGGTGCAATTTTGCATGCTGCGATAGCAATGGCGAACGAGGCAGTTCGCGAAGGGCGAGATGCAGATATTGCATTTATCGTCTGTGATGCGGGTTGGAAATATCTTTCAACTGGGATTTATGGCTCAGAAATTGAAGAAGCCACCGAAGGGTTAGACGGAACGCTCTGGGCTTAACTCACGAGACGGTAGTCTTACCCTGTGAGCGATGCACCAATCGGAATATTCGATTCAGGAGTTGGCGGTTTAACCGTAGCTCGTGCAATTCTCGATCAACTTCCCAATGAGTCAACACTTTACATTGGCGATACCGCACGCGGACCTTACGGTCCGCGCCCACTCGCTGAGGTTCGAACCTTTGCGCTAGAAACTCTTGATTACCTGGTGGATCAAGGTGTGAAAGCGTTGGTAATTGCCTGCAACACTGCAAGCGCTGCGATGTTGCGTGATGCACGTGAGCGATATTCAGTTCCGGTCATCGAAGTTATTCAACCGGCCGTTCGGCGCGCCGTTGCTGCTACCCGCACAGGTCGCATCGGAGTTATTGGTACGCGCGCGACCATCGATTCAAAGGCATATCTAGATGCATTTGCCGCAGCGCCGCAATTAGAAATTACATCTATCGCTTGCCCACTTTTTGTTGAGTTTGTAGAGCGTGGTGAAACTTCCGGGGAGGCGATCACCAAGGTAGCTCGCGAATATTTGCAGCCTGTTATGGATGCCGATGTTGATACCTTAGTTTTAGGTTGCACCCACTACCCGCTACTAACTGGCGTAATTTCCTATGTAATGGGCAACGGCGTCTCATTGGTTTCCAGCGCTGAAGAAACCGCTAAAGATTTATATCGAACCTTGGTAGAAAACTCATTATTGCGTTCACCTTCTACGACTCCAGCATCTCATCGCTTCCTAGCCACCGGAGATTCTGCAGCGTTTGAAGTATTAGCCCGGAGATTCTTAGGGCCGGAAGTCGGCTCCGTGCAGCACATCTCAGAACTCAAATGACAATCATCCGAATGGAATGGAAATAAATGGCACGCAACGATGGACGAAATAACAATCAGCTACGCCAAATCAAAGTTACGCGTAAGTGGTTAGACCACGCTGAAGGCTCTGTGCTTGTTGAATTTGGAAAGACTCGCGTGCTCTGCGTCGCTTCATTTACTCCGGGCGTTCCACGTTGGTTGAAAGATTCCGGAAAAGGTTGGGTAACTTCCGAATACGCAATGTTGCCGCGGGCAACCCATACTCGCTCTGATCGCGAAAGCGTTAAAGGAAAACTCGGCGGACGTACCCAAGAAATTTCTCGTTTAGTAGGCCGTTCACTTCGCGCGATTGTTGATATGAAAGAACTTGGTGAGAACACAATCGTTATCGATTGCGATGTTTTGCAAGCAGATGGTGGAACTCGTACTGCGGCAATTACCGGTGCTTACGTCGCACTTAGTGATGCGATCTCTTGGGCTAAGTCACAAGGACATATCAAGGCAGATTCCAAACCACTTAGTGATTCCGTCGCTGCTGTTTCTGTGGGAATTATTGCTGGCGTGCCGATGCTTGATCTCTGCTACGAAGAAGATGTCCGTGCTGATACCGATATGAACGTGGTCTGTAGTGGCGATGGCCGATTCATTGAAGTTCAAGGAACTGCTGAGGGCGTGCCGTTTGATCGCAACTTACTTGATTCACTTCTTAATCTTGCAGTGGCTGGCTGTGTAGAACTAGGCGAGATTCAAAAAGCCGCGCTTGCTAATCAGTAATAGGTGAGTAAATAAATTGAGCCCACACAAATTACTTCTTGCCACACGCAATAAAGGCAAGATCGAAGAGTTCCGTCGCATCCTGGAAGATATTGCTGCGGGCCAAATTGAATTAGTTGGTCTTGATCAATTCCCCAACTTGCATGATGTAGATGAAACTGGTTCTACCTTTGAAGAGAATGCGCTACTTAAGGCGCGCGAAATGTGCGCAGCATCTGGGCTTCCCGCGATCGCTGATGACAGCGGTCTCTGTGTAGATTTCTTAAATGGCGACCCAGGGATTTTCTCCGCACGTTGGGCTGGCCAACATGGAGATGATCAAGCAAATACGGCAAAGGTATTGGCATCGTTAAGCGATGTTCCAGATGAAAAGCGAAGTGCACACTTCACTTGTGTTGCAGCCCTGGCTTTGCCCGATGGCCGCACCCATGTTGAAGAAGCGAAATTTGAAGGCTGGATTCTGCGTGAGCCAATTGGCGATCAAGGATTTGGCTACGATCCGATTTTCCGCCCCGAAGGGTATGAAATTTCCAGCGCGCAAATGAGCGCACAGGCGAAAGATTCAATCAGCCATCGCGGAAAATCACTACGTGCTATCGCACCTCATGTCATCAAATTGCTCAACTCCCTAGGCTAAACTTGATCTATACGAGTTAGTTCTAACCCTGATCGTTTCCAAATTTCAAAGGAGTCACATCGTGGCAGTTAAGAAGAAAGCACCGGC
>JAHECV010000007.1:4895-46534 GCA_024641555.1 Candidatus Planktophila sp.
TGCAAAGCCAAGTGCAGCGCCAAAGCAATCGACATCACCGCGCGTCCTACTTGCTGCAATTATCGGTATCGCACTACTTGCAGTTGTTGTTATTTCACGTCCAGCTTCTGAAAGCGATGATGTTGCACCAGTAGCTTCAGCTTCAGCGACAGCTTCTGCTTCAGCGGCTCCAGAAATGTCTGAAGAAGCAACACCATCTGCATCTGCTTCAACAAGTGGCGAAGCGGTAGCAGCAGTTGAAGCTCCAGGTCGCTTTATCGGAAACTGGAAAGATTCGACGAAATCAGTAATGGTTATTACTTGGAAGGCGCCAACAGCTTCCGCTGGCCTAACTGGTTATAAGTTTGAAATTCGCTCAAACATGGGCGAGTGGAAAGAAAGCGGCATGCTCCCGGCAGATCAGCTATCAATCGAATTCACCAAGGGTTCAACTGATGGTTCCACATCATTCCGCGTCTCATCAGTTTATTCAGATGGACAGAGCGCATCTGCAAAGGCATTCGGATTTGCAGGCCAGTTCGAATAAAGAAATTAAAAAATAACCTCCACCGCTTTGGTGGAGGTTATTTTTTTATAACTGAGCTTCGATCGCGGCTACGTAAGCACGAACACCCGTCGGTACTAGATGCACTCCATCCGGTGCGAAATATTCGGGATGTCCCTGCGAGATTAGATCCCAAGAAATCACTTTGATATTTGAATATCCTGAGGCGACTTCACGAATCAGTGCGTTATTGGCTTCTTTCCACGGTCTTGGTACAGCGGTATTTACGACAATTGCTTTCGGAACGGCTTTAACAATTTCAAATATAGCCATAACTTGCTCACGAGACAGCACGTTGTTATTTCCGAGATTAAAGAGAACGGGGGAGTTCTTAACGCTATTTAGATCATGTCTCATGACCTCTAGTAGCTCAGGGGCTTGTCTGCCAACGCGTGCGTTGATTAAAGCAATCGTATGCTTTACTTCTAGTTCATGGCGAATGCCCAAAATAACAGAATCTCCAGTGACCCATAGTCCAGGATCGGCTTGGCTAACTTGTGGCGCAAGCGGCTTTGCGGCATCTTCAAGCGATTGAATCAAATCCCTATTCTTATTCTCAATTTCAACAATCGCGCTAAGCGAGACAGTTGCAGATAAAAGTAGAAGGAATGAAGTTGTTGAAATAACCAATACTTTCTGTTTTTTGCGGACCTCAGGTGTTCGATACTTCATACCCTTGAGCCAGTAAGCAACTGCACCACTTCGAATCGGCAGCTCCACCAGACGTAACGAGATATCTGATAAGGCAAGCACAATTAAAATTCGCAAGGTAAGCAGCGCCCAGTCTTGACCTTCCAGATCAACTTGGGGGCGAGAAATTTGAAAGATCACCCAATGCCAAAGGTAGATCGCATAAGACCGTTCACCGATCCAAAGCAAAACTTTATTTCTCAATAACGGGGCAAAGCGAGATGCCGGGTGAACAATAGAAATTAGAATCGCGGTTCCAAAAATTCCAGCAAGCGGGAACGCTAATTTATAGAGAGTCGGCTTAGTTTCATCTATAAGTAAAAATGTGGCAAGAATTCCTAGGAATCCAAAGACTCCAACCCCATCAATAAAATCCTGAGCCCGGCGACTTACTGACTCATGAAAATTTTGTGGAATCCAACTAACTGCAAGAGCAGCACCTAAGAAGAGGCCAATGCTGTGGGTATCTGTTCCGAAATAAACATGGCTAACCTTTGAAGAGTTTGCGGCATCTAATTGGAATGAAACGAACATCAAAGCGATTCCTGAAATAGCGGCAATTACTAACGCTGCCGCAGGAATTAACTTTTTCCCAAAAAAGCGCAGGACCAAGAGCAGAATTAGCGGCCAAAGTAGGTAGAACTGAGCTTCAACTGCAAGCGACCAAGTGTGTTGCAGTAATGGCGGACGGCCGCTATTTGCAAAGTAATCCTGATGATTAAATACCAACCACCAGTTCATTCCGCCAAAGAGCGAAAATGGCGCATCGGTTAAGAATTTTTTAGTGGTATCCGGTGCCCAAAGTCCCACCACGATTGAACTTACGAGCAACATAAATACCAAAGGTGGAACTAACCTGCGGATACGTGCCATATAAAAATCGCGCAAATCTAATCCACCGCGTTGTTGGATCGAATCCAAAAGAAGACGAGTAATTACATAACCTGAAATTACGAAAAATAAATCAACGCCAAGAAAGCCGCCAGGAATCCACTCGATACCTAAGTGATAGAGCATGACCGCAATAACTGCGACAGCACGAAGCCCATCGATAGCAGGGATGTATTGGATACCGCGTTTGGTAACCATATTGATTACCGGCGCTTGGCAGGTTTTTTCTTCGCTGCAGTTTTCTTTTTGGCAGCAGTTGTCTTAACGGGCGCGGCAAGAGCTGGCTTAGTGCGCTGGCTAATTACCTTCTTTGGACCAGTGTCTATCACCGAATTATCCGCATTTAAGTTTTCGTTGACGTTCTTATGTAGCTGAGCCAAACGCTCATAAGCGCTATCTAACCGAACGCGACTTTGCGCAATTGCTTGTTCGGCAGCATCGAGTGATTGGGTTTGAATCTTATAGAGGCGCTCAGCTTCAGAGATAACGCCGCTGAGCCAATTTCGGTATTCGGCAACTTCACTGGTTGCTTCAGTAATTATTCGCTCGCCTTCGCGACGTGCGGCATGTGCAAGCGCGGATGCCTCACGACGTTTTTCGTCAAAAATTGTTTGCGCTTCACGTTCAACTGTGGCCAGACGTTCTGCCGCCTCGGCTTCTGCCGCATTAATATATTTTCGTCCGCGCGCTTCGGCGCCAGAGAGAATGGAGCGGGCTTTAGTTTCGGCGCCTTCAATTGCATCTTTTGCTTGACGAGTTGCTTCAAGTACTACGCGCTCAGACGAGGCATGCGCCTTAGATTCACGCGCCTGTGCAGATTTGATCATCGACATCGCTGTTTCGGTTGCCAGAATTTCAAACTCTTCTTTACTTAACGAAGTGATGTCACGACGTGATCGAAGATCGTTAAGTTGAGATTCAAGTTCACGGATACGATCAACCGAACTTGGAGCAGCGCTTTCGCTCTCTTTAAAACCAACCCAATTTAGAAACGAATTCTTCTCAGCCATGTGCCTAGATTAGAGCAAAGCCCGCTTACTCCAAAAGTGGGGTGATTTAGTCACGGTAGATAGCGAATGAGACAGCGAGATATTGCGAGATCCACGCGGCGAGCACGAATATATGGAAGAGCTCGTGGAAGCCGAAATATTTGGCGGCTCTGCCGGGGCGCTTTAACGCGTAGAAAATCGCGCCGATTGAATAGAGCAATCCGCCAATGACTATCGGCAGAAGAACCCAAAGACCACCCTCATCGTAGAGCTGTGGCGTGTAAACGATTGCCACCCAACCTAATAAAAGGTAATTGATCACATAGAGCCAACGTGGTGCACCGACCCAGAAGATGCGCATGGCAACTCCAAGAAGTGCGCCAATCCAAACCACGCTTAACAAAATCGTTCGATCGTTGCCGTGGAGCAATGTGACGGCAAAGGGAGTGTAAGAGCCCGCAATCAATAAATTAATATTTGCATGATCCCAACGGCGCCAAATCTTTTTCTTAGCAGGCGACCAAGGCACGCGGTGATAAATCGCAGAAACGCTAAAGAGCATGATCGCGGTGATTGAATACAGTGCCACTGCAAATTTTAATGAATTCTTACTTAAGATAAAGAGCACTAGCGATGCAACTATTACAACAGGGGTTGCACCTAAGTGAAACCACCCGCGCAACTTTGGGGGAGCTAGTGCCGCTAATTTTTCGCGTTCACTCGCTTCTTTACCCATGACTTAACTCTACGCGCTTGTTACTGGTTTTAGGTCGCGCACAGATTTCACGAGCAGCGATGCTAAAGCCGCAAAGAGCGCCATAGTTCCAGTCACGTAAATCATTGTGCTGACTCCAAATAACTGCGCTAGTGGACCAGCTGCGGCGATTCCGAGCGGAGATAGACCGAAAGATCCAAAAGCATCGTATGCCACGACGCGCGAGTATGACTCTTCTGGGATATGCGATTGCAGCGAGGTATTCCAGATCACCATGAAAATATCAATTGCAATTCCAGCAAGAAATGCGCATACCAGCGATATCCATAGTGGAGTCTTCATCGCCAAGGAAAAATCCCAGATTGCAGTTGCGGAGATGATTAACATTGCGAAGAGTAAAGGCCGACGGAAATGCACTTTGAGCGAAATTACGCTGCCGGTGAGCATTCCAACGGTTAGCGCCGCCAAGTTAAATGACCAGAATTGTGGACCGCTGTCTACCTTAGAAAAGTTAAGTGGACCGAGAACCTGTAGTAGCGCCTCGTAGGCGACGTTTATTAAAGAAAATGCCACAACAATCGTTACTACCCATGAACGAGAGATAAATTCTTTCCAACCTGATTTCAAATCGTGAAAGACCGAATTTTTGTTTTCGCGGATAATTGTAGGAAGGTCAAGATTCCAAACGATGACTCCAGCAAGGAAAAAGCTCATAGCATCTACCAGTAGCGCCCATCCTGACCCAAAAACAGATACTAAAGCTCCACCGAGCAGTGCACCGACTACATAACCAATATTTGTTGTCATACTTACAACGGCATTTCCATGTTGCAATTTCTCTTTCGGCAATATTTCTGGGAGTACACCAGACATGGCCGGCCACCACAGCGCATTTAAAATGCCAAATAGCGCGCCCATCAAGGCAAGCAAGAAGACGCTGGAATGGTTAACGATGAGCGAGACTGCGCTAACAGTCGCAAAAGTACTTCCGATGATGTCCGCGCCGCCAACGATGCGATTTCGTTTAAAACGATCTCCGATCACGCCACCAAATAACATCAAAGCGATCATCGGAAACATTCGCGCTGCCATCACGATACTTAAATCTTTTCCGGTCGCACCCGGCAGGGCGAGGACGCCGAAGGCCAAGGCCACCGGAGATATACCGTTGCCGACATTTGAGATAAAACGCGAAGTGGCCAGAGCGGTAAAACCCGAATGGGCGTGGAGCTCTTTGAGTTGGCTGCGCATCGGGCAAGCCTAACGGGGGTCGAACGGGGCGGTATCGGGGTGAATTCCCCAGGGAGGAGAAGAAATAGGCGTGGCTTTAAATTTTTCCCGAAAAAAAGCGGAAATTTACTCGCGAGTAAAGATGCGAACTCCTTGCAACAGGTTCACACTATTGCTTACCAGCGCGGATCAGTGAGGTTCCTCGAGGACTTCATAATCGGTTCTGGCTTTAGGGGCCGCCCGGTCCGTAAAGTATTAAGCACCCCACGGAGGCTTATTTACATGGTAAATCTAACAAGCAATCAATGGAACCTAGTCTATAACGTATTCTCGTTTGGACTAATTTCCATGCTTGCATGCACTGTTTACACACTTGTTTCACAAGGTCGCGTACTTGCTAAGTACCGCAACGCTCTCGTTATGTCTTCAATGGTTACATTCATTGCTGGCTATCACTACTGGAGAATCTTTAACTCATTCTCAGAATCATCAACCGGAATGGCAGTTAAGGTTTCTGGAGACCAGGGTGCATTTAACGAGGCATACCGTTATGTTGACTGGCTACTAACTGTTCCTCTACTTCTAGTTGAAGTAATTGCTGTGCTTGCACTTGCAAAGGAAGTATCGAAGTCACTTATCAGCCGTTTGGTTCCAGCATCAGCTGCAATGATCGCGCTTGGTTACCCAGGTGAAATCTCAAACGACCAGAACACACAGATTCTTTACGGTGTTCTTTCAACACTTCCATTCCTTTACATCCTCTACGTATTGTTCGTAGAGCTTGGTAAGTCACTTGATCGCCAACCAGAAGGCGTTGCAGCAACCGTAGGTCGCTTGCGTCTCCTTCTCATTGCGACATGGGGCGTTTACCCAGTTTCATACATTTTGGGTATGGGCGAAGGTATGGCATCTGCTAACCAGTTCGTTGGCGTACAAGTTGGTTACACAATCGCTGACATCTTGGCAAAGTGCGTATTCGGTCTAACAATTTTGAAGATCGCTCGCATGAAGTCAATGGCAGAAGGCATGAAGGACGATCACTAATCGTCTATAAATAGTTAAAGTTAAAGGGGCGTCGGGAAACCGGCGCCCCTTTAATATTTGTAAGATATATCTATGACAAAAGCAACGCTCTCCAAATATGCGCTAAATAATTACCGAATGGCTAGTTACTTACTTCTGGCAATCGGCCTCATCAACTTGCGCTATCAAACTGGACATGACGGCGTGTTAAGCAATAGTTTGGCAATTATTATCCCTGGCTTGGCGATGTTGTTTTTAACTTTTGCAAAAGGATCACACAGCGTTTTAGCTAATCGTGAAGTTATGGCGCTTCTTGCGGTAATTGGCGCGGCACTGGTGGCATGGGCCGTCACCAACTAATTATTTTCTGAAAGAGATATCGCTCTTCTTCATTGCGGTAATCAAGATACGAATGGCATTTGGGCCCATGCCGTGTAAATCTTTAATCGCATCCAAAGAGTATTTTCTCAAGTCGCTAATTTTATATAGCCCCTCATCGATCAAAGCTCTGCGTGCCGGTGCAGCTAAACCAATTTCAACCCAAGCTCCATCCACTGCTGCGTAAGCATCTAAATCAACTTCCCCATTTGTAACTGCGCAGCGATTCTTTGATTTTTCGGCTCTGCGCTGGGCGGCTGCGCGCATAGCTTCGCCTCGCAACTTCTTTATCTTTGCTGGAGATTGCTTAGCCATAAATGTATCGACCTTTTTTAATTCTGAAATAAAAACTCTGGTGCGGGAGGCGGGACTTGAACCCGCACGCCGAAGCACAAGTTCCTAAGACTTGCGTGTCTGCCATTTCACCACTCCCGCTGGAGCGTCATGAGAATGTTATAAAAAACTCATGTACTGATGCATAGGTTAGAGGTAAGTTCGCCTTATACAAAATTTCGGGTTTTCTCGCCCGCACACCGCGCTCCTGCAGCGAAGAAGTGAGGAAGTTACATGTCATTGACACCAACCCCAGCAGATAAGTTCACCTTCGGACTTTGGACCGTCGGCTGGCAAGCGCGCGACCCATTCGGAGATGCCACGCGCGGCGCTCTTGATCCAGTTCGCACAGTTAACGAACTCGCTGTACGCGGTGCCTATGGTGTGACTTTCCATGATGATGATTTGATTCCATTTGGAAGCGATGATGCATCACGTCGTGGACATATAGATCGCTTCAAGAAAGCGCTTTCCGAAACCGGAATGCAAGTTCCCATGGCGACTACAAATCTCTTTTCACATCCTGTATTTAAAGATGGCGCATTCACCAGCAACGATCGCGACATTCGTCGTTATGCACTTCGCAAAGCGATGCGCAATATCGAATTAGCCGTCGAACTCGGCGCACATACCTATGTTTGTTGGGGCGGTCGCGAAGGCGCTGAATCAGATGCCGCAAAGGATGCCTATGTTGCGCACGAACGTATGCGCGAAGCATTTAACGTTCTTAGCCAATATGTTTTAGATAACGGTTACAAGATTAAATTTGCAATTGAACCAAAACCCAACGAACCACGTGGCGATATTTTCTTGCCAACAATTGGCCACGCTCTAGCCTTCATCTACACCCTCGATCACCCCGAACTAGTTGGCCTAAACCCAGAAGTTGGCCACGAACAAATGGCGGGACTTAACTTCGTTCACGGAATCGCCCAAGCGCTCTGGCAGAAGAAGTTATTCCACATTGATCTAAATGGTCAGCACGGTCCAAAGTTTGATCAAGATTTGGTATTTGGCCATGGCGATCTTAAATCAGCGTTCTTCTTAGTAGAACTCCTTGAGCGCTATAAATATGACGGTCCAAAACACTTTGATTACAAGCCAGGGCGAACCGAAGATGACAAAGGTGTATGGGATTCGGCGACTGCAAATATGCGCACCTACCTTGCGCTAAAAGATCGCGCCACCGCCTATCGCAACGATCCACGAGTAATTGCGGCACAGAAAGATTCGAATATTCCAGGACTTACTGAAAGTACAATGGGCGCAGGCGAAAGTTGGAAGGATCTTGCAAAGGATTCATTCGATGTTGAGCAGGCCGGTGCACGTGGTTATCAGTACGAAGCCCTTAATCAGCTCGCACTTGAGCATCTAATGGGGTTCGGAAAGTAAATCGCTGCGCAGGGTAACCTTGCCCTGTGAGTTCACATTCAGATCTATTAGCCTCGCAAATTCAGGCGGCGATTATTCACGCCATTGAGCGTGGAGAACTGAACGGAACTGTTCCTGCCAATATTCCATTGGAGCGACCAAAGAATCGCGAGCACGGAGATTACGCATCATCTATTGCCCTGCAGTTGGCAAAACCTGCCGGAAAGAACCCACGCGAGGTAGCAGAGCTATTAAAAAAGGAGCTCGAACAACTTCCAGAAGTTTCATCTGTTGATATCGCAGGTCCCGGTTTTATCAATATTAAGTTAAATCGCGCCAGTCAAGCCGACCTAGTTCGGACAATTTTGAGCGCTAAAGAAAGTTATGGAAAAGGTAACGCGCTCGCAGGTATCAAGATCAACCTCGAGTTTATCTCCGCCAACCCGACTGGACCATTGCATTTAGGCCACACTCGTTGGGCGGCAGTTGGAGATGCACTTGGACGAGTACTTAGCGCAGCAGGTGCAGATGTAACGCGTGAATTTTATATAAATGATCGCGGCAATCAGATGGATCTCTTTGGACAATCTGTGCAAGCAGCAGCGTTGGGCCAACCAATACCTGAAGATGGATATCAAGGCGATTACATCGCAGATTTAGCTAAAGCCGTTCTTGCAGAAAATCCAGAGATCACCAACTTAGAATCCGAACCACGATTAATCGCATTCCGAGAAGCGGCATACCAACTGCAATTAAAAGATCAGCAACGCGTCTTGGATACTTTCAATACCCATTTCGATGTTTGGTTTTCGGAGCGCACTTTGCACGATGGCGGCAGCGTCGAACACGGCTTAGTTAAATTACGCGCGCAAGGCCATGTCTTCGAATTAGATGGTGCGACCTGGCTGCGTACAACGGACTTTGGCGACGATAAAGATCGCGTACTCGTTAAAGCAAATGGTGACCTAACTTATTTCTCATCCGATACCGCTTACTACATAAATAAACGCGAACGCGGTTTCGATATCTGTATTTACATGCTCGGTGCAGATCATCACGGTTATATCCATCGCTTAAAGGCAACTGCAGCATGTGCTGGCGACAATCCTGAATACAACATCCATGTCTTGATCGGTCAGTTGGTAAAGATCATGGAAGGCGGTGAAGAAGTAAAACTCTCTAAGCGCGCCGGCACGATTATTACTCTCGAAGAACTTGTTGAAAAAGTTGGTGTTGACGCCGCTCGTTACACCTTAATTCGATATCCAGTAGATACTCCAATGGTTATGGATATCGATATTTTGAAGCGCAATACCAATGAGAACCCGGTTTATTACGTGCAATATGCACATGCCCGTATCGCAGCTGTCTTGCGAAATGCCGCCGAATTAAATATTGCAAGCGGTTTAGAAAACTTTGATCCGGCGCAACTTTCGCACGATCGCGAGAACGAACTTCTCGGTTCGCTGGCAGAGTTCCCACGAATTGTGGCTAGCGCTGCAGAGCTACGCGAGCCACATCGGATCGCTCGCTATCTCGAAGAACTCGCTGGCGTTTATCACGGGTTCTACGCTGATTGCCGCGTTTTGCCGATGGGCGAAGAGCCAGCAACCGCGCTTCACAGCGCTCGAATTAATTTATGTGCAGCAACTCTGCAAGTACTGAAGAATGGTCTTCTCTTACTTGGCGTGAGCGCGCCGGAGCGGATGTAGTTATGTGGTCGAAGAACGTTTCTTTCACCAACGGTGAACTTCATCTTTCCGGCATCCCCGTCACAAAGTTGGCGAAAGATTTCGGTACTCCTACTTTTTTCATTGATGAAGATGATTTCCGCACCCGTGCAACAGGATGGAATAACGCGCTAAGCGATGAATTCGGATCACATGCTGGCACTGTTTACTACGCAGCAAAAGCCTTTATTTCGACCGCTGTTGCTGGTTGGGTCAAGGATTGCGGCATTGGTATCGATGTCTGCACAGGCGGCGAACTTGCAGTTGCACTGGCTGGTGGGATCGATCCTGCGAAAATCGAAGTTCACGGAAACAATAAATCTGTCGCAGAAATCGAGCGAGCTGTAAGCGTCGGAGTAAAAACGATTGTGATGGACTCACTCCATGAGATTGAACGCGTCGCCACTATTGCGCGCAGTCACAAGAAAGTTCAAGGAGTCATGCTTCGTCTTACTCCTGGAATTCAAGCGCACACACACGAATCAATTTCCACAGCGCATGAAGATGTGAAGTTCGGATTCTCAATCGCAAGTGGCGCTGCTTGGGCAGCGGTTGAAAAAGTCTTAAGCCACCCCGAGTTGGAGCTTCGTGGATTTCATTCACATATCGGTTCTCAAATCTTCGGAACCGATTCATTCCAACTCGCGGCGGATCGTTTAATTGGATTACTCGCAAAGTATCGCGATGCCTACGGAAAAGAACTTCCAGAACTCGATCTGGGCGGAGGTTATGGAATCGCATATTTGCCTGGAGATGAGACCCTTGAACCAGGTGAAGTAATGCCAGCGCTGCGCAGCGCAGTTACCGCCTCATGTGAAAAACATAAATTAAATATTCCGACGATTTCGATCGAACCCGGTCGCGCAATAGTTGGCCCAACTACTTTTACCTTGTATGAAGTTGGAACAACCAAAGACGTTGTTCTTGAAGATGGAAAAATCCGTCGCTACATATCTGTCGATGGCGGAATGAGCGACAACATCCGCCCCTCACTTTATGACGCCGAATATCACGCAGTTATTGCCCATCGCGCATCAGCCGCGCCATCTGTAAATTCACGGGTTGTTGGAAAACATTGCGAAACTGGTGACATTGTTATTCGTGACATTAATTTGCCGAGCGATATTGCACCTGGTGATCTAATCGCCATTCCAGCGACTGGCGCTTATGGCCGCAGCATGGCCAGCAACTACAACCATGTCCCACGTCCACCTGTAGTTGCAGTAAAAGATGGAAAAGCCCGCGTAATTGTCCGCCGCGAAAATGAGGAAGATCTGCTCGCACTTGATGTGAAAGAATAGGCAGATGAGCCCAGCAGATAAACCAGTACGTATCGGCATGCTCGGATGTGGCGTAGTCGGCAGTTCTGTCGCGCGCTTACTCCTTGCCGATACTGATGAGCTCTCAACCCGCGCTGGCGTAAAGATGGAGCTAGCGCGCATCGCAGTTCGCACCATTAAGCCTTACGAAGGAATTAACCCCAGCCTTTTTACAACAGATCCATTTTCAATAGTTAACGATCCAGAGATCGATCTAATTATCGAAGTTATGGGCGGCATTGAACCTGCCCGCGAATTAATCATGACTGCGATCGAAAATCGTAAATCTGTAGTCACTGCAAATAAAGCGCTGCTGGCTAGCCATGGTGCGGAAATGTTTACTGCGGCTTATGCCAAAGGTGAGGATATTTACTACGAAGCATCAGTTGCTGGTGCTATTCCAATTATTCGTCCTATGCGCGATTCACTTGCGGGCGATTTCGTAACTCGCTTAATGGGAATCGTTAACGGAACCACAAATTACATCTTGACCAAGATGCACGAAGATGACCGTGAATTTGCCGATGTATTGAAAGAAGCGCAAGCACTTGGTTATGCCGAGGCCGATCCAACTGCCGATATTGAAGGCTTTGACGCCGCAGCAAAGGCAGCGATCTTGTCTGGTCTTGCTTTCCATACGCGAGTAACTGTCGATGACGTGTACCGCGAAGGTATTTCCAAGATAACTCTAGAAGATGTAAAGATCGCTAAATCGATGGATCACGTGATTAAGTTGCTGGCGATCGCCGAATTAACACCTGCCGATGAAATTTCAGTTCGCGTCCACCCAGTTATGTTGCATAAGAGCCATCCACTTGCTTCGGTGCGCGATGCCTACAACGCAGTTTTTGTTGAAGCAGAATCTGCGGGATCACTTATGTTCTACGGCCGGGGCGCAGGTGGTGCTCCAACTGCATCTGCAATTCTGGGAGATGTTGTTGCAGTTGCCCGCCACATCGCTCTTAACTCAGTTGGTCAGCGAGAGACTGATTATGCCGATCGCGATATCGCACCGATCGAATCAACTAAAACCAAGTTCTTAATCCGCCTAGAAGTAGCCGATAAAGCAGGTGTTTTAGCTTCCATCGCCACAACTTTTGCAAATCAAGGGGTATCGATTCAGACCGTTAATCAGACCGGTCGCAACAGCGATGCTGAAGTCACCATCGTTACTCACTTAGCAACTGAAGGTGAACTAAAGGCAACTGTCGAAGCGCTTCAGAAGATGGGCGCCGTTCAAAATATTTCAAGTGTTATCCGCGTAGAAGGAGCGTTGAGCGCATGAACCTTTTTAAGTCTAAGAAATCTGGCGCGCACCAATGGCGCGGGGTCATCGAGGAATACCGCGATCGCTTGCCAGTTTCTTCCAAAACTCCGGTTGTTTCACTTCGCGAAGGTGGCACACCGCTTATCTACGCATGCTATTTATCTGAACTACTGGGCAATGATGTCTGGTTAAAGTACGAAGGCATCAATCCAACTGGTTCATTTAAAGATCGCGGAATGACCATGGCGATTTCTAAAGCTGCCGAAGATGGCGCAAAGGCAGTCATCTGCGCCTCTACCGGAAATACTTCAGCTAGCGCGGCAGCGTATGCAACTAAAGCGGGAATGATTTCTGCAGTCCTTATTCCAGCGGGAAAAATTGCAACTGGAAAACTTGCACAAGCAGTTATTCACGGCGCACAAATTTTGCAGGTTGCTGGAAACTTCGATGATTGTCTAACTCTTGCCCGCGATCTATCTGAAAATTATCCAGTTGCGCTCGTTAACTCGGTAAACCCATATCGCATTGAGGGTCAGAAGACCGCGGCCTTTGAAGTAATCGATATGTTGGGTTATGCCCCAGATATTCACGCACTGCCAGTTGGTAACGCAGGAAATATCACTGCTTACTGGAAGGGCTATAACGAATATCGTAAAGATGGAATATCAAATTCTTTGCCGCAAATGTATGGCTTCCAGGCAGCGGGATCAGCGCCGCTGGTTAAAGGCAAGCCAGTGCTCAAGCCCGAAACAATCGCGACTGCGATTCGCATCGGCAATCCAGCATCTTGGGATCAAGCCATTGAGGCGCGCGATAAATCAGGCGGCGTTATTGATTCAGTAACAGATAAAGAAATCCTTGCGGCATATGCCCTTGTTGCCGGCAAAGAAGGTGTATTTGTTGAGCCTTCATCTGCGGCAGGAATAGCTGGCTTAATTAAATATAAGAAGGCCGGCAAACTACCTCAAGGTAAAAAGATTGTAATCACTGTTACTGGCCATGGACTAAAAGATATTTCTTGGGCGCTAGAAAAATTTGCCAAGCCAAAGATCGTAAAGGTCAATGCAGTTGCCGCCGCAAAGGCGTTAGGACTTAAGTAAAGTCATGGCCAAACCAACTTTCAAAGCCAATCCAATTCAGGTTCAGGTACCTGCAACAAGTGCCAACCTCGGACCTGGATTTGATTCATTTGGTTTAGCACTTGGTATGCACGATCGTTATATCGCCCAAATTCTCGATGATGCCGGCCTGGATATCGATGTAACTGGAGAAGGCGCAGATGAAGTTCCGCGCTCAGATAAGAACTTACTTGTTAAGGCGATGTATAAAGGTTTTGATTTTCTTGGCGGAAAGCCAAAGGGCGTTGCAGTTCGCGCGCTAAATGTAATTCCCCATGGCCGCGGACTTGGGTCTTCAGCAAGTGCAATTGTGGGTGGGTTAAGTCTGGCACGTGCACTTGTGTTAACCGGCTCAGACAAGATGAGCGATGAGAAGTTATTGCAGATCGCAACTGAGATGGAAGGCCATCCCGATAACGTTGCCGCCGCGCTCTACGGAAACGCTGTTGTTGCCTGGACCGAAAATCATCACGGGAAAGAAGTTGCACAAGCGATTTCTTTAAGCGTTGATACTCGCATTCGTGCAATCGCATTTATCCCATCAACTGCCGTTGCAACTTCCAAGGCGCGCAAGATGCTTCCGGAAACAATTCCACATCGCGATGCGGCGCGAAATTCGGCTAACTCGGCGCTCTTGGTACATGCGCTAACACTTCGCCCTGATTTGCTCTATCGCGCAACTGAAGATTTCTTGCATCAGTCATATCGCAGCGAGGCGATGCCGGCATCGTTCGCACTATTGACTAAGTTACGTGCTGCCGGCGTTGCTGCATTTATCTCTGGTGCTGGCCCAACTGTGCTGGCCCTGCACACTGGCACCGAATCCGATGTTGCAGAATTAATTCGAGCAGCCGGATCTAAATTTGAGGCGAAATCCTTAGAAATTTCGCGTACCGGAGCCCAACTTCTGTAATTGCCATTTGGGATGCTATGGTTATCCCACTTGCTCAAGCCGGAAGTTGCGGTGAAAGTCGGCAGGTAATAAATCCAAATGACCAGGCTTTTTGCCATCACGAACTCAAACAGCGTGATCGAAGCCCCAAATGAAAAGATAGAGATGACAGATCAAGAGAAGGAAGTAACTCCAGTTCGCTCAAATTCACCAGAGCTGGCCGCGATGAGTCTTCCAAAGTTAAAAGAAGTTGCCGCACAGCTCGGTATCGATGGCGCTGCGAAGTTAAAGAAAGATGCGCTCGTGACCGCAATCGCTGATCTACAGGCAGCAAACCGCGAAGCCGCAAAGGCCGAACGCGAAGCGCGCCGCGAAGCGCGTAATGCAAAGAAGAATTCCAATCGTGAAAGCGCGAACGCCTCTGGCGGCATCTCATCTAACGATGCAGATGGCGATGACGGCGATGATTCAGAAGGAAATGACAACATTAATAACAACGGGCCACGCGATAACGACCGTGGCTTCGGTGGACGCGACCGTGGTCGGGGCCGAGATCGCAATCGTGGCCGTGATCGCAATCGCGATCGTGGACAACGCGAAGAACGCGAACCAGTTATTGGCGAAGATGATGTTCTAGTTCCAGTCGGCGGCCTAGTCGACATCATGGATAACTATTCATTTATTCGCACCGGTGGTTACCTACCAGGACCAAACGATGTCTACGTTTCACAGCAGCAAGTACGCAAGTACGGGCTTCGTAAGGGAGATGTTGTTACAGGCCAAGTGCGTCAGGCGCGCGAAGGCGAACAGCGCCAGAAGTACAACCCACTAATTACCCTCGAAACTATTAACGGAGTAACTCCTGACGAAGCGCGGGGTCGCGTGGAATTTGGCAAGTTAGTTCCGCTTTACCCACAAGAGCGTCTGCGCCTTGAAACTGAACCAAATGTTCTTACAACTCGCGTTATCGATCTGATTGCGCCAATTGGTAAGGGCCAGCGCGGACTTATTGTTTCGCCACCTAAGGCCGGTAAGACGATGGTCTTGCAATCAATTGCCAATGCAATCACTACAAACAACCCAGAATGTCACCTAATGGTTGTTCTAGTTGATGAGCGCCCTGAAGAAGTTACCGATATGCAGCGCTCTGTAAAGGGCGAAGTAATCGCATCAACATTTGATCGCCCAGCCGATGATCACACCACAATCGCAGAGTTAGCTATTGAGCGCGCAAAGCGTTTAGTTGAACTCGGCCACGATGTGGTTGTTCTTCTTGACTCAATCACACGTCTTGGACGTGCGTACAACATTGCCGCTCCTGCATCAGGCCGCATCCTTTCAGGTGGCGTTGATTCAGCAGCGTTGTATCCACCAAAGAAATTCTTCGGTGCGGCACGTAATATCGAAGATGGCGGATCGCTAACAATTCTTGCAACCGCACTTGTTGATACCGGTTCACGTATGGATGAAGTTATCTTCGAAGAGTTCAAAGGCACCGGAAATATGGAGCTCATACTCGATCGCAAGATGGCCGATAAGCGCATCTTCCCAGCAGTAAACGTTGTTGCATCAGGTACTCGTAAAGAAGAAATTCTCATGGGAACTGAAGAGCTGAACATTGTCTGGAAGTTACGTCGCGTGCTTCATGCGCTAGAACCACAAGCAGCCCTTGAGTTGCTACTTGAGAAGATGAAGGGCACTAAGTCCAACGTCGAGTTCTTGATGCAGATCCAGAAGACAACTTCTGGTCCAAACGAGGGCTAATTTCTTAACTTTCACCGTCTGACCGCAAGGCTTTCGCAAGGTCTTCACAAGGTCCGAGCGCAGTATCTCCATATCAGCCAAGGCCATACGGCCGGCGAGTATGGAGGTAGTCAATGTTTAATTCAAAGATGTTTAATTCAAAGAAAGCTCTAGTAATCGCAGTAATCGCATCATCACTTTTCGGTGGAGTTTCATCAGCGAACGCAGCAGATACTAAAGATGCGGCAGTTGCTCGCGCCCAGGCGCAAGCAACTTTTAAAACACAGATGGATTCTTATATCAGCGCACATCGCGCAATCGTTGATGCTCGGCGCGCAGCAGGTGCAAAAGCGCTTGCAGATTTCCAAGCAGCACTTGCTACCGTTACAACAGATGCACAACTTCAAGCAGCTAAAGATGCGCGCAAGAGCGCAAACGCAGCAGCAGAAGCAACTGCAAAGGCAGCAGAGGCTGCACTCGTAAAGCCAGCAAAGCCAGCAAAACCGGTAAAGGCGGCAAAGCCTGCGGCGTCGCCAACTGCTTCACCAAAGGCGTAACTCTTTCTATCAAGGGAGCGAAATCCGCAAAATCCATGCGACCCCTGCTTGGATTTTGCGGTTTTCGCTTTTCGCGAGAGGATTAGCGCCTAGCCAAACTATTGGCGCTGATGGCCCTGGTTCACCGCTTCTGGCGGACCCAGACATAGAAAAAGGAATATAAAAATGAAGAAAGATATTCACCCAGAATATAAAGAGACCCAAGTAACTTGTGGTTGCGGCGAAAAGTTTGTAACTCGCTCAACAGTTGCCAGTGGATCTATCTACGTTGAAGTTTGTTCAGTCTGCCACCCGTTCTACACCGGCAAGCAGCGCATCCTCGATACTGGTGGACGTGTAGCTAAGTTCGAAGAACGCTTCGGTAAGAAGAAGTAGCTTTTTTAAAAGACCGCATCGCAGCCCTTTGAGGTTGCGACGCGGTCTTTTTATTTCTTGAACATATCTACCTGTTGTTACTTTAAATAAACGGAAAGGAGAAGCCCGTGGCCCAAGATAACGATCGCTTTGCATCAGCACATGAGATGGTGCGCGAATATCAAGAACTTGAAAAGCAGATGGCCGATCCTTCCATCCATGAAGATCAAGGCAAGGCGCGCCAACTCGGTCGCCGCTATGCCCAACTTGGTCCAGTTGTTGCCGGCTTTAACGCCTGGAAATCTGCCGCAGATGATCTAGAGGCTGCGCGTGAGATGGCGCAAGAAGATGAATCTTTCGCATCTGAACTTCCAGCGATGGAGACCTTAGTTGAAGCTGCCGCCGATAAATTAGAAGAGCTGTTATTGCCACGTGATCCCAACGATGATCGCGATGTAATTATTGAAGTTAAAGCGGGCGCTGGCGGAGATGAATCAGCGCTCTTCGCTGGTGATCTAGTGCGTATGTACCAACGCTATGCCGAAAAGCGTAATTGGAAAGTTGAAGTCATCGATATGACTGAGTCGGATTTAGGCGGCTATAAAGATATTTCGTTGGCGATTAAATCTAAGGGAACTCCCGAACCCGGAACAACACCTTATGCGCGCTTAAAGTTTGAAGGTGGCGTACACCGCGTGCAACGCGTTCCCGAAACTGAAAGCCAAGGACGAATTCATACATCTGCAGCCGGTGTACTTGTCTTGCCCGAGGCAGAAGAAGTCGATGTCGAACTAAATATGAACGATGTCCGCGTAGATGTTTATCGCTCATCAGGGCCTGGCGGGCAATCAGTTAACACAACTGACTCGGCAGTGCGCCTTACCCACGTCCCAACCGGAATCGTTGTTTCATGCCAGAACGAAAAATCTCAACTGCAGAATAAAGAATCTGCGCTACGTATTTTGCGGGCACGTTTGCTCGCTGATGCCCAAGAAAAAGCGGAAGCGGCGGCGATGGCAGAACGTAAGAGCCAGGTGCGCACAGTGGATCGTTCAGAGCGAATCCGCACATATAACTATCCCGAAAATCGCCTCAGCGATCACCGCGTAAATTACAAATCAAATAACTTAGATTCAGTTCTCAACGGAGAACTAGATGATGTAGTTCAAGCTTTACTCGATGCCGATAAGGCGGCAAAGCTCTCTTCAACAAACTAAGCCCAAGAAAAAGAGAAAATCAAAAGAGAATGAGCGAAATTAAGAGCCTGCTTCGTTCAGCAAAAGAGAAGTTAGCCGCAGCAGATATCTCCGAAATCGATGCCGAGCATTTATTTGCCTACGTTATTGGCGTGACGCGCATGGATCTACATAACTCAGTTAAGTTAGATGCAACCCTTAAATCTCTCGGCGATTTCGGTGTAATCGAAGATACCTTTGCCAAGTTGATTTCTCGCCGCGCTTCTCACGAACCGCTGCAATATCTAACTGGCACCGCATATTTTCGCCATTTAGAAATCGAAGTCGGACCCGGTGTTTTAGTGCCCCGTCCCGAGAGTGAATTGCTAGTTGAGGCGGTGCTGACCCATATCGCTAATTTGGAGAAGAAAGTTTCTGGCGAGATATCTGTAATTGATCTTGGCGCAGGTTCTGGCGCTCTTTCACTTGCGATTGCAACTGAAGCGCCACGCTCAAGAGTTATCGCTGTTGAGAAGAGCCCAGAAGCAATCGAATGGCTGAAGAAAAATGTAGCGAAGATTTCGGAGAACGTGCGCGTTGTCGAAGGCGATGTAGCCGATGTATTGCCGGGCGTGAAATGTGACATTGTCATTGCAAATCCTCCATATATTCCTAATTCACAAACCCTGCCGCGTGATGTTGCTGAACACGAACCACATATTGCGCTCTTTGGTGGCGAGACCGGAATGGAACTTCCACAACGATTCATCAACTCAGCCGCGCGTTTGTTAAAAAGTGGGGGAGTCTTAGCGATCGAACATACAGAAGAACAAGGCGCTGCTATCGATGCCATCCTCTCTAAAGAATTTAACGAAATTGTTCTGCATCAAGATTTAACGGGCCGTCCCCGCTGGACATCAGCGGTTAGAAAGTAAAAACCATGGCGCTAATTGATTTGAACTCAGGTAACCAGAGCGATCACATCGCAACGGCGGCTGCGGCGTTAAAAGATGGGTATGTAATAGTTGCCCCGCTCGAGAATTCTTATGCACTTGTTACAGATGCCTTTTTTCATGATGCGGTACGTGCGTTGCACGTTTTGCGCGGTGATGCACTCGGAATATCTGCACAGGTCTTGATTTCATCCGCTGCGGCAATCGATGGAATCGCACGCGAAGTAAGCGATGAGGTGCGCGCTCTTATGGAGAATTTCTGGCCGGGATTACTTTCGTTAAATTTAAAACCACAGCGCGGCCTAAATTGGGATCTGGGAGATGGTCAAGAATTAGATTCATTTAGCGCTCGAGTTCCGGCTGCAGAATTTATTTCGCAAGTAGCAAAAGCACATGGCCCACTCGCCGTTGCATCTGCGGCTCACGCCGGAAAATCTGCAATTAGTGATCCATCGCAATTAAATTTCAACGAAATTGAAGTTGCTGCGATCTTCTCTTCTGGACCTCTTGCGCAAGGCCCCGCGAGCACCGTCGTTGCCTGCGATGGGGATACGCCCCGCATAGTTCGCATTGGGGCTATCTCGGTTGAGCAAATCACAGCGATCGCACCTAACATTTCTGCGTAGTAAGGCTTAGGCTTGCGCGCATGAGCGCAGATACTTTCTATGGCCCCGATTTCCAACTACTAAGCCAGCAAGATCCAGATATCGCCGCCGTCCTACTTTCAGAGTTAAAACGTCAGCAGACCAATCTGCAGTTGATTGCATCAGAAAACTTCACTTCACGCGCAGTACTTGCAACGCTTGGATCTACGCTCTCCAATAAATATGCAGAGGGCTACCCTGGTAAGCGCTACTACGGTGGCTGCGAAGAAGTAGATAAAGCAGAGACGATTGCGATTGATCGCGCCAAAGCTTTATTCGGCGCAGAACATGCAAATGTGCAACCTCACTCTGGTGCCAGCGCCAACGTCGCCGTATATCAAGCATTTACCAAGCCTGGTGACACGGTGCTCGCCATGTCGCTTCCACACGGTGGCCACTTAACTCACGGTTCACACGTCAACTTTTCCGGAAAGTGGTTTAACGTCGAGTCTTACGGAGTACGTCAAGATAACGAGTTAATTGATTACGACGAACTTCGCGAGATCGCAATTCGCACCAAGCCAAAGATGATCTGTTCCGGCGCTACCGCGTACCCGTCACTTATCGACTTTGAAAAGATCCGCGCTATCTGTGATGAAGTCGGGGCGATTATGTGGGTAGATGCCGCGCACTTCATCGGCTTAGTTGCAGGTAAGGCGATTCCATCACCAGTTCCTTATGCCGATGTTGTCTCATTTACTACTCATAAAGTTTTGCGCGGACCGCGCGGTGGCATGATCTTGGCAAAAGCTGAGCACGCCGCAGCGATTGATAAGGCGGTCTTCCCGGGAATGCAGGGTGGACCAATCATGTCTGCAGTTGCCGGCAAAGCAGTTGCGCTCGCAGAATGTGCAACCCCTGCTTATCAAAAGTATGCCAAGGATGTAATTGTTAATGCGCAAGCGCTAGCAGCAGCGCTTGAAAAAGAGGGAATGCGCGCTGTATCCGGTGGAACCCAAACCCATTTAGCTTTGATGGATATTCGCAGCACGGGCGTTACTGGAAAGGTTGCCGACGAACGTTGCGGCGCAGCAGGCATTGTTATGAATAAGAACTCGATTCCATACGATCCAGAAAAGCCAGGCATTACCAGCGGTATTCGCGTCGGAACACCTGCAACAACAACTCAAGGTATGGGCGTTCCCGAGATGCAGCAGATTGCATCGCTAATTTCGCGCGCCATCAAAACTGATGATGCCAAAGCACACTCTGATATTAAATCTGAAGTGCATGCACTGACCGCGCGCTTTCCGATTTATACCGCTTAAAGGTGGCCGTTAGCGCATGCGCGAATATTTAGTAACACTTCTTCTAGCAGCAGCGCTCTGTTACATAATTACACCTCTGGTTAGAAAATGGGCGCTGCACTTTGGCGTTGTCTCCGAGATTCGCAAGCGTGATATTCACGTAATTCCAACTCCACGTTGGGGCGGGCTAGCGATGTGGCTAGCGATGACCGCAACCTTTTTGATCGTTGGAAATCTGGAACTCGTAGGAAAATCATTTGGCCGCGATGCGCAAGGAATTTTCTTAGCCGGAACATTCTTAGTTATTTTAGGAATGATCGATGATCGATTCGAACTAGATGCAATTACTAAATTAGCGGGGCAAGCGCTGGCCGCTGGAATCCTGCTGCTCTACGGAATTCAAGTTCTATGGTTGCCAATAAATGGCGTGACTATGTTGCCGCCCAGCGTTGGACAACTTTTAACCGTCTTCGTCGTTTTGGTAACTATCAACGCCGTTAACTTTGTCGATGGCTTAGATGGCTTAGCTGCCGGCATTGTTGCTATCGCGGGCGCAGCATTCTTCGCATTTGCTTACTTGTTAGCAGTTGTTTATGGCTTTAATCGCGCAGGTGCGCCATCTCTAATAACCGCTATTGCGATCGGCGTCTGTCTAGGCTTCTTGCCACATAACTCTCACCCGGCCCGCATATTTATGGGGGATTCAGGCTCTATGTTCCTTGGCTTGATGCTGGCCGCATCGGCAATTACCTTGACTGGCCAAGTAGATCCAAATGCAATTAGCGAAGAGAAGTTGGGACCTGCGCTTTTACCTTTACTTCTACCCTTTGCAGTTTTAGCAATTCCACTGGCTGATTTAACTCTGGCGATCTTGCGCCGTATTCGTGCGGGCAAATCGCCATTTTCTTCAGATAAAGAACACCTACATCACCGCATCATGCGCGCTGGCAATACCCAGATTCGTACCGCAGCGATTATGTATCTCTGGACGGCAACAATTGCTTTCCCAGTGACCGTTTCAGCCTTCGCGCCGTTGTGGGTGTCTGCGATATTTGCCGGCGCGATGTTGGCTTTTACAATCTTTTTTAGCCGCGGGAAATCTAAATCTCTGCGTACCAATGAGAGCAAGATCGATGTCTAAAAAAATTAGTGAAGATCAATCAAATGAATCACAACTTCTTCGCGGCGCTGTTAAACCAACTTTAAGCGTTGGCGTTATTGCCATAATTGTCTTCACTGCAATGCGCGGTCTGGCTGGTTTCTACGGCGCACTACTTGCACAATTTATCGTCGCTATTTATTTCATAGTTCATATCTTGGTTTCTCGTTTGACTCGAAATCTCGATCCGATCAGCACGATGGCAATGGCGCTTTTTTCATACTTTGCCAAACTCTTCTTTCTTGGCCTCTTCTTATGGGCCCTGGCCAAATACACCGATCGCGATGTAATCGACCGGCTGAGCTTTGGAGTAGCCGCCTGCGCCTTGACGATAGCCTGGCTCGGCGGTGAGATCGCTAGTTACCTCAAACTCAAAACTCATCTACCATTGCCACCTCAAGCAACCAGGGGGTCTTAAGTTGAGCAACAGCAACCAGAACAAGCGCGATGAAAACGCTATGTGGACCATCCTCGGCTACCTCCTATCTGGCCTGCTCTTCTGGGGCGGGGTTGGCTATGCCGCAGATAAGTGGCTCGGAACCGGATACCTGGTCTTGGTCGGGCTATTGGTCGGAATGGGCGGGGCCATCTATCTGGTCTGGCTCCGATTCGGGCGCGAATAGCGCTCAAATCACAGTTTTTCGATTTCACAGGTTGAGCCTTTTGCCCATAAGGTTGCCCCGTTACAGGCAATCCCAATAACTCGGCTAAAAAATAGGAGTTCGTGTGCTCGCGTTAGTTCGTTCCGGCGCTGAAGGCGAAGGCTTTGTCCCGCCAGGTACCAAAGACTTCGATCTGCCACCAATTTTTGGTGAGAGCGCCTTCACAACTAAACCAATTTTTCTAGTTCTTCTCTCTGTTGTCGTAATTTCAGTCTTCTTTATCGCCGCATCACGCAAAGCTGCGATCGTTCCTTCCAAGCTCCAATTCGCCGGCGAGAGCGTTTACGCTTTTGTTCGCAACGATCTTGCTAAAGATGTAATTGGCCACGAATTTCTGCGCTTTGTTCCTTACCTATTTACGCTCTTTACTTTTATTCTTGTAAATAACTTATTTGGAATCGTTCCATTCCTTCAATTCCCTGCAATGTCACATGTTGGGTTCCCATATGTTCTTGCCGGTTTTACCTTCATGGTTTTCCACTACGTCGGTATTCGCAAGCAAGGTTTTTTCAAGTACATCAAAGAGATTATGTTCATGCCAGGTGTTCCAAAGGCTGCCTATATCTTGATTACACCGCTTGAAATTCTTACCTTCTTCTTGGTTCGTCCTTTGACGCTTTCACTGCGTCTCTTTGCAAATATGTTTGCGGGCCACTTGCTGTTGCTCGTATTTATCTTGGGCGGAGAACATCTAGCTCAAGGTGCAATTGGTTTGAAGTTGGTTAGCCCATTTGCCTTCGGTATCGGCATTGTGTTGACCTTCTTCGAGTTCATGGTCCAATGTCTACAGGCGTACATCTTTACTCTGTTGACAGCTCTTTACATCGCCGGCGCCCTTGCCGACGAGCACTAACAACTAACGAAAGGCAGTAAAAAAATGACAGGCACACTCAACCTGGTCGGTTTTGGCCTCGCAGCAATTGGTCCTGGTATTGCAACCGGACTTATCTTCGCCGCATACATCAACGGCGTGGCACGTCAGCCTGAAGCACGTAGCGTTCTACAGCCAATCGCGTTCCTTGGATTCGCGCTCGCTGAAGCTCTCGCACTCTTCGGTCTCGTTCTAGCTTTCGTTCTCTAATTAGCCCAGAAAATAAACTGAACTAATTATGATGAAATTCAATTTTGCCGCTGAGGCAGAGAAAGTGAATCCACTGATTCCGCACACCGCGGAACTCATCGTGGGTGCAGTTGCGTTCTCACTTCTCTTCCTTGTGTTGCGCAGCAAAGTGGTGCCAATGTTTGAAAAGGCATTCACTGCACGCACTGAGGCAATTCAAGGTGGAATGGAGCGCGCCGAAAAGGCACAGCTCGAAGCGCAACGCGCGCTTTCCCAGTACAACGAGCAGCTTGCAAACGCACGCGAAGAAGCACAAACACTTCGTGAAGAAGCTCGCGTACAGGGCGCATCTATCGTTGAAGAACTTCGTGCCAAGGCACAAGAAGAAGCAGCGCGAATTACTTCAGCTGCACACGCATCCATTGAGGCAGAGCGCCAGCAAGCGATCACATCACTTCGCAATGAAGTTGGTGCGCTTGCAGTTGAACTCGCTTCAAAGATTGTCGGGGAATCTTTAGATGACCAGGCTCGTCAATCACGGATCGTTGACCGTTTCTTGGATGATCTAGAGAAGAGCAAGTAAGAAAATGAGAATTCACCTCGGAGGCAGCAGCCGTCAGTCACTTGTGGCTGCACGTGCTGCACTCGATGCTGCAGTCAAGGGCGCAAACGCGGCATCGGCTTCAGAGTTGTCTTCTCACCTCTTCGCAGCAGCAGATCTCTTCGCCGATAACACTTCGGTGCGTCGCGCAATTACAGATCCAGCTCGCGATAAGGCAGCGAAGGCTGCACTTGTTAAAGATCTATTCACCAAATCAACTAGCGCGCTTGCTGTCTCACTTCTAAGCGAGCTATCTGGCCTACGTTGGTCAGCAACGCAGGATCTTGTCTATGCAACCGAGCAGCTAGCGATTGAGGCAGAAGCATCTGCTGCAAATATCGCCGGTGAACTAGATCGTGTAGAAGATGAGTTCTTCGAAACTTCACGTTTAGTTGCAGATAACTTCGAACTCCGTAAGGCGCTCGTAAGTGCTGGCTCTACTCAAGCAAAATCAGCGTTAATCGCAGATGTACTTGGCAAGCAGGCTTCGTCTTCAACTATCAAAATTGCTAGCGCACTTGTTGCCTCCCTTCGCGGTCGCAGCATCGAAGCGGCGTTTGCAGATTACCTATTTGGTCTGGCAAACCGCCGCAACCGCTTGATCGCAGTTGTGCGCACAGCAGCCGCTCTTACTGAGTCACAGTCAAAGCGACTAGCAACAGTTCTTGAGCAGAAAGTTGGCCAGCCAATCCGCATTAACGTGCAGATCGATCCAACAATTCTTGGTGGAGTTTCAATTAAGTTCGCAGATGAGTTAGTTGATGGAAGCGTTGTAAACCGCCTCGCAAACGCTGGGCGTGCACTAGTTGGTCAGTCCGCGTAAAAGTAAATAAAAGAAGATTTAAGAAGAAACGAAAAGGGAGAACGACATGGCAGAGCTCAAGATCCAACCGAATGAAATTCGGGATGCCTTAGCGAATTTCGTTAAGTCATACGATCCAGGCGCCGCAGCTCGCGACGAAGTAGGAACAGTTAGCCAGGCAGGCGATGGAATCGCTCGCGTTGAGGGACTTCCTTCAACAATGGCAAACGAACTTCTACAGTTCGAGAACGGAACACTAGGTCTTGCACTTAACCTCGATGTGCGCGAGATCGGTGTTGTTATTCTCGGTGGATACGACGGAATTGAAGAAGGAACATCAGTACGTCGTACTGGTGAAATTCTTTCTGTACCAGTTGGTGATGGCTTCTTGGGTCGCGTTGTTGATCCACTTGGTCGTCCAATTGATGGCAAGGGTGAAATCAAACCTGACGCACGTCGTGCACTTGAACTACAGGCTCCCTCTGTAGTTGAGCGCCAGCCAGTTAAGGAACCACTTGCAACAGGTATTAAGGCGATCGATGCGATGACCGCGATTGGTCGCGGACAGCGCCAGTTGATAATCGGCGACCGTCAGACCGGAAAGACTGCAGTTGCCGTAGATACGATCATTAACCAGCGTGAAAACTGGCTAACTGGCGATAAGAAGAAGCAAGTTAAATGTATCTACGTTGCTATTGGTCAAAAGGGTTCAACGATCGCATCTGTAAAGGGCGCACTCGAAGAAGCTGGCGCAATGGAGTACACAACAATCGTGGCATCTCCTGCATCAGATCCTGCAGGCTTTAAGTACCTTGCTCCATACACCGGTTCTGCAATTGGTCAGCACTGGATGTACAACGGCGAGCACGTGCTAATTGTTTTCGATGATCTATCCAAGCAAGCTGAGGCTTATCGTTCAGTCTCACTTCTACTTCGTCGTCCACCAGGCCGTGAAGCCTACCCAGGTGACGTTTTCTACTTACACTCACGCCTGCTAGAACGTTGTGCAAAGCTTTCTGATGAACTCGGTGGCGGTTCAATGACTGGCTTGCCAATCATTGAGACAAAGGGAAATGACGTTTCTGCATTTATTCCTACCAACGTAATTTCTATTACCGATGGTCAGTGCTTCCTTGAAACAGATCTCTTCAACGCCGGTGTTCGTCCAGCGATTAACGTAGGTGTTTCTGTTTCTCGTGTTGGTGGTTCGGCACAGACAAAGGCGATGAAGAAGATCGCTGGCCGTTTGCGTCTTGACCTTGCTCAGTTCCGTGAACTCGAAGCATTCGCTGCTTTCGGTTCTGACCTTGATGCGGCATCTAAGGCGCAACTCGAGCGCGGTGCACGTATGGTTGAACTTCTAAAGCAGGGTCAGTACTCACCATATTCACTAGAGCGTCAAATTGTTTCAATCTGGGCCGGAACTTCAGGAGAACTTGATTCTGTTGCAGTTGCCGATATCCGTCGCTTTGAATCTGAACTTCTCGACTTCATTGGCCGCGAACGTAAAGATATCTTCACTGTGATCTCAGAGACCAAGCAGCTAGAAGATGACACTGTTGCAAAGATGAAGTCCGCAGTTGCTGATTTCAAGAAGCAATTTAAGCCATCTGCAGCGGGCGTTGTTAACGATGCACCCGCAGAAGCCCTCGATTCAGAAGGCGCTGAAGCAATTACCAAGCACGTCCCACCGGCGGTGAAGAAGTAACTCATGGGTGCTCAACTTCGCGTTTATCGCCGACGGATGCGATCCGTTAAAGCGACTAAGAAAATTACGAAAGCAATGGAGTTAATCTCTGCTTCTCGTATTGTCAAAGCGCAGCAACGAGTCGCAGCTTCAACTCCTTATGCAAATGAGTTGACCCGTGCCGTATCCGCAGTTGCCACTTACTCTTCTACAAACCATCCTTTGACTACACCATCTGAAAACCCAAAGCGTGCAGCGATATTAATTATCTCTGCCGACCGCGGTATGGCTGGTGCTTACTCAAATAACGCGATCAAGGAAGGCGAACAACTCGCCGCCATGATCCGCGAACGCGGACTCGAAGTTGCTAACTACCTAGTCGGTCGTAAGGCGCTGAACTATTACAAGTTCCGCAACCGCGATATCTCAGGTTCTTGGACTGGTTTTTCTGATAACCCAACATATGAGAACGCTAAAGAAGTTGCGGATTCACTCATCAAAGCATTTCTTGCAGATGCGCAGACCGATAAAGCCGGCGTTGATGAAATCCACATCATCTTTACCGAGTTCAAATCAATGTTGACACAGAACGCGCTCGCCAAGCGGATGTTGCCGCTCGAAGTTGTCGAGAGCGATGCCCCAACTCCAGTTGGCTTGCTTCCAATGTATGAGTTCGAACCAAATGCAGGAGAAGTGCTAAATGCGCTTCTTCCAAGATATATCGAAGCCCGAATCTTCAACGCGATGTTGCAATCAGCTGCCTCCGAGCATGCTGCACGCCGTCGCGCAATGAAGTCAGCGACTGACAACGCTGATGATTTAATCAAGTCGCTAACCCGACTTGCGAACGCGGCTCGTCAGGCCGAAATTACCCAGGAAATCAGTGAAATTGTGGGCGGCGCAGACGCGTTGGCCTCAGCTAGTGCAGGGAGTGAATGATGTCATCAACAGGTAAAGGCCGCGTTGCCCGAGTTATCGGACCAGTCGTGGATATTGAATTCCCAGCGGATTCAATGCCATCGATCTTTAACGCGCTCCATGTAGAGACCACCATGAGTGGCACTACTCGTACCTTGACCCTTGAAGTTGCACAACACATTGGTGACAACCTTGTGCGCGCGATTTCTATGCAGCCAACAGACGGAATGGTCCGTGGCGCAGAGGTAACAGATACCGGTGCAGCTATCTCAGTGCCAGTCGGTGACGTTACTAAGGGCCACGTATTTAACACACTTGGCGAATCACTCGATGTTCCAACATCATCACTTGATATCAAAGAGCGTTGGCCAATCCACCGCGATGCACCAGCATTCGATCAACTCGAGTCAAAGACTGAAATGTTTGAGACCGGTATCAAAGTTATCGACTTGCTAACACCTTATGTAAAGGGTGGAAAGATCGGTCTCTTCGGTGGTGCAGGAGTAGGTAAGACTGTTCTTATCCAGGAAATGATCTACCGCGTAGCGGAAAACTTCGGTGGTGTTTCAGTATTCGCCGGCGTTGGAGAACGTACTCGCGAAGGTAACGACTTGTTCCTGGAAATGACCGAAACTGGCGTTATTAATAAAACAGCCTTGGTCTTCGGTCAGATGGATGAACCACCTGGAACGCGTCTGCGCGTTGCGCTCTCTGCCCTAACAATGGCTGAGTACTTCCGCGATGTTCAGAAGCAAGATGTTTTGCTCTTCATCGACAATATCTTCCGCTTTACTCAGGCAGGTTCTGAAGTATCAACTCTGCTCGGCCGTATGCCATCTGCTGTGGGTTACCAGCCAACACTTGCCGATGAAATGGGTCAGTTGCAAGAGCGCATTACTTCAACACGTGGTCACTCAATTACATCTATGCAGGCTATTTACGTTCCTGCAGATGACATTACCGACCCAGCCCCACACACAACCTTCGCGCACTTAGATGCAACAACAGTGTTGTCTCGTCCGATTTCAGAGCTTGGTATCTACCCAGCTGTGGATCCACTTGACTCAACTTCGCGCATCTTGGATCCACGCTATATCGGTGAGCACCACTTCCGTGTTGCAAACCGTATTAAGCAGATCTTGCAGCGCTATAAGGATCTACAGGACATCATCGCAATTCTCGGTATCGATGAATTGTCAGAAGATGACCGCGTACTAGTTGGTCGCGCCCGTCGCATCCAGCGCTTCTTGTCACAGAACACATTCGTTGCAAAGGTCTTTACTGGTATCGACGGTTCATTCGTTCCGCTATCAGAAACAATCGCAGCCTTTGAAGCACTTGCCGATGGCAAGTACGACCATGTTCCAGAACAAGCATTCTTCATGTGCGGTGGCCTCGATGATGTCGAGCGCAAAGCCGCAGAGCTAGCGAAGAACTAAGTTAAGGAATTATAAAAGATGGCACTTAACGTCGAACTAGTATCGCCAACACAGCAGGTGTGGTCCGGGCAGGCAACATTCGTTTCTGCTCGCACAATCGAAGGAGACCTCGGTGTCCTTCCAGATCACGCGCCGCTCTTTGGCGTACTAGTCGACGGTGCCGTGAGCATCAAAGCCGTTGATGGAACAACTAAAGAATTTAACGTACAAGGCGGCTTCTTATCTGTCGCTAACAACCGTGTATCGATTTTGACGGAGTCTGTTAACTAAATCATCAGCAATTAGATTTTCTCAGCTTCAGAAACATGAAAAGCAAAGGCACAGTTTCTTACGCTGAAAAATCTAATTAGCTAGCTATTCGCGAGTGACGTTGGCGCCGAGTGCGTGCAGATCTTCGGCAAAGTTTGGGTAGCCGCGATCGATGTGGAACGCGCCATCTACGGTGGTTTCACCTTCCGAGACCAGGGCTGCTAAAACAAGTCCGGCACCGGCGCGGATATCGGTTGCTTCAACCGGTGCGCCAGATAACTGCGGAATACCAGTAATTGATGCATGTTTTCCGTCAACGGTTACTTGTGCGCCCAGGCGTGCCAGTTCGTTTACAAACATAAAGCGAGATTCAAAGACGTTTTCTGTAACCATCGAATGGCCATCAGCCACTGCATTCATCGCGATGATAAAGGGCAATAGGTCAGTGGCGAATCCTGGATAGGGAAGCGTTGCAACATCGGTTGCACGAGGACGTTGGTTCATCTGCACGCGAATGCCATCTGCGGTTGAGGTAATTATCGCCCCGGCGTGAGCTAACTTCTCGAGCATAACTTCCATGTGATCGGCACGACCACCGTGAATTGTGATGTCACCTTGGGTCATAGCGGCGGCAAATGCCCATGTGCCAGCGATGATGCGATCAGTGATTGTGGTGTGGTCGGTTGGATTTAATTTTTCTACGCCTGTGATTCTGATAAGTGGCGATCCAAGTCCTTCAATCTTTGAGCCCATCGAAATTAAAAATTCACCGAGATCAACTAAATCTGGTTCGCGCGCTGCGTTATCAATAGTGGTTACGCCTTTTGCAAGCACAGCCGCGGTCATTAAGTTTTCAGTTGCGCCGACGCTGGGAAAATCTAATTCGATTGTGGCGCCGGTTAGCCCGTTTGGTGCTTCAGCGATTACATATCCATGTTCAACATGGGCGGTTGCACCGAGTGATTCAAGACCTTTGATGTGAAAATCTAAACCACGCGAACCAATTGCATCGCCACCAGGAAGGGCTACTTCTGCTTTACCTACTCGTGCAACCAGTGGCCCAAGTACGTTGATAGATGCGCGCATCTTGCGAACGAGATCGTAATCTGCGCGATGGGCTGGTGCCTGCGGAACAGTTATTGAAATTGTTGAGCCGTCTCGAGTGACTTGGCAGCCCAGGCGTTTAAGGAGATCGGCCATGATGTCGACATCGGCGATATCTGGAACGTTGCGGATTGTTGATGTGCCAACGGCCAGAAGAGATGCCGCCATCAACTTAAGGACTGAATTCTTGGCGCCAGTGACTGTTACTTCGCCCTTTAGGCTGCAACCTCCGACGATGCGAAAGCGATCGTTGGACGATTCTTGCGAAGATGCCATAACCGAAGTCTACTTATAAGGTATAGCCATGGTTAATTTAACGCGTATTTACACCAAGACCGGCGATGACGGATCTACCTCCCTAGGAGATATGAGCCGCACATCTAAAAACGATGCTCGTCTTGAGGCATATGCAACCGTTGATGAAGCCAACTCGACAATTGGCGTAGTAATTGCCACCGATGAACTCAGCGATGAAATTCGCGCTCTACTAGTTCGTATCCAAAATGATCTATTCGATGTTGGCGCTGATCTGTGCACTCCAGTTGTAGATTCTCCAGCCTTTGAACCTCTGCGCGTTCTTGAATCTCAAATCACATATCTCGAAGAGCAGATCGATAAGTACAACGCAGATCTCGAACCGCTACGTTCATTTGTACTTCCATCTGGCACACCAGCTGCCGCGCACCTACATGTAGCGCGCACTGTTGTTCGTCGTGCCGAACGTCGCACTTGGGCGGCCATCCATGGTTTCGGTACAGGTGTAAATCCTTTGACAGCGAAGTATTTAAATCGTTGTTCTGATCTTCTCTTCGTTTTGGCGCGCGTTGCCAATAAGGAAATTGGCGATCAACTTTGGGTACCCGGAGCAAACCGCTAACTCTTTAAGACTGCGCGGGCAATCTTCTCGTCGCGTTCAAAGACATATAAACGTGGCCCATCTTTAGTGTGCGCTAAATTTGCTTTGATCTCGGCGGTTACTAGCTTCAAGCGCAGCAGCTCGCCTTCTATGTAATTATTTGGTGAGGCTATTACAACCAGCGCACCGTAATCATCTTCGCCTCCAACTTTAGGTGTTCGTTGAACAACTGATTTACCGCGCTTAAATGCCCAAATCAAAATTAGTGAGAGAATCCCGACGGCGAAGAATCCGCCAAAACTGCTGAGAAATAAGCCGTTATTGATTCCGCCGAGCATTACTTATCTGAAATCACTTGATAGTCGGTATTAGGAATTGGACCTGTTGGATCGCCTTGATTGCAATCAACATTTATATTGGAAACGATATGGCCGGCTCCAAGCGGTTCGGTTGTAACTAAGAGAATTGTTACAACTTGCTTAGCCGAACTGCGGGTTACATCGGTAACAATCTTGCCAAAGGTCTTTAAAGTTCGGTTTTCAGCCGATGTAGCGCCAATAACTTCAGCGTTTACCCGCCACCAACGGCAACCAGTCTCGGAGGCAACCTGCACCGCACCGCAGGTGAATTGGGTGCAAGCCTTAACTTGCGAAGCTAACGCTGATTTTGCAGAGAGAATCCCAACCAACTCTTTGGCGCTAGGCACCTTCAGATATAACTTAGTTTCACCGAGGGCATCAGTCTTAAATCCAACCGGTGGCCACTTTGGCGATGGCGATGGTGAGAGCTTTACGACTTTCTTCTTTTTCTTCTTAACTGGCGCCTTCTTTACAGGGGCCTTAGCTGTTGCACTGGCCTTAGGGGTTGGCGTTGGGCTCTTAGTTGCAGCCTGCGTTGACGTAAGCGATAGCGAGAGAAAGATTATAGATATGAGTGCAATAAATTTAATTCTCATCGATTGCGTTCCCATTTAAAGGTCTTAATCGAGATTAGCAATCCAGCGATTAACCAAGCGAAGATGATCCAGAAGGTGCGACCTGTTTCCCAAGTTCCGGCGACTTCGCGAGCAGCAAACGAATCAGGTAAAAATACCGATCTCATTCCTTGGGTCATCCACTTCAGTGGAAAGAGCGCTGCAACTTGTTGCATCCAACCAGGAAGATCTGTAAAGACGAAGAAAACCCCACTGAAGAACTGCAAGATGATTACAACGGGGGAGACAACGGCAGATGCGCCGCGACCACTCTTTGGGATCACCGAAAATGCGATACCCAGCGCAGTTGATGCCGCACTTCCTAAGATAATTAACCAAGTAAAGGTGAACCACTTAGCGGGATCTGTCGGCAGATTTACCCCAAAGAAGAGAATTCCTGCGATTAGCAAGAGAGCAACCTGCAAAATCATGCTGACGAAAACAACGATGGATTTGCCTATGAAATAACTAGCAGCCGGCATCGGGGTGCCCCGCAGACGTTTGAGCGTCCCAAAGTCTCGTTCTACTGGAATCATGATCGCAAGTTGTTGAAAACCAGTGTTTACAAGGCCAGATGCGATCATTCCCGCAACGAAGTATTGGCTGAAAGTTACGCCATCAGTTAATTCGTTTGTAAAAACTGAGCCAAAGATGCCGAGCAACATAATCGGAAATGCCAGCGTGAAAACTACTGATTCGCGCTGTCGCATAAATTGTTTAACTTCTAAGCCGCCACGAGCAATTCCGATTGTAAGTGCGCTCGGGACTTTATTCGGGGTAAATTTACTTTTGGCCATCGCCGCCCCCGATCATCTCTAGATAAATATCCTCAAGTGAAGCGCGCTTTACTGTGAGTTCTGGTATTTCATCTTTATAAATTTCAGAGAGTTTACGAGTTAGCGCAGTTGGATTGTCGGTGCGCTCTGCTTCGACTCCGTTTACGCCTTTCCAAGAAACTGTAGCAAGCGATGTGGCGCGACCGCCAAGTAGTTCAGGGGTAGCGACTTCAATTATCTTTCCGTGATTGATCACCGCAACGCGATCTGCCAGCGCCTCAGCTTCATCTAAGTAATGAGTCGTAAGCAAGATAGTTGTTCCACTCTTACGAAGATCCTCAATTAAAGCCCAGAAGGCGCGCCGTGCTTCGGGATCAAAACCTGTGGTTGGTTCATCTAAAAAGAGCAGTTCTGGCGAACCGATAATTCCGAGGGCGACATCCAATCGGCGACGCTGGCCACCAGAGAGCGTTCTAATTAATTCATTTGATTTCTCTACCAAACCCACCGCGTGGATTACTTCATCAATTTTACGAGGGTTCGAGTAGTACCTTGCAAAGTGTGAAACTGTTTCAACTACTGAAAGATCTCCAGCATCGTGCGTTGATTGCAGAACAATGCCGATGCGATTTCGCCAGATGCGTGCGGCTTCACCTTTTAGCGATGGATCAACGCCGAGCACGGAAACGTCGCCACGGTCGCGATCGCGAAAGCCTTCGAGGATTTCAACAGTTGTGGTCTTGCCGGCGCCATTGGGGCCAAGCAGGGCAAATATCTCGCCTGGCTCAATACTTAGATCGATTCCAGCAACTGCCTTATTCGAGCCATAACTTTTCTCAAGGCCTCGGACGTTAATCACGCTGCTCATATGGCAACCATGCCACATTCAGGGCAAAAGTGCGAGAAAATGAATCCATGAGCCCGCGACGTAACTATCCAAAAGGTCGCCGCCCCAAGAGTGAAGAGCGCGATATCGCGACTTCAAATCAAACAATTGAAGAACATGCAGATGGTGATTTTATCGTGCGCAAGATCACCGGATCTGGTTCAACCAAACCTTATCGCTGTCCTGGATGCGATCAAATAATTCCTATGGCAACCCCACACACTGTTGCATGGATGGAAGGTGACGAAGATGGTCGTCGCCATTGGCATAACGCTTGTTGGGCCAAACGAAATAATCGCCGCCCCAATACTGAGCGAACAAGAAATGCGCCGCGATTTTAACCTAGTCGGCCGTTTAATAATCGCGTCAAGGTAACAATTAATTTATCGTTGCCCTTAGTACGTTTAAAGCTTGTAAATGCAATCGGCAACTGGAATCGCGCGCGGACAACCGTGCGCGGATAAGTAAATTCCAGAATTCCTTCTGGGCCATGGATGCGTCCATAACCACTGTCTTTCACGCCGCCGAAAGGCACTGATGCGATAGCCGCAAATGAAATTGTTGAGTTAATAGCAACCATTCCGCAATTGAGTTGGCGGGCAATTTTCTTGCCGTGACGCTTTGACCAGATAGATGAGCCGAGTCCGTACTTAGAAGCATTTGATAGTGCAATCGCTTCATCCATGGATTTAACTCGATTAATCGAAATTGTCGGCCCAAAAGTTTCCTCCAGCATCGCAGTCGAATTCTCTGGGACATCTAGCAAGATTACTGGTTCAACAAATGGCGCCTTAACTGAATCTGAACCACCGAGCGCAGTCTTTGCGCCCTTGGAGATCGCATCATCGATATGCCCTTGAATAACCTTTATCTGCGAAGGCATCGTTGCTGGCCCATAATTTCCGACTCCAGGTGCGCCTGGGTGGATCTTGCGAGCAACCTTGATCGCTTCTTCAATAAATTTATCGGCAACTTTTTCATGAACATAGACGCGCTCGGCGCCAATGCAGGTTTGACCGGCGTTCGACATTGATGACCAGATCGTGGCATCGGCTGCGCGCTTGATATCGGCATCCTCAGCAACAATTACAGGATCTTTGCCACCACATTCCAGAACAACCGGCGTCATATTTGCAGCACAGGCTGCGGCAACTAATTTGGCGGTGCGGGTTGATCCCGTGAAAGCTAATTTATCTACCCCGCTTTCGCAGAGATCTTTGCCGGTAGCGCCAAGTCCTGTAACACAGGTGAAGATATCGGAAAATGGTGCGACTTCTGCAAAAGTTTTAGCCAAGATTGCGCCAACTCCTGGTGTGTATTCACTTGGCTTAAATACAACTGTGTTGCCAGCGGCAAGTGCGTAAGAGATAGAACCCATTGGCGTAAAGATCGGATAATTCCAAGGGCCAATTACACCAACTACTCCAACCGGAGAACGTTCAACTGTTGCAGACATATTTGCCATAAGCGCACCGGGCGAACGATGTGACGTGCGCATCGCATCCTCAGCATGGCGTGCGGCCCAACCTAGGTGACCTACTGCAAGCGATGCTTCCAGCTTGGCATCGCTTACTGGCTTTCCTGTCTCGCGCGACACAAGTTCGGTAATTTCATCCAGCCTTGAAATAAGTAAGTTGCTCCACTTAAGTAAAACTTTTCGACGCCCCTTAAAACCAAGTGCCTGCCACGCAGTTGCAGCGGTACGAGCGTTGGCCACTGCGTTAAAGACGGTCTCGTGATCTGCAATCGGATACTCGGCGATTACTTCACCAGTTACGGGATAGTGTGAGGCGAAAGTGTTGGCAGATGCGTTTGTAGAAGTGGACATAGGGAAAGACTAGACTCTCCTGCATGTTGCAGCCAGTACGTCCGAGCACCGTTCTGCCAGCACAGCGAACACCATTTACCGTTACTACCGCAGATGGCGAAGTTTTAATCGGCGAAAGCGCCGCACCGCTTGATCGCTACACAGGTGCAATCCTTTGTTTACATCCACTACCAACGGCCGGCGGCATGATGGATAGCCATGTATATAAAAAGGCCGCTAATCGCTTACCGGCTATGGCTGGGATCCAAGTAGTTCGCTTTAATACTCGCGGAACAACTAGCGAAGCCGGAACAAGTACTGGCGTATTCGATAATGGAACGGCCGAACACTTTGATGTCGAAGCGTTAATGACTTACTGTTTAGATACCTTGCAATTAGAAAATTTATGGGTAGTCGGTTGGTCATTCGGCACAGATCTAGCTTTACGCCATGCCAAAGACCCGCGAATTAAAGGTTTGATTCTGCTATCTCCACCGCTACGAACTTCAGAAATTAGCGATCTCGAGTATTGGTCAAAAGATGGTCGACCAGTTATCGCTCTTGTTCCCGAATTTGATGATTACTTGCAACCGCCACAAGCGATTGAAAGATTTAAAGCGCTAACTCAGATTGAGATAATTCCAGTAGCAGGCGCAAAGCATCTTTGGGTGGGCGAACCGGCAGTTCACACGGTGTTAAGCGAGATTACCAAAATTATTGCGCCAGAGCGCTTGCCGCTACCTACCGAAATTTAAGAGTTATCAGCGCGCGGGAAGACGACTTCATCAAGTATCAAAATCACTGATGCTGCGACCGGTACTGCAAGCAAGCCACCGATTAGTCCAAGAAGTGACGAACCGATTAGCGCAGAGATAATTGTGACCGCACCTGGAACTGAGAGAGTTCGCTTCATAATGCGCGGAGTTACTATGTAATTTTCAACTTGTACGTAAACAACGTAGGCAATAAAGGCCACTAGTGCAACTGATACTGATTGAGTAAGCGCAATAATTGTGACAACTGTGCAGCCAATGAAGTGTCCGATCAAAGGAATTAAACCGCAGACCAGAACAATCATGGCAATTGCAACTGGCGATGGAAGCGATAGGACTAGCGAGAGCGCAAGCACAAAGACCGAAGCCATTGCCGCGATCAAAATCTGGCTGCCTACAAACGAACCTACGCGGGAAATTACCGCATTGGTTAGAAGCGATACGCGATCGCGGCGGCTGGCTGGCACAAAGCGCAGACCCAGTTCGGTCATCTGTGGAAGTGAGGTAATGAAGTAAAGGGTAAGGATAAGAATTGTAAGTGCGGTGAATGTTCCAGAGAGAACAGATTTTCCAACACCGATCACGCCACCGAAGGCAGAAATTATTAGCGTGCCGTTAGAAGTTACCTCTTTGAGCTTGGCTTGCAAGGTATCGATTATTCCAAATTGCTGATTTAAATCGGCGATAGTTGGGTTCTTATCAAGATCGGTTAGCAGCGCGGGCAGGCTATTGATGAGCTGGGTTCCTTGCGAAACTACGGGTGGCACAACGACTGCGATAAAGAAGACCACAAAGACAATGACTGAAATGAATATAACCGCGACAGCGTTTGTTCGAGAAAGTCCGCGCTTTTGAATAGCGACAACTGCTGGATTAAGGCCGGTAGCGAGAAATAGCGCGACTAGTATCAAAACAAAAATTTGGCTGGTGCTGGCAAGTGCGCGCATCAGAACTAGAGCGATCAACGCTCCTAATGTGGCGACAAATCCAAAATAGAAGGGGTGAGATCTATCAATTGGATGACCTAAGGCTCCAAAATCAGTTGGAACTGCTTTTGTCTTATCCTTTGATTTAGTTTTGCGTTTGATGCGATCTGCTATTGCCATGTCTCCTATTCTAAAGCGATATCCTTCATACATGGCGTTGCGCATTACGGGATTAGGCGAGGAAATCGCTGCCGTTACTGGCTTGCCTTGGCATATCAATTTAGAGGAGTGGCCAGAAGATCCAGCCCTGACCGAAAAGCGCGGTATTTCGCGCCATATCGTTCGCCTGGTTCGCTCAACTGATGATCCAGATGCAGAAGTCTATGCAGTTAAAGAGACTGTCGCCGAATTTGCAAACCGCGAATATAAAGCGCTGCGCGAACTTGCACATCTAGGCGCCCCTAGCGTTCAACCAATTGCAGTTATCGAAGGCCGTACAGATGAAGCTAATGAAGAGCTCCCGTGCGCATTAGTTACCCGTTTCTTGCCATATTCACTTCCGTATCGCGTTCTGCTTAGCGGTAAAGATGTAACAGCGAATGACATCACGATGATGGCTAATGCATTGGCGCTTTTATTAGTGCAGTTGCACTTGCTTGGTTTCTGGTGGGGCGATTGCTCACTTTCTAATACTTTATTCCGCCGTGATGCAGAAGCTTTTGCGGCATACCTAGTTGATGCGGAAACGGGAGAATTTCAAAAGAGTTTAAGCGATGGCCAACGTGAGCATGATTTAGAGATCGCTCACTTTAACGTTGCCGCTGAACTTGAAGATTTGGCGCTATCCGGCGTTCTATATCCAGGAATGGATCCAATTCGCGCCAGCGAAGCAGTTATTAAACGTTATCACCGTATTTGGAAAGCGTTGAAAGAGCGCCAAGTTCTTGATCCTAAAGATCGTCACGCAGTAGAACGAGCTATGCGTCAATTGCATGATCTAGGTTTTGCGGTTGACGAAGTTTCAGTATCGCTAGATGGTGAATCCCAAAAACTATACTTCCAACCAAAACTTGTGGCACCTGGTTATCACCGTAACCGCTTGCGCGAACTGACTGGGCTAGAAACGGAAGCGCTACAAGCAAAACGTTTATTAGCATCTCTTGATCGATTCCGTGGACGTGAAGAGAGTCCTAAGCCGCCGATTCAAGATTCTGCACGTCGTTGGCTTAATGAAACCTATATGCCAATTGTTGCGATGATTCCAGAAAATTTAAGAGGGCGTATCGAAGAAGCCCAGTTCTTCCACGAAGTACTCGAACATCGCTGGTACTTAAGTGAGCGCGAAGGCCATGATGTTGGGCTAACCTTTGCTGCGCAGTCATATATCGAAGATGTATTGCCATTTCGTCGAGATTCGGGAGTAGAAGTGGGAGCGCAAATATGAGTCTTCCTCCTAACTTCGGGCGCGCAGTTGATCTAAGTTCTCTTGGAAAACCAAAGCCAGAAAGTGCTGGGCCAATGCCCGGCGTTGAGATAACTCCCGAGAATTTAACTAATGAATTTCTAGGACTTTCGAAGGCAAAGCCAGTTGTACTGATCTGCTGGTCACCACGTTCTCCAGAATCAGAAGAAGTACTTGGAATTCTTGGAAAGTTGGCGCTGGCCGATCAAGGCTCGTGGGTCTTGGGACGGGTAGATGTAGATGCGCAACAACAAGTCGCGCAGGCGCTGCAAGTTCGCGCAGTTCCATTTGCGGTGGCAATTATCAACGAGCAAATGGTTCCGCTCTTCGAGCAGCCATATCCCGAAGCTCAGATTCGCATGGTGATCGATAAAGTCTTAGCTCTCGCTGCCGAACAAGGTGTCGGTGATGCTCCAACTGAAAAAATCGAACCCGAAGAGGAAGAGGCAATTGCGGCGCTAGATGCTGGTGATTATGCCAAGGCAGAAGCCGCCTATAAGAAGTTGTTGGTGCGCAAACCAAACGATAACTTTGCGATTCTAGGTTTGGCGCAAACACAGTTGATGGCACGTACAGACGGAATAGACGGCGCAAAAATTATGCAGGAAGCAATCGCTGCACCAGATGACATTGCGATTCAATTAAAGTGCGCCGATATCGAAATTGTAAGTGGATATTTAGAACCAGCGTTTGCACGTTTATTGCGATTGATTCCACTCTTCGATGGCGCGGAGAAGAAGCAGGTTAAAGATCGTTTGATCGAACTCTTTGCACTAGTAGATCCAGCAGATCCGAGAGTTATTAAGGCGCGTGCAGCGCTGGCGAATGCGCTCTTCTAAATGAACTCTGTAAAACCAGACACCGAGTTCAAGCTATTACAGGCGCTTTTTGCGGTCTATGCCATCTTATTGATGTCTTGGATTCCACGATTCCCAGAAGTTAAGGCGCATCTTGGTTTAAGTAATGGTCAGTTTGGAACTCTTATTAGCACCGGCTCCTTTGGTGCCATTGCCAGCCTCTTCTTTACTGGCCACATGGTCCATAAATTTGGCGTAAAGCGCGTAATTTTAACTAATATTTGGATTCTGGGCGCAGCATATTTCTGTATTGTGCGCACGGAATCTTCAGGAATATTCTTAATGTGCAATATTGCAATCGGATGGAGCTCTTCGGCATATCACATCTCTATAAACGCTCAATCTTTTAATGCCATGGACAGAATCAGAGGGCTAACGATTGCGCGACTGCACGGAATGTGGGCGCTTGGAACTTTATCAACTGCAATTGTTTCCGGACTTATTGTTGATTATGTAAGCATTTCTTGGCATGTAGGCGGTCTCGCTGTTGCGATTACTTTAATTCTCACATCAATGGTTTTGAAACTTTCGCCAGTTTTAGTAAAAGCAAATGATGATGAAGAAGAGCATCTACCACTTAAGTCTTTAATTACATCTTTTCGCGTTGACTGGATAATTAGCGGTGGACTTCTCTGTGCAGTCTTTCTCGAATTCTGTACTGGAGATTGGTCGGCTATCTTTGCCAAAGAGCGAGTTGGTGTGAGCGCCGGACTCGCAGCAATGCCATATATAGTATTTATGGTTGCGATGATTACTGGTCGATTTAGCGCAGGTTCGATAGCGAAACGCTACCCAATTCAAAATACGATTAAGCTATTTGCAATTGCCGGAGGCGGAGGATTCCTTTCCTTTATTGCGGTTACGGTTAATCTCCCTGCTTCACATCAGACTTTGGCTCTTGTAACAACTTGTATCGCATTCGCATTTGCAGGAATCGGCTCCTCGCTTATGGCGCCTACTTTCTACACCGCAGGTAACCGCAGGTCTTCACTTCCAAGCGCTGTTGTTGTGGGACAAATGGGCGTAGTAAATATAATCGCAGTCTTTTTCTTGAAGGCCACAGTGGCTTGGACGGCTCAGTTCACTGATTCGCTAGCGATTGCACTGACGATTCCAGCGCTAATGCTCATGTCTGCTGCCTTTTTCACCAAGGCGTTACAAAACAATTAAACGCGCTCTAGCCATACTGTAGAAAGCGGCGGAACTCTAAAAGTACGCTTCAAATCTGTATCAATATCAACGGCAAATGAATCATTAGAGATACCACTGCCTCCGTATGCCACATCGTCAGTATTTAGAATTTCACGCCAGACGCCAGCAGTTGGCAGTGGCAGTTGATACTTCTCGTGTGGCACTGGCGAGAAGTTAGTAATACAAACTAATGGCTTACCTTCATCTGACCAGCGAGTGAATGCAACGACGTTGCTTGCACCGTCGTCACCTATGAGCCAAGAGAAACCTTCTGGGCTTGTATCTTTC
>JAHECV010000130.1 GCA_024641555.1 Candidatus Planktophila sp.
TCGAATCTCGCTCGCCGATTTTTTTAGCGGATTGAAATTAAACGATGCAAATATTGATACGACGGCAGAACGAATTGATTTCATTCCAGCGGATTCACGACTAACTGGTATTTTTCCTGCAGATTCACTTGCAAACTTGATCTTGAACCTGCCTAAAGATTACGACATCGTAATTTTGGATTTACCGGCTTCTCTTTCGCAGCCACTCGCCCTAGCTCTCACAGTCTCAGATTTACTAATTGCTCCAGTTAGAAATAATCTGCATTCACTTCGTGGTTATTTGCAGGTGAAATCTGCTGCAGGTGAAGTTCCAGTTTCTGCAATCGCGATCGGATCTAACTCACTCTTTTCTAGCGCAGAGATGCTTGACGAAGCAATTACTGAATCAAATGAGATTGAAATTGCATCTACAGCGAAGATATCGATTTTAACCAGCGCTAAATCTAGTGAAGTAGCTGAAAGTTACCGCAGCGCTGGCTACTCAATTTTGGAAATGCTAGGTCTCGAATAAATTTTTACCGTAAGAAAATGAATTAAGAATTAAATTTCTTTGTGCGAGTGCGAACTCGTGGAGTGCGATCCTCAGGTTTATCTTTTCGAGGTTCGGTTTTATCGATTGGCGCTGACTTTTCCACTTTAGCTGGTCGGGCCTTAACAACTCGTCCATTTGATCCAGCCGGGATATTTAACATTTCATATAGATGTTCAGAAGAGGAGTAAGTCTCTTCGGGCTCGCCAAGCCCAAGTTCTAAAGCGGTATCAATCATCTTCCAACGGGCAAGTTCATCCCAATCAACGAAGGTAACTGAAATACCTTCAGCACCGGCGCGCGCTGTTCGACCGATTCGGTGAACGTAGGTCTTCTCATCTTCCGGGCATTGATAGTTAACTACGTGAGTAATGCCATCGATGTCGATACCACGTGCGGCTACGTCGGTAGCAACTAGGACATCTGATTTTCCACCTTTGAAATCATTTAGAGCTTTTTCACGCGCACTTTGTCCGAGATCACCATGGATAGATGCCGCCCGAAAACCGCGCTCCAATAAATCATCAGATGTCTTTTGACAGGTGCGTTTGGTACGACAGAAAACGATAGTTGGGCCTCGTCCATCGGCCTGCAAAATTCGAGCCAGCATTTCGATCTTATCGAGAGCGTGCGCGCGCAAAACATATTGCTTTATGCGAGAAACGACTGCGCCCTCATCTTCATTATCTTGAGTGCGAATGTGAATAGGTTGGTTCATGAAACGTCGGGCTAGCGCAATGATGTCCCCTGGCATTGTGGCTGAGAAAAGCATGGTCTGCGAACGATTTGGGGTGCTGGTAAATATTTTTTCTACATCAGGCAAGAATCCTAAATCGAGCATCTCATCTGCTTCATCTAGAACAACTCGCGAAACTTCCTTTAACTTAAGTTGCCCTTGGCGATAAAGATCTAATAGGCGACCTGGAGTACCGACAACAATTTCAATTCCTTTTTCGAGGGCTTCAATCTGTGGTTCGAATGCGCGGCCACCGTAAACAGCCAGCGTTCTAATCCCACGATTTCCAGTCAACTCTTCAATGTCTTTCGTTACTTGGACACAAAGTTCGCGAGTTGGTACCACAACTAAAACTTGTGGCGCTCCCTTGGCAGTCAATTGATCCCACTCTTTATCCAGTGGAGCAATTACGCGTTCAATTAACGGGATGCCGAAGGCGAGAGTTTTGCCTGTTCCAGTTTTTGCCTGACCAATTACATCACCGTCGCCAAGGGCGATGGGAAGAACCATCTCTTGAATTGGGAACGGAAATTTAAATCCATGTTCTGCCAGCGCTGCTTGAGTTTCTGGGCGCAGCGGTAGATCGGCAAAAGTTATCGACACCTTAGAGTGCGCCGAAACCGACGCGACGATCTGTGGCGGCGCCGATATCGACGAAACCGATCTTGTCACCAGCAACGATGATTTCGTGCCCACGCGAATCTTGGAGCGTAAGCGACGACCCGTTTGAGAGAGCTGCGGCCACCGCGGATTTAACATCTGCCACGGAGGAATTGGTCTCAAAAGTTAGATCTGCCGCAATATTTGCCACTGCGATGCGAACCTGGGTTGTAGCGCCT
>JAHECV010000140.1 GCA_024641555.1 Candidatus Planktophila sp.
CAGAGAGCGCCAATAGTGAGCGCTTCTGTGGTGATGAGAAGGAGATATGGCTCCACCAGTTACGAAAGTTTTCAAGTAATGAATTCATGGCGCAGATTCTGCAGCCGAGAAGTTAACTAATGAGAAAGATAAGGAGCGGCTGTGGCTAAATAACGATATTTACAAGCTTTGGTGCGCGCGCGATTACTTTCTTAGGCGTTGCACCACTTAGCTCTGCGGCAATAGTTGGGTGCGCCAGCGCCAGCGCTTCAATCTCGGCATCGCTAATCGTTGGCGCAACTTCGATGCGCTCTTTGATCTTGCCGTTAATCTGGATTACCGCTTCAACTACATCGGCAACTAATAACTTTTCATCCACAACTGGCCAGCCGGCGGTTGCAATAGCTGGCTGATGGCCTAACCGCTCCCACATTTCCTCAGCGGTAAATGGCGCAACTAAAGAGAGCATGATCGCGATCGCTTCGACCGCTTCGCGAACCGCAGGATCTGCAGCCCCTGGGCCAGAATCAATAGCCTTACGCGTTGCATTTACTAACTCCATTACACGGGCAACTGCCACGTTAAATCGAAATGACTCAACCGCAAAACCGGCATCGTGAAGTGCTTTATGCGTTGCCTTGCGAAGTGCAAGATCACCTGTCTCAAAATCAACGCCTGGCTTTGAGGTTACATCGCCAGATAAACGCCAAGCGCGGCTTAAGAATTTAACGGAACCTGATGGTGATACATCTGCCCAATCAACATCATCTTCAGGTGGACCAGAGAAGACCATAGATAAACGAATTGCATCGACGCCATGGTTTTCAAGTTCGTCAGAGAGGCGTACCAAATTGCCACGAGATTTAGACATCGCAGATCCATCCATGACGACCATGCCTTGATTTAGCAGGCGAGTAAATGGTTCGGTAAATCCGAGCATTCCGATGTCATGTAAAACCTTAGTGAAGAATCGTGAGTAAAGCAGGTGCAAGATTGCGTGGGTTACACCGCCAACATATTGATCAACTGGCAACCATGTATCGATATCGGTGCGCGAGAAAGGTTCGTTGTGATTTGTTGATGATGGATAACGAAGGAAATACCAAGAAGAGTCAACAAAGGTATCCATGGTGTCGGTATCGCGAAGGGCTGCTGCGCCGCACTTTGGACAAGAGGTATTTACCCACTCAGTTGCCGCGGCAAGCGGTGATTGTCCCTTTGGTTTTAGATCAAGGCCCTTGGCATCAGGAAGTGTTAGAGGTAATTGATCTGCAGGAACTGGGACTTCACCACACTTTTGGCAATGAACGATTGGAATCGGTGTACCCCAGTAACGTTGACGTGAAACCAGCCAATCACGCAGACGATAGTTGCGCGCTGCTTTTCCTAGACCATCTGCCTCAAGTTGCTTATTAATAGCGGCGATCGCTTCATCTTTATTTAAACCATTAAGTGAACCTGAGTTAATTAACTTGCCATCGCCAGTCGTGGCAACACCGGTTTCAGATGGTTCTTCTTCGTCGGTCTGCACAACGGTGCGTACCGGCAATTTCATAGCACGAGCAAAATCTAAGTCGCGTTGATCGTGTGCAGGTACGGCCATAATCGCGCCGGTTCCGTAGTCAGCTAAAACATAATCAGATGCCCAGATCGGTAACTTTTCGCCATTTACTGGGTTAATTGCATAGCGTTGCAAGAAGACACCGCTCTTTGGGCGATCTGTTGCTAAGCGATCGATATCAGATGCTGCTTTTACTGATTCGAGATAAGTTTTAAATTCGCTTTCGGCAGGTGTGCCGCTAGCAAGTTCTGCAGCAAGTTCAGAGTCAACGGCAACGACCATGAAAGTTGCGCCATACAAAGTATCCGGGCGGGTTGTATAGATAGTCACTGGTTCAGAGCGACCTTCGATTACGAAGTTAACATTTGCGCCTTGCGAACGCCCGATCCAGTTGCGCTGCATCGTTAAAACTTTATCGGGCCACTTGCCTTCAAGTTCTTTCATATCATCGAGCAAACGATCGGCGTAATCGGTGATCTTGAAATACCACTGATTTAACTTCTTCTTAGTTACTGCGGTATCGCAGCGTTCGCAGAGCCCTGCGACAACTTGCT
>JAHECV010000142.1 GCA_024641555.1 Candidatus Planktophila sp.
AATCAAGTGGTGCGCCATGAGCGCGAACTTGCACAAAACCGCGCAGCGGCTTTTCATCAATTGCTGGACCACACCAAATAGTTTTCTCACCTTGCAATTGGTTGACGGCTAACTCTTCGCGAGATCCAACAACCACCGTATTAGTGACTGGTTCGATCTTTAGAACAAATCGTGGTGAGCCATCAGCAGTTGGAACGGTTAGTCCCAGACCTTTGCGCTGGCCGATTGTGTAGGTGTAAGCGCCTTTATGTTCACCGATCTGTTTTCCTGATTGATCAACAATGGGACCGGTCTCGCTACCTAAACGATCGCGCAGCCAACCCGCGTTATCACCGGAAGGAACAAAACAAATATCGTGGCTATCTGGTTTCTGGGCAACGGCTAATCCACGTGCTTCAGCTTCAATGCGAATATCTACCTTTTCAGTATCGCCAAGTGGAAATATTGCACCGCTAATTTGTTCGGTATTTAAAACCGCTAATACGTATGACTGATCTTTAAGCGGATCAATGGCGCGATGCAGCGTTCTGCCCATCGGTCCTTCTTGGGTGCGCGCATAATGTCCGGTGACAACACCATCGAATCCCATTGCCTTTGCACGATCTAATACTGCAGCGAATTTAATTTTCTCGTTGCAGCGCAGACAAGGATTTGGGGTACGCCCTGCTGCGTATTCGGCTAAAAAGTTTTCGACAACGCCTTGGTGAAATTCTTCGGCCATATCCCAGATATAGAAAGGAATGCCGATTTTGTCAGCAGCGCGACGCGCATCGTGCGAATCTTCAATTGTGCAACAACCGCGCGCGCCCGAACGATACTTCTGCGGATTAGATGCCAAGGCCAAGTGCACACCAATTACTTCATGGCCGGCTTCAACTGCGCGGGCTGCAGCCACTGCTGAGTCAACGCCACCGCTCATCGCTGCAATGATCTTCATAGGGAGGCCGCCGCTCTACCGCGTTCGATAACGGTTGGAAGTACCGAAAGTGCGAAATCTATATCGGCTTCAGTAGTAGTGGCGCCGCAAGAAAAACGTAGCGAAGATTGCGCAGAAATTTCGGTATGGCCCATCGCGAGCAAGACATGGCTTGGGCGATGCACGCCAGCGCTACATGCCGCACCTGTTGAACAAGAGACTTTTTCAGAATCCATTAGCAAAAGAAGTGAATCGCTCTGCGTTCCGGGAAAAGTTACATTGGTAATTCCGGGAAGACGCGGTGCAGCAACACCATTTATATACGCATCGGGTGCAACTGCTAATACACCGGCTTCGAAACGATCGCGTAGCGCGCTTACTCGTGCCGAGCCGTAATTTGAATTCTCGACAGCTGCAGCAAAGGCGACGATGGATGGCGCATTTAAAGTACCGCTGCGAATTTCGCGCTCTTGTCCCCCGCCATGCAAGAGCGCAGGAATTTCATATGCCCGACGCAAAACAAGTACGCCGATGCCGAGTGGGCCACCAACTTTATGTGCGCTCAGCGCCATGGAAGTTACGCCCAGATCTTTATAGGAAAGTGGAACTTTATTAAATGATTGGACTGCATCAGTGTGGACTGGAATTTCTCCTGCAAGTTTTACTACTTCAGCCACAGGTTGGATAACGCCAGTCTCATTATTGGAATGCATGACCGATATAAGTGCGATCTCAGCACCGCGTTGTTGAATCAACTTTTTGAGAAAATCTAAATCAACTAAACCATCTTTAGTTACTGGAATCTCTATTAACTCTGCGCCCTCATGTTCAACTAACCAGCGCGCGGGATCAAGTACGGCGTGGTGTTCGACTGCGCTAATCACAATTAACTTCTTTTCAGATTTCCAGAACAAACCTTTAATTGCCGCGTTATCTGCTTCTGTGCCAGAGCCGGTGAAGATAATCTCTGAGGCAAGTGCGCCCGCTGCCTTGGCAATTACTTCTCGCGCATCTTCTATATCTTTTCGAGTCGCGCGACCTTGGGTGTGAAGAGATGAAGGATTGCCAATTTTCGAAAGCGATGACGTCATTGCCGCAATTGCGGCATCGGCCATTGGCGTTGTTGCCGCGTGATCGAGATAGACGCTCATTGGAGCAGTCTAGTTGAGCG
>JAHECV010000008.1:0-13582 GCA_024641555.1 Candidatus Planktophila sp.
TAGAAATTTGCAGGGAACGTGAGACGGCAATCTCGCTCTCTTTAGTTGGAGCGCCTGTAATTGCCACACTTCGCACGGTAAACACTGGTGACCAACCCAGAAGAAAAGAACCGCCCCCAAATATAAGAATTATCGCAAGTACCACACCTGCATATTTCGGTGGACGTTGCATGATTAATTAAACCTGCGAGCTAATCCATCACAAATGATTGGCGCCAAAGAATTAACGTCTCCGGCTCCCAAGGTTAAAATTACATCCCCTGGTTTGGCACTTTCGATCGCCCAATCAGATGCTTCAATAAAATTGGGAATGAAACGACCGCTGGTCATTCCCGCGGCAATCTCTGCAGCGCTGACGTCTGGAATTGGTTTCTCTGAAGCTGCGTAAATTTCTAGAAGTACTACTTCGTCTGCGATATCGAGCGCCTTCGAAAACTCTGTCATAAAAGCCTGGGTGCGTGAGTATCGATGTGGTTGAAAAATCGCCAGAACGCGTCCATCACCTGCATATCTCTTCGCCGCGGTAAGGGTGACGGTAATTTCAGTTGGGTGATGTCCATAATCATCAATCACGCGAATACCTTGGACCGTTCCTTTCAATTCAAAGCGACGTCCTGCGCCGTGGAAACTGGCAAGACCCGCTAGTAATTCTGCGCCAGGTGCCCCGAGAGCCAGACCCATCGCCAATGCGGCGCCGGCATTTAAAACGTTATGTAAGCCCGGCACCTGCAAATTAAGCGTTCCAACTAATCGACCGCGCCACAGGATTCGCGAAGTTGAACCCATCGCTAAAAGATTTACGGAGTCGATAAAGAGATCACTTCCTTCGGTAGTTCCATAAGAAACTCGCTTAATATCGCCACGAATTGCTGGACTGGAACCAAGGGTGGCCGAACCTGGATCGTCGGCGCAGAAGACCAGAAATCCATCTTGGCCGATTGTTGCGGCAAAGGAATTAAAGGCGCTGGTTACATCTTCGGGCTTTAAAAAGTAATCAACGTGATCATGTTCAATATTTGTAACGATCGCCGCAAATGGATGATATTCAATAAAGGATCCATCAGATTCGTCAGCCTCTGCTACAAATAGATCGCCTGTCCCCTTGTGGGCATTTGATCCCGAAGCGGTAAGCGTGCCACCGATTGCAAATGATGGATCTAATCCGCATGATTGAAGTGCAACTGTAAGCATCGAAGAAGTTGTGGTTTTGCCATGGGTACCCGCGACTGCAACGCTGCGTGATTGCGACATTAAAATTGCGAGAGCCTGTGCCCGAGTCAGCAAAGGTATTTGCAGCTCGTTGGCGCGGATTAGCTCAACATTAGTTGGCGCAATCGCAGTTGAGTAGATAACAAAATCTGCGCCATCGACTTGGTTCGTCTTATGTTCTGGCCAAACTTGTGCACCGAGTGCTGTCAACGCACTTAATACGCTCGAATCTTTGGCATCAGAACCAGTCACTGAAATGCCGTGCGAAAGTGCGATTCGCGCCAGGCCACTCATACCTGCTCCACCAATTCCAATAAAGTGCAGGCGCTTACCTGACCACATTGAAATGTCACCGGCCATTAGTTGGCACCACTAACTAGCGCTGATTCCATGAGTGCCACTATTTTTTCATTTGCCGCTAGATCAGATGTGTTACCAGCTATTGGAGCCATCTGGCTATTCTGCAGTAGCCGGTCGATATTTCTTACAAGCCAGTCAGCGCTGAATTCGCTTTGTTCAACAATTTCACCACGTGATTGCGCAACAACTAGGCGAGCATTTACCTTCTGCTCGCCATTACCAATCGCAAGTGGAATAAATAGCGCATATCTGGCAATGGCATTTACTTCAGAACATGTGACTGCACCGCTTCGGGCAATAACTAAATCGGCGGCTAAATACGCAGTGGCCATATCTTCGATATAGGCAACCGGCTTGTATCCAGTGCTCGCGCTAGGTAGTTGATTGGCCTTTCCCAGCGCGTGTAGAACCTGAGCACCTGACTTAGTTAATGCTGGTAGAGACTCAGCGACGACTTTATTTAAAGCAACCGATCCTTGTGAGCCAAAAAAGATCGCAATTACCGGAGCGCTCCCGTTAAAGCCAAGAGATTTCTTGGCTTCTTCTCTCGCTAAATTCCAATCAGCGGAACTTCGCAACAGTGCCTCAGAAACATCGCCACGTAATGGAAGTCCAGTAATTAGCGCCTTACTTAGCTTGCCGCTTTGAATTGGTTGGGCAACGGCAAGGAAATTTGTAAAGAGCGCACCTAAGCGATTGGCAAGACCAGGCTTGGCATTTGCTTCATGGATAACTATCGGAATTTTGAGAGATCGCGCAGCCAAGTAGGCGGGAGCAGATACATATCCACCAAATCCAACTAGCAAATCTGCGCCTTTGAGAGCAGCGCGCGATTCAAGATAGGCACGTGTCAGAGATCTTGGCGCCACAAAAAGTGAGAGGGAGATTTTTCGCGGTATTACAACTTTCGGAATGTAGGAAATGTGAAATCCAGCAGCTGGAACCAATTGGCTTTCTAATCCGGATTTTGTCCCTAAAAATGAAATTTGATCATGCGGATGGTTTTGGCGCCATGCTCGCGCAACTGCTAGCGCTGGCTCAATGTGGCCTGCCGTTCCACCACCTGCAAGAACAATTTTCATGGTGTGCGTAATCTACGCCGTTCTATAGCCTTATGTAATTCGTTCTTTACTTCTGGATCTCGCAAAGCGCTTCCGAATACATAACCTAATCCCAGATATAACGAGATTAACGCTGACCCACCGTATGACACGAAAGGTAAGGTCACACCTACAACTGGAAGAACGCTGGTAGCCGACCCAATGTTTAGAACTGTTTGAACTGCGATCCAGCATCCAATTCCTGACCCTACGTAACGAGACATAGGATCTTTACAACGAAGTGCAATTTTAAATATTGAAAAAATCAGCGCTGCTAAAAGCGCAAGTACGGCGAGTGTGCCAAGAAGTCCAAGTTCTTCGCCAATTACCGCAAAGATGAAGTCAGTATGCGCTTCCGCTAAATTTCCCCACTTCTGGCGACTTCCGCCTAGGCCAACTCCAAAAATTCCACCCGATGCTAATCCCAGCAAACTATGTGCGGGTTGCCATCCCGCATTCTTATATTGATCTGCCGCAAATGGATCAAATACGACCAAGAAGCGTTGTGCGCGATATCCAGCGGTAGCGATAAGTCCGGCCAGAACCACAGCGCCAACCGCTGCCATCGAACCAAGTAGGCGAAGCTCGACACCTGAAACAAAGAGAAGTCCGCCCAAGATAGCTGCGATTACACACGCAGTTCCTAGATCATGCCCAACCATGACAAGTGCGAGTACGACGATAAATCCCGGTGTAATTAGCGCAAAGACATTTACTCGCGTTTTTCCAGAGCGCTCTTTATTGGCAAGCAAATAGCTGGCCCAGAGAATCAGTAAGAATTTTGCAATCTCACTTGGCTGCACATCAACAAATGGAAGAGCGATCCAGTTGGTATTTCCATTTACCGTCTTTCCGACTCCAGGTATCTGCAAAATTGCCAGGATTACCACAGAGATCAAGAGTCCAAAGCGAGCAAGCAATCGCCACTGGGCCAAGGTGCGCTGAGATAGATAGATTGCCAAAGGAATCGAGAGAGCAAAGAATACAAATTGGCGTAAGACAATAGCGACTGCATTGCCTTTGGTATCCAGAGAGTGAATGGAAGATGCGGAAAAGACCATTACTAGACCAATTACCGATAAGGAAATCGAACTTGCCGCCAGAATGTAAAAGTTATTAATTGGTTTTGATAGAAATTTTGAGGAAGATGTCATTTCATTACTTTCTTTACGGCGGCAGCGAACCTATCTCCGCGATCGGAGTAGGAGACGAATTGATCCATTGATGCACATGCTGGGGCGAGTAGAACGGTATCTCCACTAACTGCGAGTTCTGCGGCAGCCTTGACGACCGCTTCCATCAATGAATTTTCTGTTTCGCCTTTTTTATAACTGCTTGGCGCATCGATATAGACAATTGGAACCTCGGGTGCTTGCGTGCGCAGTTCATGGGCGATTAATTCTCGATCAGTTCCAATTAGAATCGCCGCCTTGATGCGAGATTTACAACGGGAAATTAACTCGCTCATTTCTGCGCCTTTGGCTAAACCTCCAGCAACCCATATCGAAGTAAGCGATGACATCAATGATGCGGCGGCGGCATGTGGGTTGGTGGCCTTGGAATCATTTATCCAGGTGACTCCATTATGAGTTGCCACTTCCTCAATGCGGTGGCGGCCAAGTGTGAAATTTTGTAGCGCTTTTCTAATGGCCTCAGGGCTGACTCCAAGTGCACGAACCAACCCAGCGGCAGCTAGCGCATTAACTACGTTGTGCGGAACCGTTGGTTTAACATCCATCACCTCGGCGAGCATTGCCGCCTCCTGCGGATCGCTAACGAATGCTCGATCAACCAATAACTCTTCAACAACACCGAGTTCTCCAGGTGCTGGAGTGTCTAATGAAAAGAAAACCTTTCGCCCTTGCCAATGCGCTGCCTGATTTACGACTTCAACATCGCCTGCGTTAAATATTCCGGTTGATGAGCGATCTAAAATCGATCCCTTTACACGAGCGTATTCGGAAAAACTTCCATGCCAGTCGACATGATCTTGGGCGATATTTAAAATAGCAGACGCCACAAAACTGGCTTCGCGCAACCAATGTAGTTGAAAAGAAGATAGCTCCAAGACCAGAACTTCGTACTTCTGACTACTCTCAACGCTCTCAATGACTGTAGTGCCCACGTTTCCACAAGCGATTGCTGATACGCCAGCCTCTCGCAACATCGCTGCCGCCATCTCGACGGTAGTTGTCTTTCCATTTGTACCCGTTAGCGCAATCCATCGCTGACTTGGAACTAGTTCTGCTCTAAATGACCAAGCTAAATCGATCTCATTTACCAAACGAATTTTTGCCGCAATAGCCTTGGCAATTAGCGAATGGCTTTCTTTCCAGCCAGGTGAGACAACAATAAAGTCATAGCCCGAGATTTTTACTTGATCTGGCTTAAGAACTGTGTAACCAGATACTTCGCTCGCTTGGTCATCTGCAAACTCGACTTTGGCACCTTTGACGCTGAGGGATTTAGCAACGGCTATTCCGGTTACACCTGCACCAAGTATTAATACATTACTTCCCGATAAATTGATTGCCATGGGCCATTTGCCTTAACTGGTTACCCATTGGGCGTAGAAGAGACCTAAGCCAGCTGCAACACAGAGCCCAGCGATAATCCAGAAGCGAAGCACAATTGTTACCTCACCCCAACCCATCAACTCGAAGTGATGCTGGAGCGGTGCCATTTTAAAAATCCGTTTGCCGCCAGAAATTTTGAAATACGCCACTTGTAAAATAACTGAGGCGCTGATGATTACAAATAGGCCGCCAAGTGGAATTAGTAAAAGCTCGATGCGCAGCGAAGTAGCGATTCCAGCCAGCGCTCCACCAAGGGCGAGAGAGCCTGTATCGCCCATAAAAATCTTGGCTGGCGATGCGTTCCACCATAGGAAACCTGCACATGCACCGGCCAGCGCTGCCGATAGAACTGCAAGATCGAGCGGATCTCGAACTAGATAGCAGTTTGCGCCGGGTGCAATCGCGCAACTCTGACCAAATTCCCAAACGCCAATCAAGATAAATGCGATGAAGGTCATCACCGCCGCGCCCGTTGCTAAACCATCCAAGCCATCGGTGAGGTTTACACCGTTGCTTGTCGCGGTAACCATTAATACAACCCAGATGATTACAAGAACTGTCCCGAGCGTAATTGAAGTTTCGCGAACCGTCGATAAGTTTTGAGAAATAGGAGTCAGACCATCGCGATCGGGAAAATGAATTCCAAGATAAGCAAAGGTCGCGGCGACGATGACTTGGCCAATAATTTTCTGCTTAGCATTTAAACCAAGTGATTTCTGCCGTGAAACTTTTAGCCAATCATCGAGAAAACCGACAAAGCCAAGTCCGGCCATGAGTCCTAGGACAAGCAGCGCTGATGTGCTGACCACGTTCTGGGTAATTGCATGGGCAATGAAATAACCAAAAGCTGAGGCGAAGATAATAATAATTCCACCCATGGTTGGTGTTCCGCGTTTGGTGTGGTGTGAAGATGGGCCGTCATCGCGAATAATTTGTCCATATCCACGACGGGCAAGTGCGCGAATGAGCACAGGTGTACCGAAGAGAGATAGAAAAAGGGCGATTGCACCTGCAATCAGAATTTCTCTCATTTAACTCGCTCCCTCAACACTTCTTTCACTCCACTTTTTTTCAATTAAATCTGCCAGTATTTCAAATTTTTCAGTTCGCGATGCCTTCACTAAAAGCACATCCCCCTGGTTCATTTCTTTAACTAACAATTCCGCCTCTTCAAAACTCTGATAGCGATGCACCACCATTTGGCTAGCTTGGCTAACTTCGGATGCATATTCATCAGCGTTAATACAGACCAAGTGATCTATTCCTAACTCTGACGCAAGGGTGCCAAGGTTGGCGTGGCGTTGCGATGATGACGCGCCGAGTTCGTGCATCTTTCCGAGAAAGGCCCAGGACTGACCGCCTCGCTCTTGCGCGAATAAAGTTAAGGTGCGTAAAGCGGCTTCGGTTGATTCGGGGCTAGCGTTATACGCATCGTTAATTAGAACCAAACCAGAGAGTTCGTGGATCTCCATACGCCACTTGCTATGTAGCTCGGCTGTTGAAAGTGCCCCAGCAATTACATCCAGTGAGATTTCCAAATTGGTAGCAATTGCTGCAGCCGCTAACGCGTTAGCGACTTGATGAATCCCCACAATGCGAAGTCCAACGGCGGCGCGTCCTGCGGGAGTGACTAAATCAAAATGTGGCCTACCTTCGCGAATTTCGATATCAGTAGCTCGAATATCAGCGCCGGTGGTTTCGCCAAAAGTTACGGTCTTACCTGCGTGAAGCGCCTTCATCGCTTTTGTGAAATCGTCATACTGCCCAAGAACAGCGATTGCACCTTCATTAAGCGAGGAGATCATTTCTGACTTCGCCTTTGCAACCGCCTCTGTCGAACCGAATTCTCCAAGGTGGGCTGTGCCTACCTTTAGAACGGCTCCGATATCCGGGGTAGCCATCTTGCAAAGTCTGGCGATATCGCCGATATGTCTTGCACCCATTTCTAGAATGCAGAACTTCGTTTGAGAATCACATTGCAAGAGCGTTATTGGAGCACCTAGTTCATTATTAAAATTTCCTGATGGTGCAACTGTCGGCGCAACAGTGGAAAGTATGTGGCTAAGCAGATCCTTGGTCGTGGTCTTACCTTGAGAACCCGTAAGCGCAATGACTCTTAAATCTGGTAAAGAATTGCGCACATAGGAAGCCAGGAGATTTAACGCATTTAATACATCACCCACCACGATGCAACGTTCTGGCACTTCTTTACTTGTAAAAGCTAATACGGATCCGTTAGAGAATGCATCAGCGATATATGCGTGGCCGTCTACGCGTTCGCCAAGAAGTGCCAAGAATATCGAACCTGGCTTTGCATCTTTTGAGTTAAAGACTGGTGCAGAAGTAACAGTGACATCAGTTCCTATTAATTTGCCACCGACAATTTCGGCGATCTGGGAAGCTTGCAAATTGATCACTTTGCACCCGCCAACGCTTGTGCCAAAACGACGCGATCATCGAAGGGTTCTTTCTTACCAGATATTTCTTGGCCAATCTCATGGCCTTTACCGAGAATTGCAACTGTGTCACCATGTTTGGCGAGTGAAATCGCATATTCAATCGCCATCTTGCGATCTTCTATCACGCAAGATGGGGCGGCAATTTTCTGTGCTCCCACCATTTGCCGCAAGATCTCTGCTGGATCTTCCGAACGAGGGTTATCGCTAGTAAAGATTGCAATATCTGCACCTTCGAGAAGCGCCTGGCCCATCAGGGGGCGTTTGCTGGAATCGCGATCTCCACCGCACCCTAATACCGCAATAACGCTTCCGGTTGTAAATTCTCGAACCGAGCGCAGAACGTTTCTTACCGCATCTGGTGTGTGAGCGTAATCGACTACTGCCGCAAATTGCTGTCCAACGTTTACTTCTTCTAATCGCCCAGCCGCTCCTACCAACTTCGGTACGGAGGCAGCAATATCTATCGGATCTACCCCTGATTCAACTGCGATCGCGATCGCCATTAATAGATTATCGAGGTTGTATCCCCCGCGTAACTGGGTAGAGGATTCGATAAGAATTCCGCCTGAACCACGTAATTTAAAGTGAACTTTGCTACCCGTAGTGGCTATATCGGTGTAATGCCAAATCGCACTTGAGTTTGTGCGCGAAACTGAAATTACGGGTAGTTCGGTGATCGCTGCAAGCTTGGCTCCATAAGGATCATCGATATTAATCACCGCTTGATCAGCGTAGTTATAAGTAAATAACGCGGACTTAGCAGCGAAGTAACTTTCGATATCGCCATGGAAATCTAAGTGATCTTGTGTCAGATTTGTGAAGCCAACAAAGGCAAAATGCGAACCTTGCATACGCTGTAGAGCTATCGCGTGGCTGGATACTTCCATGACCAAGTGACGGATATGCCGTTCGCGCATGGTCGCGGCAATTGCTTGTATATCTGTTGCTTCTGGTGTGGTGTGTGAACTTTGGCTCACATCTTTACCGATTCGCGTTTCAATGGTGCCGATTAGACCACAATCACGATTCGCCGCTTCAAATATTTGATAGAGCAAAGTAGTAACCGTCGTTTTACCATTGGTTCCTGTTATTCCAACGCTTGCCAGGTCGCGCATGGGTTCGTTATAAAAAAGTGCGGCAACTACGCCGGCTGCTTGTCTTGGATTATTAACAACAAGTACCGGAACGCCAGTAACTAGTTCAGATCCTTTTTCATCTGTGAGAACTGCAACTGCGCCTTTATTGATAGCGCTGGCGGCAAATTCTGCACCGTGTCGGTTTGCGCCTGGCAGAGCAATGAATAGATCACCTGGCTCAACAGCTAAATCGCTTTGTACTACGCCTGTGATTTCAATTTTTGCTAGTTCTGCTTCGGATAATTTAGATTGCGCAGAAGCTGCACCTGCAATTTTCTGTAAATTCAAAACACTCTGACTAAAAGGTCGCATTATCTGCTCTTTAAACTCGCCTGAGTTGTGGTTGCTTCTGTACTTCTCTGCTTCTGGCGCAGTTCTGCTTGAGTAAGGGCCACTGGCATAACTTTTGTTCCGGTTGGTGCCACGTGCTCAGATTGCAAAACAAAGGTCATAACTTTTTTAAATACCGGGCCGCCAAGCGATCCACCGTAGTGCACACCTTTTGGATCTTGAATAGTTACGCTGATTACATACTTTGGCGCATCTGCTGGAGCAAAACCAATAAATGAAGCGGTGTAGCCGCTATAGCAACCACATCCTGAGTCATAACGCATTGCGGTACCAGTCTTACCGGCAACGCGATAGCCCGGTATTGCCGCGCTTGGCGCAGTGCCTTGCGCAGAAACTACAGATTCCATCATGGTACGTAGTTGCTGTGCCGTCTGAGCGCTTACGACTCTTTGTGAAGAACGAGAAGATGCTGCGGTGTATTTTCCTGAAGGATCGCTTGTGCCTGCAATTACTGTAGGTGAAACACGAACCCCATCATTGGCGATCGTTGCAAATACGCTAGTTGCTTGCATCGCAGTTACCGAGTAACCCTGTCCAAAGGCAACCGTCGGTGCTGTGGTTCCAGACCAATCGCTAACTGGGCGGAAAAGTCCTTTAGATTCCCCAGGTAGGCCAGATCCGGTTGAAGATCCAATTCCGAACTTTGTCAGGTAGTCATGGAGTGTGTCATTAGAAAGCTTTTCGCCAATTTGAATAGTTCCAGTGTTAGAAGATACTGCCAGAATTCCAGAAGTCGTTAAGTGTTGAACCGGATGGCGCTCGTGATCATGAAAGGTATCTCCCCCGCGCTTAATTGCGTAAGGAACAGTTAAAACTGTTTCTGGGGTAATTTTCTTCTCTTCCAGTGCGGCAGCTAAGGTCATGATCTTTCCAGTTGATCCTGGCTCGTAAACATCTTGTACAGATGGATTTCGCATTAACGATGGAGAAACGTTCTTTGTATTATTTGGATCAAATGTTGGAGCAGTTGCGTGCGCCAAGATCTCTCCAGTCTTGGGATTCATGACGATTACAGTTCCGCTAACTGCGTGCGCGCTTTTTACCGCTTCTTGAATTGCACTTGCCGCAACCCACTGAACATCGCGATCGATAGTTAAACGAACCGTTGTTCCTTTTTGCGCAGAAATAATCTCGTTCTGAGATCCAGGAATTTCAGCTCCTAAACCACGGGCATAAGAGTATCTACCGTCTTTACCCGAGATCTGTGAGTTCATGCTTGATTCAAGTCCTGTGGCACCAATGCCATCTTGTCGAACAAAACCGACCAAAGAAGAAACCAATGATCCGGATGGATACTCGCGAATATAGTTACGTTCTGCAAAGAAACCGAGAATGCGTTTATCGAAATTTTCTTTTGCCAACGCACCGTTGTGAGATTCGATGGCAATACTTAAATCGCGCCACATTGCAGGCTTAGCGTTTCTAACAACCATGGAGTAGCGCTTGGTTCCGGAAATCGCGCTTTGAACTTGCGCCTCAGTCATACCAAGAATCGGTGCCGCAAATTTTGAAGTCGTAGCTGCATCTGTTATCAGTGTTTGATCTACAACGATATTTATCGCAGATACGCTACGTGCAAAGGCGACGCCATTAATATCTGTAATTTCTCCTCGCGCCGCAGGAATAGCGCGCGTGGATTCCATTTCATTGGCGGCTTTAGCTCGATAGTCGCTAGCTTGAATGGCTTGTACCTGGATTAAACGTGCCGCGAAGAATAAGAAGAAGATCAAAATAAAGACAATTAAAACGCGAATGCGAGATGCGGCAAGATTTAAATTACCCACGTGCCACCTCACCGTTAGCTATCGCTTGCGCATCAGCAGCAAGATTTAAAAAGACTGGTGATTCAGATGGGCGCATTCCTAGGTCTGTAGCCTTCTTAGCAAGTGCTGCGGGAGATGATTCGCGATCGATCTGACGATTGATGGCCTCTCGCTGATCGGCAACGATCTTCGCTTCAGCCTTTAGTTCTGAAAGTGTGAAGGCATCTTGGGCTAGGAGAATATTTACAACCAGCAGAATTAGTAATCCGATTCCGGCGACAATGGATAAAAAGGATGCAAAGAAGCGATGTGTAGCTTGCGCGCCTTCTGTGACATTTGGAACCAACTTTAAAAATACTTCAGCTGATTTCTCAGAAAGTTTTTGGCGAGGTGCGCGGGGGGCGCGAACTGCTGCCGACTGTGGAAGCGCCACTTATGCCGCCACCCTTTCGATGGCACGAAGACGAACCGAAGCCGAACGTGGATTGTTCGCCAACTCTTGCTCGGAAGGCGTTTCACCAGATTTTGAGACCAGAGCAAATTTAGCGGCGAATTCCGGAAGTTCCACTGGCAGATCTCGTGGCGTCTTTGAAGTAGCGCTTTCGACAAAGAGTTCCTTAACTATGCGATCTTCTAGAGATTGGAAGGAGAGAACAACAATGCGCCCACCAACCATTAAGAGATCTAGAGCAACCGGAAGTGCGCGCGTAATTGCACCGAGTTCATCATTTGCTTCGATACGCAACGCCTGGAAAGTTCGCTTTGCGGGGTTGCCGCCTGTGCGTCGGGTTGCTGCCGGAATACTCTCTTTGATCAAAGTCGCGAGTTCTTGGGTCGAATTTAGCGGTGCTTTAGCGCGCGCTTTAACGATATTTTCGACAATTCGGGTTGCAAACTTTTCTTCACCAAAGGTGCGAAGAATCTTTACCAAAGCACCTGGCGCGTAGGTATTTACGATCTCAGAAGCCGTGATGCCGCGAGTGCGATCCATACGCATATCAAGTGGCGCATCTTGTGAATAAGAAAATCCGCGATCTACTTCATCTAGTTGTATTGAGGAAACACCTAAATCGAAGAGAACGCCATTAACCTTTTCGAAACCATGGCTAGCAACAACTTCTCCAATGCGATCAAAGATTGCATGATTTGCCTTGAAGCGATCCCCAAAACGAGCCAAGCGAGCGGTTGCGCGTTCAAGTGCAATTGGATCACGATCAATTCCGATCACGGTAAGAGTTGGAAATTTTTCAAGAAGAGCTTCAGTGTGTCCGCCTAAGCCCAAAGTGCAATCAACAATTACTGGATTTTGATTTAATTGAATTGTTGGAGAAAGTAATTCGATACAGCGATCAAGCATTACTGAAATATGTTGCGTGCTTGCATCGTTCATACACTCCCCCTTTTCTCAATTTCAACTTCGGTTGATTCGATTAAATTTTTATTTCATCTCTCATCTCTGGTCACCGCCGGCCGACGGATCTAACGAAAGCGACACCGGGGAAGGGGTGTCGCTGCCGGCTTTAGGTCGGCGGTGGCCACAGATGAGAGCGCTATTAAGTTGTTTTTAATTTTTCTCAGAAGAGACCCGGAAAAATCTCCTCTGAAACTTCGGCAAAGCCCTTTTCACGATCTGTTAAATAAGAATTCCAAGCTGCGTTATCCCAAATTTCCACTCGAGTATTTGCACCGATAACAACGCAATCTTTTTCAAGTCCTGCATATTTACGAAGTCCTGCAGGAATAGTTACGCGACCTTGACGATCAGGAATTTCATCGTGTGCGCCGGCAAACATCACGCGCATGTAGTCGCGCGCATTCTTTGATGTAACTGGCGCCTGGCGCAGAGTTTCGGTGATAGTTGCAAATTCAGCAGATGGAAAAACGTAGAGGCATCGTTCTTGTCCCTTTGTAATTACTAAACCTGCAGAGAGTTCTTCGCGGAATTTCGCGGGAAGGATTAAGCGGCCCTTTTCATCAAGGCGTGGCTCGTGGGTACCGAGAAACATTTCTTCGAACCCCTTCCCCAAGGTCTTCTGATCTGGACTCACTTAAGCGGCAAACTCCGCTTAATCCCCCACTTTACTCCACTTTCCTCCTTTTTCAACCACCCTCCGCCACCTTTCTCCCACCCCGTCCACTCCCGCCCACAACCTTGGGGTTGAAAATGGGCAGCAAAAAGCCCCCGCCTAGGCGAGGGCTTAATTGAAATGAATTATTGGCGGCTAGCCGTTATTGCGCTGATCCCAACGATCTTCCAGCCCCTTGGTAAAGCCCTTGCCGAAACCCTTGCGGCGAGCGCGGCCAGTTGAGACATCCGGGCGAGCGCCCTTTGCGATTGAGGTGAGCGCATTAATGACGATGACTACGCCTACGAGGGCGATTACAAATCCGGCGACGCCGAGCAGGGTTACCTGCGCGATTAGGCCTGCGAACAATGTGGCGATACCTATTACTAGCGCAGCCACGCCTATAGCTGGACCTGGTCCACGACGGCGAGCGCCAGAGAGCGTTGAGACAAGACCTGGGTCATCGGCAGAAAGCGCCTGCTCCATCTCGGCTAGCAGGCGTAGTTCGCGATCGGAAAGTGCCATATCCGCAGAATAGAACAAGATTGTTCTCGGTGCTAGT
>JAHECV010000008.1:13682-45133 GCA_024641555.1 Candidatus Planktophila sp.
GCGCCCCGGACGTACGCTGCCACGACCAAAACGGGCTTTGGCGCGGTCAATGGCGCTTTCGGCATCTCGCCAACCCTTATCGCGCGCACCCAGCATCAACTGTTCGGGCGAATCGTCCTGCAAATTCTCAAGTGATACACCGACTAAGCGAAGCCGGGCCCGATCAATCTTTAACGCTAAGTAAAGCGCTTTAACAACTTCATAAACTTCGTGGGTGCTATCTATTGCAAGTGGCAGAGTCTTGGAGCGATTAATTGTTGTGAAATCTGCAAAGCGCACCTTTATTGAAATCGTCTTTGCAAATAAACCTTTCTCGCGAAGTCGCGCCGTTGCTTTCTCGGTCATGCGCAGAAACTCTTGCAAGATCTCTGTTGGGTTATCAAGGTCGGCTGAAAAAGTTTCGGCAGCCGAGATTGATTTATCAGGTTCTTCTGGTGTTACATCGCGATAGTCACGGCCCCATGCCAGTTCGTAAAGTGAAGCACCTGCGGCATCTCCGAGTGCGCGGATCAAAGTATTGCGTGGGGTGTTTGCGATATCAGCAACTGTGTGAAGGCCAAGTCTTTCTAGTTGTTCAGCAGTCTTTGGTCCGACTCCCCAGATTGCGCCGACGGGAAGCGGATGTAGAAAAGTTAAGATGCGATCAGTAGTTATTTCTAGCATGCCATTTGGTTTGCAATGTTGCGAGGCCAACTTGGCAATAAATTTTGAGGGCGCAATACCAACTGAACAGGTAATGCCCTCCTCTTTCTCAACGCGGGCACGAATAGCTGTAGCAATCTCGCGACCAGTACCCAGTAATTTGCGCGCACCTGTCACATCTAGGAAGGCCTCATCGAGTGATATCGGCTCTACTAAAGGCGTAAAAGATTCGAAGATCTTCATAACGCGTTCTGAAATTTCAGAATATCGATGGTGATCTGGTGCTACAAAAATTGCGTTAGGTGCCATGCGTTGTGCGCGACCGACGGGCATTGCCGCGCGGATGCCGAATTTACGTGCCGCGTAGTTTGCAGATAGAACAACGCCACGCGCACCAGCACCGACGACAACTGCTTTACCGCGCAGTTCGGGGTGATCGAGTTCGGCAACAGATGCGTAGAAGGCATCCATATCCACATGCAAGATCGTGGACTCTGGCTCTGTCATATCGCTCTCTCGATTAATTTGCGCGACCACTTTTCATAAGCCTGGCGTAGATCCCAAGCGCCGTTAGCGTTGATTGAAATACCGCGTTCGCCGGTGCGCCTAGTTTTGCCACGGACTAACAATAAGGATGTTGAGTAGAGAGTGGAAGCAAAACCCTCTTGTGCATCAGAGAAGAATGTTGAATCGGTGCAGCCATAACCATCATCGAGAGTTAAGAAGATGACGCGCCGCCCCGAACGCACTGGTGGGGTCTGCATCGCTACCTTTACACCTGCAACTAGCACTTCGCTCTGTGACCGCAGCGTTAATAGATCTGATGATTTAACTGCGCCTATGGCATTTAGAAATGGCGCATAGAACTCGAGCATATGGTGGGTGATATCCATGCCTAAGCGCTCAACTTCGTTACGAACTTTTTCCGCAGCTCCCATTGCAGGTAGACCACTAGTAGCAAGCGCAGGCGGTGCAAAGCCAAAGACCATCTGTGATCCTGCAATATTTGAAGCCGGTGAACGAGTTAGATCAGATAAATGCAAAAGTAGATCGCGATGATTTAGAGCGCCGCTGCCTTCCTGGCTAAGAGAGTGCACGCGATCGAAAGCTCCAGTCATGATTAAGGTTTCTATAACTGGATGCGATGCACCTGATCTGCGATAGAAATCTGCTAAATCGATATAGGGGCGGCCCGCGATTATCGAAGTGATCTCCCCTGCACTGATGCCGCCAACTGTAGAAAGTGCGATGCGAACGCTATAAGCGCCATCGCTACTTTTCTCAACCGTATAGCTTTCATTAGAAAAATTAATATCAAGCGGTGCCAGTCCAACACCTAGTTGGCGCGCTTCATCAACCATTAAACGCTTTGGATACATGCCCGGGTCATGAGTAAGAACGCCAGCGATAAACGCCGCTGGATGGTGGGTCTTTAAATATGCAGATTGGTAAGTAGGAAGTGCAAAAGCTGCCGCGTGTGCTTTACAGAAACCAAAGGATGCAAAGGCGCGCAAGACATCCCAGATCTCGGTAATAGTTGTTAACTCATAACCGCGCGCAGTGGCGGCGGGAAAGAACCAATCACAGACTTCTTGCTGGCCTTCTTTACTGCCTAAAGCGCGCCGTTTTTCATCGGCGGCAGCCAGCGATATGCCAGTCATAGTGGCGATAATTGAGATCACTTGTTCGTGAAATACAACGACGCCTTCGGTTTCAGCCAAGATCTCATAGAGATCGGGGTGAATTATCTGCGCTGAAGTAAAGCCATGGCGCGCACTTAAGAAGGGGCGGATCATGTCGCTCTTAACTGGGCCCGGACGAAAGAGCGAGATATCGATAACTAGGTCGTTAAAAGTTTTCGGAGTTAACTTTCCGACTAGCTCGCGTTGGCCCGGGCTTTCAACTTGGAAAATTCCTAAGGTGCGGGTTGATTGAATTAACTCGTAGGTTGGTTTGTCATCTAGTGGCACAGCATCAATATCAACTTCAGTTTCATCGACTCGCTTTATCTCAGCCACTGCATGGGCAATTGTTGATTGCATCCGAACGCCCAAGATGTCGAGTTTTAGTAAACCGATTTCTTCAACGTCATCTTTATCAAATTCGACCATTGGGTAACCGCCAGCGTTAAATTGAACTGGTGCGCGATCAAGCAGACCTGCATCAGATAGAACAACGGCACATGGGTGCATCGCTAAATGGCGCGGCAGACCATCGAGGCGCTGGGCAAGTGAGATCGCCATCGCGGTAAGGGGTGCCGATAAATTAAGTGAGCGAAGTTCGGGAAGTGATTTAAGAGTTGCTTCGATATTTCGAGCGCGTACATGTGGCAGAGATTTTGCAATTAGATCGATCTCCATCGCTGAGATACCAAGTGCGGCACCGGTATCGCGGATGGCATTTCGGGCGCGGTAGGTGTCGACCATGGCAACAGTTGCACATCGCGAGAGCGCACCTGGCGCGCGCCAATCAGTTTCGCCGTAGCGTTTAAAGACCATGTCATAAATTTCTAAACGCCGCGCCGATTCAACATCGATATCTATATCTGGCAGCGCACGACGTAGCGGTGAACAGAAGCGCTCCATTAAAAGCCCATGGCGCATTGGGTCAACGCCGGAGATGCCAAGTAAATGACAGATCAAAGAGCCAGCACCACTGCCGCGAGCTGCCACGCGAATATCGTTTTGGCGCGCCATATCGGTTATATCGGCAACGGTTAAGAAATATGACTCGTAACCAAGGGTTGCAACTGTTGCGAGTTCATCATCTAAACGAGTGCGCGCTTTAGCGATAAGCGTTGCATCGTTATAGCGCCAATTGATTCCGGATTCGCAACGACTGCGCAGCAAAGTGCGCATCTGATTAGCTGAATCCGCCCCAACCACATGGGGTTCAGGTAGATGGATTGCGCCTAAACCCAGATCGCGTTGTGGCGATAACAGCGCGCGTTCGGCCCATTGTCGCGTTGTATTTAAAAGAGCGCGCGGTGTGCGCTCTCCTGCAGCGCGCGCGATTTCGGCGGCGAGTGAAACCATTTGCTCATTAGATTTTAAATAACCTTCGGCGTTACGTCTTTCGAGATGGCGTTGATGCAACGGAACTAATTGGCGCGCGCAATCGAGGATGTCGGCAACTGGTCCATCGGCGGCATCGCGCATTCGGACCGCGTTGGTTATAACTGCTTCGATATCGTGATCACGCGCAAAGATTAAAGAACGCGCGGCATGCGTTGTTGAGAATGGGCCTTTGCCAGCAACTAAGTGAGAAACGCAATCAATTGCCTGATCGCCAAAGAAGGGGCGAGTCTTATTAAATAGCTCGTATGCGATATCGCTACGATGTAATACCAGCGCTTGGCTTAAAGGTGATTCGGGGCCGTGTAGTAGATGTAGCTGTGTTGAGTATTCGCTAAAACGTTGCAGTAGTTCGAGAGTAATAATTGGTTTGCGATCGACTGCGTTCATGGATAACCCAGTCATAAAGCGAACAAGTGCGCGCCATCCCCCATCGCCATGTGCCAGAACTGTTACGCGCGGTAGATCTTTCGCACTTAGGTTTTTTCCACTGGAATTTTTATTCTCCGGATCGTTTAACAAATCGATAGCTAAATTAACTCCGATAATTGGAGCGATTCCGTATTGCAGACAGGCGCGGGCAAAGCGAATTGAGCCAGATAAACCGTCGCGATCAGTAAGTGCTAGCGCCGGTGATTCAAATTCGGCAGCGCGTTGCACCAGATCTTGCGGCTGGGTTGTTCCGTATTTAAGTGAGAAGGCGCTCGATGTACGTAGATGTATAAAACTCATACTTGGCTCATAACAGACTCATACCTGTTTAACTATCCACGAACCTGTTATCTCATCGCGTTCTAATTGAAAGGTGTTAAGTGCGCCGATTGGCGCTGCTTCAACTGTCCACAAAGCGCGAGCGCCATCGTCGGGGCGATAGATGCCATCGCTAACCCGGTTCCACCAACCGCCTGCTTCACACCAACGCGATAGAACTGCATGGATGCGAAAGCGTTTGCCGCGGAAGGTGAATTCGATCGGAGTAGCCGCTCCGTCGGAGATTACTTCGTGGGCTGGTGATATCTCTGGGACTGACATTTTGGCAGGCCTAAACCTTTCTTAATCTAAAACTGTGGATAATTCGAACATGTGTTCGAAAACTAGCCCAAGGCCCTGACATTGGCAAGAAAGGTGTGTCGCCACGCTCAAAATAGTTGAAAGTTCAACTATCTCCCCTACAATTCGTTGAGTAAGCACAGCTATTAATCAGTTACTAAATAAGGAGATCCATGAACGCAGTACTCGTAATCGGCCGAATTCTCTTCGCCTTTATCTTCATCACCTCAGGAATCGCACACTTTGCAAAGCTCGAAATGATGACCGGCTATGCAAAGTACAAGAAGCTTCCTGCTGCAAAGCTCGGCGTAATGGCAAGCGGCCTCTTCTTCCTACTCGGCGGAATCTACGTAGCACTTGGCTTCTGGGTTGACCTAGGCGCTCTATTGCTGGCAATCACATTGGTACTTGCAGCGGTTATCTTCCATAACTACTGGAAAGAGACTGATGCAACTGCAAAGCAGAATGAAATGATCGCCTTTAATAAGGATCTAGCACTTGCTGGTGCAGCGCTAATCATCTTCGCACTTATTTACAAGGGTGCAATTTCAGCAGATGCTTTCGGGCCACACCTTGGAAATATCTCTTTCTTCAACAAGTAAAAAGCTCTAACCAAAACGGCTCCCAGAGATGGGGGCCGTTTTGCATTTCGATGAGATTATTGCGAAATGGATACCCTGCTCGCAATTATCTCTGGTGGAGTAATTGGCGCGGTTCTGGGCTTTGTGGGCGCAGGTGGAGCGATGCTCTCGGTGCCGATTCTGCTTTATATTTTTGATTTCAGCGCGATACCTGCAACTACCGGAGCGCTAGCAATTGTTTTATGTGCCGCTTTGGCTGGAGCGCTGCCAAAAGCCCGCGCCAAAGAGATTCTCTACCGCGATGCATTTGTTATTTGGTCGCTCGGTTTAATTACCAACATAGCGGCATCGATACTGGCACATAAATTATCTGATGCCGTTATTACAACTGGATTTGCGGCAGTTCTGCTAATTGCGGCAGCTTCGATGCTGCGCAAGGCTAAAGAGCAGGAACATCGTCGCATGTCTGTCCCTGTTTTAATCTTGGTATCGCTAGGAATAGGCACGTTGACCGGACTCTTCGGAATCGGAGGCGGGTTCATCGTTATTCCAGTATTGATAAATGCCTTTGGAACTCCCCCACGAATCGCTTCGGGAACATCGCTAGTGGTAATTGCCTTAAACTCAATAACTGCATTTATTGGTCACTATTCACATTGGCAAGAAGTTGCTTGGAAATATCCACTGATAATTGGTGCAAGTGCAGTTGTCATTGCGTTATTTACATCTCATAAGCAAACAGCGATTAAACCTGATCTCATGAGAAGGTATTTTGCTGCGCTGTTAATCTGCATATCTGCATTTACTTTGTTTCAAAGTTGGAGCTAGCCTTTATTGGTTTTTATCGCTTTCGATAAATAACCCGAAAGAATTAACATCGCAACCGGATAAATCATTCCGATTGAGAGATTGCTAAATTGCGATATCGCACCTGTAATAGTTGGTCCGAAGAAGAAACCGGCGATCCCAATTACTCCAACGCGCGATATTGCGACCGCCGGTGCGATTCCGGGTGTCTTGCTTGCCGCGAGAATAAATGCTGGAAACATTGGGCCGATTCCCAGTCCTGCGGCGATAAAACCAATATTTACAATAATCAACGCTGGAATTGGATAATTACCAGACATAGGTATCGCAACCGCCATGGCGATACCCCAAATCGATCCACCCAAATATCCCCCAAGTTTTACTAGTCGAGCCGGTCCGAAGTAATCGAGCGCGCGATCTCCTAAGAATCGGCTAACGATCATGGCAAGTGCAAAAGACGCGAAGGCTGAGGCGTAAACACCTTTTTCATATCCCATTTCATCGCGCAATAAAATTGCGCCCCAATCGCTGGCTGCACCTTCGCCAACCAAACTTGATAACAATCCCACGCCCAATAACCAGAGCGGCATAACGCTCTTGCCAAATAACGGAATTTTCGCGCCATGTTCTTCATCGCCCTTATGGCCATCGATGGCAGCGGGAAGTAAGTAATAAGCCGCTATCAGATAGGCGATCAGCGCTACTGCCGCGATTGAAATTAGATTTACGCGAGGAGAAACGTGGCGAGTAATTGCTCCACCGATAACTGTAGTTACAAATGCGCCCATGCTCCACATCGCGTGAAATGAGGACATGTGGCGACGTCCTAAAATCTTTTCAACAACAGTTCCTTGAAAGTTGTAACACATATCGATTAAGGCATAACCCAAGCCCATTGTGTAAAGCGTTAAGAAAAGCATGACTGCATTTGTAGAAAGCGCCATTCCGGCAAGGCCCGCAGGCATAATGAATACGCCGGCGAAAATCGTGCGCTGCGAACCAAAGGTATGAATCATTCGGCCCGCTAGCTGCGCACCGGTTATCGAACCGAAAGTGCTACCAATTAAAACAAATCCGAAGGCGCCGTTAGATAAACCAATCGCATCTTTGATTTCTGGAATTCGTGGCACCCAACCCATTGAAACCATTCCGAGTAAGAGAAAGCAGACCCAGAGAGAATTTCGAGCTAATTTCGCGCGGTGGTTTTGATCAAGTGCTTTGCCAGACATTTGCCAAGGGTATCCTGCAACCATGGAAGGCATCCTCGAAAAGGCAGCGGTAAAACGCTTTATTCAAGCAGCGCGCGATCTAGGCGTAAAAGGTGAAGTAACGGTACTTGCCGAGACCGCCCGCACCGCAGTTGATGCCGCTAATGGTTTAGGAATTGAAGTTGGGCAAATCGCATCATCGCTAATCTTTAAATTGCCTTCTGGTAACCCACTATTAATTATTACCAGTGGTCGCCACCGAGTTGATACGCAATTAGTTGCCCAGAATTTAGGTATCGCCGAACTTGGACGAGCTGATGCCAATTATGTTAAGGAAGTATCTGGATATTCAGTTGGCGGCGTTGCCCCGCTGGGATGGATTAACCAACCCGAAAAAATATTAATTGATCAAGCGCTAAATGACTACGAAGTTGTTTGGGCGGCATGCGGACACCCACATGCGGTCTACCCAACAAGTTATTCCGAGTTAATTAAGTGCACCGGCGCTACCCCAATGGTTGTTGGGGATTAACTCTTAAAACCGTCAACGCGATAGCTAACCGCCACCCACTTGGCACCTGCCGCTGCCTTAGGCGCTTTGCTCGAAGGATAAATTACGATTTTTGTAGTTATCGTTTTACGTTGCGCCTTTATAAGTTTGCATATCGCTGTTGCCTGACTAGTTGCTTTCACGTTTGCCTTGGCTAAGGATGTGTTCTTTTCGTAGCTATAACCGATACAAGTAACTGTCGCTTTTGGTTTTAGCGTGGCCACATAATTCTTTAGATAGGCAAGATCGTAAACACTTAACTTCAAAGTCGGACTGATTGAGTAGAGAGTTACATCTGGCACAATTTTTTGAGATGCTAATTGGGCAGCAATCTCGGAGTCTTGCTTAGCTTTGAGCTCTGCGGCCAATCGCGCATCTGCTTCTGCCTTCAATTGGGCAGCTAGATCAGCGGCGGCTGCGGCGGCTTTAATATCTGCATCCGCCTTATCTCGTGCCGCTTGCAAATCTTTGGCTGCTTTTTCTTGAGCCGCCTTTAACTCCGCTGCTAGTTTCGCATCTTCATCAGCCTTCAACTTGGCAGCTTTTTCAGCAGCAGAATTATCTATTGCTGCCGCGGTCGTTATTGCGGCTGCTGGTGGCGCTGGCGGAGTTGGGATTTCAACGGGGTTTGCGATCACAATTTCTGGATCTTCCCGAAGTTCAATGATTACGTATCCATCTTGCGCAGCAGTTGTGAGAATAGTTGTGGAATCCCCTACTATCGAATAAACCTTGGCGCCGCGCTTAATGCTGGCATTGGTTATCTTTAAGCGAATTGCGTTCTTTGATGCATCCACAACCGGAACACTTTCATCTGGTGCTTTCCATGCAACCACAACTGACAATAAAAGATTCGCAACGCCAGTTAAATGGCTTGCGGCATAGGTGGTGCTTCCCTGCAGATAAGCGGTGATTACCGTATTAACGGGTAGCGAATCTGCGAAATAATCGATTTCTGCTTTGGTGCCTGAGGTAGTGGCAGATAGTCCACCGTCGTTACCACTGGTTGCAATTATCGTTCCGAACGATGTTGGGCTTGATAAACCAACTAACGATGCTTGAGTCCACTGCGCATGGACCGTTGCCGTGTCAGTTGGAGTGAATTCCGCACCGGCAGCGCCAATCAACGAGCCCCCACTTTTATCGGTATACCAGCCGTTGAATTTATATCCATTTCGAGTGGCGCCTTGTAATTGAATCGGCGTTGTTCCTACCGTAAATGTCTCACTCGAAGTTACCGCAGTTCCGCTTTCTGAGTTGTAAGTAATACTGTAAATCTTCGGCGTCCAAAGGCTATAAAGCGTCTTTGCGCCCACCACAGTCCAAGTGTTAATTGCTGATGCCGTTGTAGTCTCAGCCCATCCTGCAAAGGTGTACTGGCTCCTTGAGACTGCAGGAGCTGAAGTAATTGCATTTTCGTTGTAATTAATATTTATTGTCGAGCCGCCACTGCCACCGTTGGCGTTAAAAGTTATTGCATGGACATCTACAGCAAAGTTGGCTGTTTTAGAGATTGAACTCGTTAGCGCAATATCTAAACGTGTAGCAGTCAGAATCCCATCACTCCAAGATATAAAATGATAATTAGGGTCGGGTGAAGCTGTAACCGAAGTCGCACTTTCTCCATAATTGACAGTTTGTGAAATTGATCCTGAAATTGATCCATTACTCGCAGCGCTATATGTCGCGGTGTAGGTATCAATCACAAACGACGCCGTTAAAGAGGTCGTAGTTTCCACCGAAGAAATAGCACGAGGATTCACCGTGGAAGCATCGCTCCAATTTACAAAATGATAGTGAGCATCTGGAACAGCAGTAACTTGCGAAGAGCTCGAACCGTGATCAATATTCTGTGGATTTGTGCCAACAATTGATCCGTGAGCCCCAGCTGTAAAATTAACTGAATAAGAATTTAACGTCCACTGCGCAGTCAGGGTAACTGCAGAATTTATAACTGTATAAGTGTCCCCTGGCAAATATTCAACGTTGCCGCCATCTTTCCATTTTGAGAATGTATAACCGGTCTTTGATAGTCCCACTGCACTCGCAACGGTAAAGGTTTCATTTGGTGCAACACTCGTTTGAGTTGGAACTGCGCCAGATGATCCCGCTCCGCCAGCATAGGAAACTGCGAATTTTGAGAAATATGTGTAGGCGCCGTTGCTGGTAACAGTACCTCCAGCAGTCGTCACCGAAACGTTCTTGGCACCATCTGTGCCAGCTGGCGTAGTAATTGTGATCGATGTCGACGAGTTACTTACAATTACGGCGGCGTTTCCGCCAATTGTGACTGATGATGCCGAACTCAAATTAGTACCGGAAATAACTGTCGAAGTTCCGCCTGCGGCTAAACCTGTTGTCACTGAGAGCGAGGTGATGGTTGGGGGTGGCGTAAATGGCGAATCCGAACTCCAGGTTATTCCTCCAATTGGAGTTGATGCCGGAGAAACATTTGCTAAGACATACGAACCATCGACCACGAAATTCATAGCATTGGCAGATGTGTCATTTAGTAGGTTTGAAAAATCGCGCGCTTGGAGAAGAAACTGTGTTGTTCCGCCAGCGGTAGAAGTCGTAAGCTCAGTAGTTGGGACAGTTATGTTTGCACCTGAGTAAAGGGCTGCACCTTTTACCAGTCGAATATTTGTCATATACCCCGTAAAAACAGCGCGATCGCTCTTTCCGATGTACAAAAATCGATTGATTCCACGAAGGCTCATATCAATGTTATAGCGATCATAAATCTTTCTTACGCCATTTATATATAAACTAAAATATCCTGAATTATCAACGCTCCATGCGATGTGGCTCCAAACGTCCTTTGTTGGAAATGTATTGGCCCCTGAAGTTCCAGAACACCATTGATTATGACGAATAACAAGAATTTGTGTCTCAGTTGTGCAACCACTCGATGTTCTATCGGAGCCAACATTTACATCACCATCGGCTTCAAATCCAGCCGCCCACAGACCTTCTGCGCACAAGCCGTTTGTAGCGTTGACAGTGCCGCTCACGCTGCACGATCCTGTGTATGTTGGCTTTATCCACATTTCAACGGTGAAGGAATCGGTTTTACCACCTACCACTTCACCAACATCAAGAATTGTGTCGTAAACATGTTTGATCGTAGCCTGATTAAAGTAAACGCTTCCCGACGGGGCAAGCGCCTGAGCGCTGCTCACAGGAGTGAGAATTTGGAAGCAAATAGCACTGAGCGAGAGACTCAATAAAGTGGAGAAAATCTTTTTAAATTTCACATTAGCTCACATTCGGCTGGTTTTCGAATAAAAGAATACTCTTCTTTTATAGGGTTGGCACTCTTTTATAGAAAACCCTTCTATTTCTCGACCCGCCCCATCTAGAATTGGGCCATGTCCGGCAAAGCCAAGAAACCCGTCCCGCCCGAGCAGGGTCGAAAGGCGGCCTATGTGCTGCGCAATCGTGCGGCGCTGCTGCTTTCGACCCAAGAGGTTTTAGCGGTTAAAGGCCAGGCGGCCACGATTGAAGATATTGCCGAACACGCCCAGATCGCGGTCAGTACCGTCTACAAACACTTCAAAGATAAAGATGCGCTGATCTCGGCCACCATTCTTAACGCTTTTGCCGAATGGGAGATCTGGGCCGAATCGTTTGCGCAGCAGTCAAAAGATCCGCTTGAACAATTGGTATTGCCCATGCGGTTATTTGTAAGGCTCAATAAGACCCATCCCCACCACGCCCAAACGCTGGTCAATTACTTTGCGGTGGTAGCCCAAATAGTTCCGCAATTACAGGCCAAATTGATTAGCCACGTAAGTGCGCTCAGCAAAGCCAAGCTCTTAAAGTTAGATAACCCAACTGCGGCTGCGCGACACTTTCATGCCGTGATTACCTTTGCGGTAATTGATCAAGTCACAAATCCCAAGGCCACCGAGAAAGATGCCGACGAATCTGTGTGTGCAGCGCTTGCCTTATTTGGAATACCCGAAGCGCAGGCCAGAAAGTTGGCATTTGCACCGCTTCCTAAATTAGTTAAGTAGCTCCGCCAATAACTTTTCTACGCGAACTTTAATTTCATCGCGAATCACTCGTACAGGTTCAATCCCCTGACCTGCGGGATCTTCCAAAACCCAATCTTCATAGCGCTTACCAGGATAGAACGGGCAAGCATCACCACAGCCCATTGTTATAACGGCATCGGAAGCCTGTACTGCTTCTGGCGTTAAAACTTTTGGGGTGTTATTTGCGATATCGATTCCAATCTCAGCCATAGCCGCAACTGCAACCGGATTAATGGAATCTTTAGGGGCAGAACCGGCGGATAGTACTTCTACGCGTCCCTGACCAAGTTCGCGCATAAAACCCGCCGCCATCTGCGACCGGCCAGCGTTATGAACGCAAACGAAAAGAACTGTTGGTTTACTCATTTATTTATCAATTCTCTCATTTTGTGGATTCAAAAATGTTGCAACTGCCAATCCGAGCGCGGCTCCAATTATTTGTGCAGTAATAAATGGCAGTACCGATGAAGGTGCGATGCCAGCAAATGAGTCAGAGAGGGTTCTGGCTATGGTCACAGCAGGATTGGCAAAGCTAGTCGATGAGGTGAAGAAATAAGCACTTGAAATATAGGCCCCAACCAGGGCAGGAATATTGGCGGAAATCTTTTGGGCGATTGCGGTAAAGATAATAAAGATCAATCCCGCAGTTGCCACAATCTCGCTGACGAAAAGTCCTGCGCCGCCACGCAAATTCTGTGAGATTTCTATAGCTGGCAGATCGAAGATGAAATTAGCCAGCGCTACGCCGCAGACTGCGCCAGCCAATTGAACTGCAACATATCCGGCTGCAGTTGAGGCACTTAAATTCTTTTTAATTAATTGGATTACTGTCACTAGCGGATTGAAATGGGCTCCGCTGATGGGTCCTAGCAAGGTGATCAATATGAAGAGAATTAATCCCGTAGCCGCTGAATTAATTGTTAACTGAACCCCAATATCTTGCGAAATATTTGTAGCCATGACGCCCGATCCGATTACGACAAGCAATAAAGTGGCGGTGCCCAGAAATTCAGCCATTAAATCTCGCATTTTCACTCCATAATCATGGGTGATAGATCAGCAGGAAATCGCCAAGGGCACGGAGTAATATCTGAATTTAAGATGAACCTTTCCATGGAAATTACGCCTGCGCCGTCGCCCAGTGCCCCGCATATCGTTTTGGTGCACGGCATGGGGTCGGCGGCGACCGCTTGGAAATTATTGACTCCACGACTTTCTCAAAATTACAACGTCATCACGGTGGATTTACCAGGACATGGAAAAACGCCGCTAGATAAATCCCAACCAATGGATCCACAATCTTTAGCCCACCTAGTGGTTGCAGAAGTAAAGCGAGAATTCAATGTTGCTAAATTTGATTTAGTTGGAAACTCATGGGGTGGTTGGATCGCTCTCGAAATGGCAGCAGCGCACCCGGAAAGTGTTAAAAGCGTCGTCGCCCTTGCGCCAGCAGGATTTTGGTTAGCCACCTTTGTGCAGAGATATCCGGGTACATCATCACTTCGTTTCTTAGCGAAGAATTCTGCACCACTGGCGCCAACATTTTTGAAGTTCGAATGGTCGAGAAAATTAGGTTTCGAGTCTGTAAGTCCACGTTGGCGAGAGTTTTCAAAAGAGCTTTGCCTAGATGCAACGTTGGCCATGGCCAACTCTCCTGGATATTTTCCAGCCTGGGATGGCATGTTAAAGAAGCGCTTTGATTCAGAGATTGATTCATCTATACCTGTGACAATTATTTTCGGTGATAGCGACCAAACTCTTCCGGAAACTACCTGCCAAGAGCGCACCATGGCGCCGGCGCATGCGCAATGGAAGATATTTTCAGAGTGTGGGCATGCTCCTATGTGGGATCACCCAGACGATGTTGCAGCCGAGATTTTTGCAATAGCCGGAATTCATAAATGAGCAAAGATTTAGTTACAGTCATTTATTTTTGGAGAATTAAAAAGAGCAAAGTTTCTTTCGCGCTTTTACGCATGGCCCTTGATCGTGGTGCACTGCGCCGAACCCCTGGTGTGAAATTTGCCAAAATGCTTGGCACCGGAAGAGGCGAGACTTTTACACCCCGCGATGCCGATGCAACTCGTTGGGGAGCGCTAATCGTGGTGGAAGATTCGCAGTTGAACAATCTCGACAGTTCAAAGTTAATTACGCGTTGGAGATCAAATTGCGAAGATGAAGTTCAATATCTAGTAGATCCAATTTCATCACATGGACTTTGGGCAAAGGTGAACCCCTTTGATTATTCAAAAGATTCAACAGGCAAGGCATCCCCGGATGGTGAAGTTGTTGCCATAACTCGGGCTCGTATCAAATGGGTCCAAAATTTTAAATTTTGGAAGGCGGTTCCTCCCGTCACTGCCAGCCTTCATCTTGCTCCAGGCTTAATCAACACCATCGGAATTGGTGAAGCGCCAATCGGCCTGCAAGGAACTTTTTCGCACTGGAAATCTGGTGGTGATCTTCGCAATTTCGCCTATAAAGGCGCGGCACATCAAAAAGCAATTGCAGAGACTGAGCGCCACGCGTGGTACTCCGAAGAACTCTTTGCTCGCTTTGCGGTGCGTCAAATTCGCGGATCTCTTACCAAGTAACGGTTTTTCGCCACGCTATTACTAGGGCAGAATTAACCCATGTCGATCCGCCATTACAACCCCCGCCGGCGCCATCGTCGCGGAATATCGGACCGCTCACTTGTATTGCTATATGCAACGCTCTTTATTGCTCTCCTATTGCAAGTTTCATATCCGCTTCTAAATGGAGAGAGCTTACGTGTCGTAACCATTGCCACCGTATATTGGGGGGCTGCAGCGATGGCGCTACATGCGCTGCTTTCATACGGAATGCGTTACGCACTTTCATTTTTGGGTATCTCGTTATCTTTTGGATTCTTAATTGAACTCCTTGGTGTATCAACCGGTTGGCCATTTGGCATTTATAAATACGATGCATCGCTCGGTCCGCAATTAATTAGCGTTCCACTTGTCGTACCTTTTGCCTGGGCGATGATTGCGCATCCCGTCTTGTGTGTTGCCCGTCGCGTATCTGGCAACTGGGTTTTTTTATACGGCGGCTTTGGGCTAATGGCATATGACTTGTTTTTAGATCCACAAATGGTTTCTGCTGGACGTTGGACTTGGGAAGTACCTGGGTCACACGTTCCGTTTACACCAGAGGTGCCACTTTCAAATGCCTTTGGCTGGTTGCTATCTGGAATGGCTCTCATCGCAATTTTGCATCTTGCCCTCCCCCGTGAGCGACGTAAGGAAAGCGCGAGTTACACGGCCGTTGATTTCTTCCTCATCTGGACTTGGTTTGCTGGCGTAGTCTCCAATTTATTCTTCTTTGGCCGCCCTGGTATCGCATTCTTATTCGGATCTGTCTTTGGGATATTTCTTGCGCCATATATCTTTTCGCGCTGGCTTGGTCGCCCTTAAATTATTAATTTATCGTGTTAACCAACATCTCTTTCTTCGCCACGGTAATCCTGCTCTGGCTAGCGGTCGCAAATTACTTCACGATCCGTCGCCCGTCCCCTGCCGTAGCGCAAAGTGAGAGCGTTAGTGTTTTAATCCCGGTACGTAATGAAGCGGCCAATATTGCAGATTTGGTACTTAGCTTGCAGGCGCAAGAGCAATTTACTCACATTGAAATCATCTTTATAAATGACTCATCCACCGATGACACTTCGGAAAGGTTGTTAGAGGCCAAGGATGGCGGTGCGCAAATTATCGTGGTCGATGCCCCATCGCTTCCAGATAAATGGCTAGGTAAACCCTGGGCGCTACAACAAGGATTTCAAAAATCCAGTGGTGAAATAATCGTTCTGCTTGATGCCGATGTTCTCCTCACGCCATCCGCGATTGCGCAAGCGGTTCAAATGTTGGGTGATCGGTCCTTTATCTCACCTTACCCACAACAAATTGCCAAAAGTTTTGCGGAGAGATTGATACAACCTTTACTTCAGTGGTCCTGGATGAGCACCGTGCCGCTTCGAGTGGCCGAAAATTCTCCGCGCACATCGCTCGCAGTTGCCAACGGCCAATTCTTTATTGCTCGCAGAAGCGCGCTAGAAAATATCGGCGGCTTTTCCGCGATCGCCTCCGAAGTTTTAGACGATATACAACTGGCACGCGCACTCATTAAATCTGGCGCACGTGGTGGCGTTGCCGATGGTTCGTCGCTGGCGCAAACTCGCATGTATAAAAATTTCGCAGAGATAAAAGCGGGCTACGGTAAATCTCTTTGGAAAGCCTTTGGTGGAAAAGTTGGAAGCGCAATTGCAATCACTTTTCTTTTCATAACCGGAATAGCTCCCGTGATCGCCTGGCTAAACGGAAATCCACTGGGATTCTTCGCCTATGGGTTCATAACCTTTACTAGGGTTCTGAGTGCGCTTCGTAGTCGCGGTCGTGCCTTAGATTCACTGCTACATCCAATTTCTTGCGCGGTGCTGATCTATCTGATTATTTATAGTTGGCGCGCGCGTGGAGTCGTAACTTGGAAAGGACGAACCTTATGAATAAGGCGAAGTCCGGCAAAGTAGATGTAGCAGTCATTGGTGCAGGAATGGGCGGAATGGCCACAGCTGCGCGTTTAGCAAAAGCAGGACATCAAGTAACTGTCTATGAAGCATCCGATCGCCACGGCGGAAAATGTCGCACTGAATGGATCGGCAACTATGCCTTCGATACAGGTCCTTCACTATTAACACTTCCTGCTGTTTATCGTGATCTATTTCAACGCACAGGCGATGTCATGGGGCGGGTATTAGAGCTAGTTCCAGTAAACCCATCGTTTGATTACCGATTTAACGACGGCAAGTCTGTGAAATTTGCCAACTTATCGCGCAAAGAAACGCTCGCGGCGATTACAGAATCGTTAGGCCTCGCAGCAGGACAAGAGTGGGATCGAGTCATGCGCACGGCCGAAGCGATGTGGGATGTCTCGCGCGAGCCTTTTATCGAGTCAGAACTACGAAATATCTCCTCACTATTGAAACGACCAACTTTGCTACGCGACTTGCGCGTAATTGCGCCATGGAAAACTTTGCGTGGCCTAAAAATTTCTGATTTACATCTGCGAAATATCTTAGATAGATATGCAACATATAGCGGATCTGACCCACGCGTTGCTCCTGCCGTACTAGCTTCGATAGCTTTTGTAGAAGAGGCATTCGGCGCTTGGCATATTAAAGGCGGGGTCGGCAAATTAGCGGATGCGCTTTACCAACGTTGCCTAGATCGGGGTGTTAAATTCGAATTTAATAGCGAAGTCTGCGCAATCGAACATGATGGCAAGCGAGTAACTGGTATATCGCTAAAAGATAAAAGCACCATTAATTACGAAATTGTGGTTGCCAATGCTGATGCCTCCCTGGTTTATAACAAGTTGATTCACGGCAAGGTCGCCAAGTTAAAGCGTGCTCGCAAGAATTTAGCAAAGGCCGATCCATCTCTAGCCGGATTTTCAATTTTGTTAGGCTTGCGCCCAGCTGAGACCGCAACAGGTTTGTCACATCACAATATCTTTTTTCCGGAAAACTACGATCAAGAGTTTGAAGATATCTTCAATCTTAAGATTCCTGTTGCGGATCCCACAATTTATCTTTGCGCTCCTAAAGATGACCAAATGGTTAAATTTCCTGGTCATGAGGCCTGGTTCGTTCTTGTAAATGCGCCGCGTCACGACGAAAGTGGCGTAACGGGGTATGACTGGAACGACGCTGCAGCCAATCATCGTTATGCCATGAAGATAATTGACTCACTCGAAAGTCGTGGAATCGAAATTAAGAATCGCCTAGAAGTTCTAGAAATTCGAACTCCTGCAGATTTAGAACGCGCGGTTATGGCTCCAGGTGGCTCTATCTATGGCACTTCCAGTAACGGTGCGCGTTCTGCATTTTTGCGGGCCAAGAATCGTTCACCACTTAAAGGTTTGTTCTGCGTTGGTGGCTCGGCACATCCCGGAGGAGGCTTGCCGCTAGTTGGATTAAGCGCTGAAATCGTTGCGCAAGCAGTTGTAGGCCCAGCGACCCACTAAGAAGAAACTAAATAATTGAAGCGCTACGAGAACTGCCAAAGCTGGAATTACTAAGTCAAGGCCGATTGCATAGGCAACCAAAGCTATAAAGATAAAGCTAGCGCGCACAGGTCTTTCGGCGGGTGTAACAACTCCGACTTCGCTGATTCCTAAACCGCCTAAACGTGCGCGCGCATATTCTTGTGTAAAGGCAATTACATAGGTAAATAGCATCAGCCAGGCGGGCGCGCCGATACGGTAAGCGACATAAAACCAGAGCGCTTCGCTGATGCGATCAGCGACTGAATCAAGAACTGCGCCAAATTGGTTTGCTCGATTTTGGTAAATCGCTACGCTGCCATCGATTCCGTCGGCATAAAGTGAGAGTACTAATAGCCCAATCGTCCAAGGCGAAAGCGGATTCGCAGCCATAGCGATCGCAAAAATAACTCCAAGCAGGGTAAGAAAATTAGGGGTGATGCGCAGAGTTGAGAGCAACTTTGCGGATATATAGGAAATCTTTAGCCAAGCCTTAACTATTCCTTTAATCTCTGCATTGCCGTGTAGCGCGCTCCACTTTGCAAAAAATGTGTCCTGGTTCATCCACGTTTCTTATCTTTTATTTGTTCAAATATCTCGCGTGTGGCAGTAGAGGTATTCATCGTGTAGAAGTGAATGCCTGGAACGCCTGCCGCCAATAATTCTTCGCAGAGTTGGGTTGCAATTTCCACACCAAGTTTGCGAACTTCATCAGGTGAATCTTTAAGTGCGTCAAAACGCTCGGCAATTTTTGATGGGATAGGTGTGCCACTTAGTTCGGCCATTCGATTTAATTGATTTACATTGGTAACCGGCAGTATTCCGGCAATGATTGGCAGATTTGAACCGCGCGCCGATAATCGATCAACGAGAGCTTTCCATTTATCTACTTCGAAGAAGAATTGTGTCGTGGCAAAAGTGGCGCCAGCCTGCTCTTTACGAAGCAGAACTTCAACATCTTTTGCGAAATCTAAACCGGAAGCTGGATGTCCATCTGGAAAAGCGGCGACGCCGATAGTAAATCCACCAACTTCGGCTGCCAGGGTTACAAGTTCATCTGCATGATTTAAACCACCAGATGTTGGAGTCCAAGGCGCGCGGGGTCCGCCCGTTGGATCGCCACGGAGCGCCAAAATATTGTGAATACCGGCTTGCTTATAGCGCGCCAAAATTTCGATTAACTCTTCACGCGTTGATCCAACGCACGTTAAATGGGCAACTGTTGGAATATGGGTTCGCGCAGTGATTTCAGAGGTGATTCGAATTGTGCGATCTCGAGTTGTTCCACCAGCTCCATAGGTAACTGAGATGAAATCCGGAGCGATAGGTTCAAGGGCGCGCATCGCCTTCCAGAGACGCTCTTCACCTTCAGGGTCTTTCGGCGGGAAGAACTCAAAGGAGTAAGTAACGCCTTCACCGATCTTCTTCATGCGCTTCTCCACGCGGTCAGGGTACCGTTGCGCCGTGGTTAACGATGCACGTGGCACGCTTTTAGCGGTACGCGAAACGGTTCAGCGCGAGTTAAATTCTTATCTGACCTTGCAGCGCGAATATTTAAGCTCTATCGGATCCGAGTTAATACCAGTATGCGATGCCCTCGAATCTTTCTTGCTCGAAGGCGGCAAACGGCTGCGGCCGCTATTTGCCTACGCTGGCTTTGCGGCAACTGGCAAAGATGCAACGCCCGCCGATATCCGAGCCTTTACCAGCCTAGAACTCTTACAAGCGTGTGCATTGATTCATGATGATCTAATGGATCGCTCTGATACGCGACGTGGAAAACCAGCGATCCATCGCCATTTTGAAAATTTACATCAGCAAGAAGCGATGAATGGTTTAGCAGATCAATTTGGCGAAGCCGCGGCGGTTCTGCTCGGAGATTTAGCCTTAGTTTGGTCTGACCACTTGTTGCACACTTCAGGCGTTGCAGATGGCGCTTTGCTATCGGCGCTGAAAGTTCATGATGAGATGCGCATCGAATTAATGGCCGGTCAATATCTAGATGTTCGTGAAGCAGGAGAGCGCTCCCCTAGCGTTGATCGCTCACTTAGAATTGCTCGTTACAAATCAGGCAAGTACACAATCGAACGACCTCTACATTTGGGCGCCGCCCTAGCAATAACTGATGTAGCAGATCGAAAAAATTTGGTAAATATCTTGAGCGCCTATGGACTTCCACTCGGTGAAGCTTTTCAATTACGCGATGACATGCTCGGAATTTTTGGCGATCCATCAGTCACCGGCAAACCAGCGGGCGATGATATTCGCGAAGGTAAGCGCACCGTGTTGATGGCGATGACCTTAGAGCGCGCCGACGAAGCAAGCGCTGCCAAGATCACCGCCGCTCTAGGCCGTGAAGATCTGACTTCCGATCAAATTGAAGAAGTCCGAGCGCTCATTACCGCAACTGGTGCGGTTAAAGTTGTCGAAGATCTCATCGATGGCCTGCTTTCCAACGCGCTAACCGCTGCAAACTCTGCTGAAATTGACCCTTCAGCCCGCGAGTTACTGATTGAACTCGCAACTAGCGCAACTCGTAGGAGCCATTAAATGCCGGCAAAGGTAAAGGGACCGACTGATCACGTCGTCGTAGTTGGTGCAGGACTTGCTGGGTTAAGCGCGGCGCTACGTTTAGCAGGCGCTGGCCGCAAAGTAACTGTCGTAGAACGCGAATCAGTACCAGGCGGGCGCAATGGTTTGCTCGAAAAAGATGGCTACTCATTCGACACCGGTCCTTCTGTATTAACGATGCCATCCTTAATACAAGATGCCTTTAGTTGCGTCGGCGAAGATATGAAAGATTGGCTAGAACTTTCACCACTTAAACCGCTCTACCGCGCTTTTTATCATGATGGCTCGCAAATCGATGTCCATGCCAATACCGCGGAAATGGAAGAAGAGATCCGACGCACCGTTAGTGCAGAAGAAGCGCTGGGCTATCGCAATTACGTAGATTTTGTTACCAAACTTTACAAATACGAGATGAACGATTTTATTGATCGCAATATCGACTCTCCACTTAATTTACTTACTCCAAATCTAGCCCGATTGATCGCACTCGGTGGATTTAGAAGACTTTCTCCGAAGGTAAATCAATTTTTGAAGGACCCACGACTGCAAAAGGTTTATTCATTCCAGGCGATGTATGCCGGTGTTAGCCCGCAACAGGCGCTAGCAATTTATGCGGTCATCGCTTATATGGATTCAGTAAATGGCGTCTTCTTCCCTAAGGGTGGAATGCACGCGGTGCCACGTGCGCTGGCTGCTGCTGCGCAAAAGCATGGCGTGACAATTAAATACGACACGACGGTGACTCGTCTGGAAGTAGAAAATTCGCGCGCCAAGGCGGTTATTACGGATAAAGGTGAACGCATCGAGTGCGATGTAGTAGTTATGAATCCGGATCTGCCGGTTGTTTGGCGCGATCTACTAGGCAAGGTTCCGCTATCTATTAAGCGCCTGAAATACTCACCATCTTGTGCAACCCTGCTTGTCGGTTCTGCGAAAAAATATGAGCACGTTGCCCACCACAACATTCACTTTGGCGAGTCTTGGGATGGCGTCTTTGACGAGTTAATCAAAAAGAAGACTTTGATGTCGGATCCTTCGGTGCTGGTCACTATCCCAACAAAGGATGATGCCGCGTTGGCACCTGCTGGAAAAGAGAGTTACTACATTCTCTACCCAACACCAAACTTGGATGCCGACATTGACTGGAAGACGCAAGCTCGTCCGTACCGTGATCACATGATTAAAACTCTGGAAGATCGCGGGTACACCGGCTTTGGCGATTCAATCGAAACCGAAGTGATGACCACGCCACTTGATTGGCAAGCGCAAGGAATGGAACGAGGTGCGCCATTTGCTAGCGCGCATACCTTCTTCCAAACCGGCCCATTCCGTCCGCGAAATATCGCGGCTGGTTTTGAAAACGTAGTATTTGCCGGTTCTGGAACCCAACCAGGTGTTGGAGTTCCGATGGTTCTAATCTCAGGCCGCTTAGCAGCAGAACGAATCGTAGGTCCGGTTAAGTAAGTGAATGAGTTAAACGCTGCTGGAATCACCGACCCTGAGTTACGCGCCTCTTATTCTGAGTGCAAAAGACTTAACTCACTTCACGGAAAAACTTACTATTTAGCAACGCTGTTATTGCCACCTGGTAAGCGTCCATTTGTTCATGCGCTATATGGATTTGCTCGTTATGCAGATGAAATCGTCGATGACTTAGCCTCAACGATGACAGTGCAAGAGAAAGCCGAAGTTCTCCGTACCTGGAGTACCGATGTTCTTCGCGGTTTGGAAACTGGACAGAGTTCCGATCTTGTTGGGCGCGCACTCATCGATACCGTGCAGCGCTTTAATATCCCCCACCAACACTTCGTAGATTTTTTACACTCAATGGAGATGGACTTAACTGTTACCGAGTATCAAACCTTTGATGACTTGTACGAGTATGTTTATGGCTCTGCCGCAGTTATTGGTTTGCAGATGGTGCCGATATTGGGCGGCGACACTGTTAATTCTTTGGAAGCGGCTAAGAATTTAGGCGTAGCCTTCCAGCTTGCAAACTTTATCCGCGATGTGGGTGAAGATTTAGACCGAGGGCGCGTATATCTTCCGCTCCAAGAGCTAGCCCAGCATGGCGTGACTCGACAAATGTTGGAGGAGCGAAAGTTAACTCCTGAGATTATCGAAGCTTTAAAATTCCAGATTGCGCGAGTGCGCCAATTGCAAAAAGCCGCTGAACCCGGAATCGCGCTGCTCGATAAAACAAGCCAGCCGTGCATTCGCGCAGCGAGTGAGCTTTATTGCGGCATAGTCGATGAAGTGGAAAAGATTGGATACGACATCTTCAATAAGCGCGCCAAGACTTCAACTTTGCGACGAGCGCGAGTGGCGTTCGCGGCATACCTCAGCGCTGTTGTGGCGCGTTTGCGCTAAAGTAAATCTTACGGGAGCCGCTGCTGCGGCTGAGAGGATCTGAAATTCAGATCGACCGTTTGACCCATCCGGTAATGCGGATGCGGAAAGGTTTAAACGATGCCATCCTTTTTCAACTTCTTATCTGATGTAATGGTCACAATTTGGGGCTACGAACTCTCCTATCTGGAATTTGTCGCCGTGCTCGCCTCATTTATCGGCGTCGCACTTGGAATAACAGGAAAACGAATTACCTGGCCATGGTGGGCAATTAGCTCTGTGCTATATGGAATTTTATTTATGCAATGGGAGCTGTATGCCAGCGCTGCTTTACAAATAGTTTTTATCATCGCCGCCGTGATTGGTTGGTTTGGATGGGAGCCATCCGGAGCTAAGCCAGGCGCCTTAAGAAATAGTTATCGCGCATATGTCTTTGGTGCAGTCATCTTGGCAACTCTTGCCCTTGCACCTGTTCTCAAATCTTGGGGGGCAGCATCTACCTATGTTGATGCGGTTTTATTCTTTGGATCTCTAACAGCGCAAATCTTGATGGTTTATGAGAAATATGAAAATTGGGTGCTTTGGTTGGTAGTAGATGCCGGATACGTTGCCTTATACGCATCGCAAGATCTTCCATTTACTGCAGTTCTTTATCTGACCTTCACAATTCTCGCCGCAATGGGATGGAGCAAATGGTATGGAGCTCATCGCAGCGCTATCCGATCTCTGTAAAGAAAAAGATCGCTCGATCATTGCTATAGATGGTCCAGCGGGAGCAGGTAAAACAACGCTTGCTCATGAACTTTATTTGGCTTTCTCTCCCTCTAGATCTGTCCAAGTTATCCATATGGATGATTTATATGATGGTTGGGATAACGCTTTAACTCAAGATCAAAGTAAAGTTTTGAAATACATAGTTGATCAACATATTGCGAAGTCTCCTGCAAAGATTCAACGCTACAACTGGTCCACTTCCTCGTTTGGCGAAATCGAAACCTTGCCGATATCCGAGCTATTGATCTTGGAAGGTGTTGGCAGCGCGGATATCGAAATACAGGATCAGTTGGCTGCTGTCATTTGGATGGAAATCGAGCCAGAAGATGGACTAAAACGAGTAATAGATCGTGACGGCCAACAAGTTGCGGATCAAATGAAAAAGTGGCTTACAACACAAGAGAAATATTTCTCACAACACTCAACGCGCGAAAAGGCCGATTTCATTCTCACTACCTAAAATTGCACATATGTCCGATCTAACTGGCGAGCTAATTGATGGGCGCTATCAGCTCATACGTCAGATGGCGGCAGGTGGAATGGCCACAATCTATGAGGCAGTTGATACTCGCTTAGATCGCAGAGTCGCGGTAAAAATCATGCACCCGCACCTGGCCCAAGACGAGCAATTTGTAGAACGTTTTATCCGGGAAGCTAAAGCGTCAGCTGCCCTATCTCACCCAAATATTGTCTCTGTACAAGATCAAGGTTGGAATCAGAACGGAACACCTGCTGTCTTTTTAGTTATGGAGATGGTCGAAGGTCACACACTTCGCGAATATCTAAATGAGCAAGGTTCGCTCCCGGTTGCTAATGGAATAAAGTTTTTGCTTCCTGTTTTGAGTGCGCTTGCCGCTGCTCATAAATTAGGAATTGTTCACCGTGATATAAAACCGGAGAACATTTTGATCTCTAAAGAGGGTCGAATAAAGATCGCCGACTTTGGCTTAGCTAAAGGGCCTTTGCTCGGCACAACTATGACGGCTGAATCCAGCATTGTTCTGGGAAGCGTTTCTTATCTTTCTCCCGAACAAGTACAACGTGGAATTGCCGATGCCCGAAGTGATGTTTATTCGGCAGGCATCACCGCATTTGAAATTTTTACCGGCGAAAAACCTTTTGCTGGCGAGGAACCGATTCAGATCGCATATATGCACGTCAATGATCGAGTACCGCTGATGAGCACCAAGAAGCCAGGAATCCCCACCGAACTTGATCAGCTAATTTATCGCGCAACTAATTCAGATCCCGATGCCCGTCCAAAAGATGCCGGCGAATTCCACGCAGCGCTCAGCGCTATTTCGCAAGCGCTCGACCCAAATCAAAAACAGATGAGTTTAGAACTAGATATCCCAATAGCTCCGATGCGCCCAGCATCAAAGAAACCAAGTCGCCGTGAACGTGCGCGCGCCGAAAAGGAAAAGACTGTGGCTTTGAAGAACAATAGAGAAAACTCGAAAGAAATCACGAGCAAGAACGAACCAGTAAAGCGCGAAACTACGGCGCAAATTAAAAAAGGTAAGAAAGTTAGCAAGCGAGTACGTCGCAATCGCTTTATTGCCGCTGGTCTAGCTATCGCTCTTGGTATTTTCGGCTGGTATGTATTGGTCGGTCCTGGATCCAAAGTTGTTGTTCCATCAATCGTGGGTGCGACCGAAAAGGAGGCAATTGGGGCTTTATCTCCACTTGGCCTAACACTGGTCATCTCTGAGAAACGATTCGATGAAGAAATTGGTGACGGGCAAATTATCGAATCCATTCCTGCTGGTGGCGGAAAAGTAGATGCTGGTGGTCAAGTAAAGGCAATTGTCTCTAAAGGTCCCGAACGTTATGTAGTTCCGATGTTGGTCGGTTTAACTCCAGAAGCGGCAGTTAATTTATTAGCCAAGTTGCCGGTCAAAGTTGGCGAGCTCAAAGAGGTATTTAACGATCAAACTCCGAAGGGATTTGTTATCTCATCAAGCCCGGCCCATGGTGAGAAGGTAAAACGAGATTCCACGATTGATATCTTGGTAAGCAAAGGCATCGAAACGCTAGACGTTGCTTCATATGTTGGGAAATCAGCAGATCAAGCGCTTAACGAATTAACCGATGCCGGTTTTAATATCGATAGCGTTGATCAATTTAGCGAGAGCGTTTTGGCAGGTGCCGTAATTAGCCAAGTTCCATCAGGTGGCGCGCCGCTGCCAAAGGGTTCAAAGATCACTTTAACTATTTCCAAGGGTTCGCAATATGTATTTATCCCAAACATCTTCTCGCTCACCGAGAGTAAGGCGCGTGCCGCGCTGGAAGATCTCGAATTAAAAGTTGCTGTTAAGAGAATCGGAGCCAAGAAGGTTAAGGCAGTCACAAATATCGTTCCGAAGGTCGGCGCAAAGGTTAAACGTGGCAGTACGGTGACCATCACAGTAGGGTAGGCAAATGCCCAAAACTTCACCGCGAATCGGCGCGCATACTCCAACTACCGGTGGCATGGCCAAGCGATCTATCGCATATGCCGAAACCATCGGCGCTGAAGCGATCCAAGTATTTACCTCTAACCCACGCGGCTGGGCGATGCCCGAGACCAATCACGAGGCAGATGCGCTCTTTCGCGAGAAAGCAACAGCTCTTGATTTAGAAGTTTACGTCCACGCGCCTTTCCTAATTAATTTGGGTTCACCGACTGAGGGAACCTATAAGAACTCACTTGCTTCAACTGAATTTTCATTAAAGCGTGGCAAAGAAATTGGCGCGCTAGGTGTAGTTGTTCACACTGGTTCTGCGGTAAATGAAGATTTCGTCGATAAAGCGTGGAAACAGATCCATAAAGGAATGATGCCAATCCTTAGCACGCTCACCGAAGATGCTCCGATGCTTTTGCTAGAACCAACTGCCGGGCAGGGTCAATCTTTGGTGAAGCGGTTGGAAGACCTGGAGTTCTATTTAAAGGCTCTGGAATACCATCCCAAAGTTGGTATTTGTCTTGATACCTGTCACGTATTTGCAGCAGGACATGACATCGCTAAGAAGGGTGGAATGAAAGAGACCCTAGATTTACTGGTGGAAGTAGCAGGCGCGGAGCGAATTCAATTAATCCATGCCAATGATTCGATGGATGTTTGTGGCGCCTTAAAAGATCGCCACCAAAATATTGGCGATGGTTTTATCGGAGTTGATCCCTTTAAAGAGCTGCTAAAGCATCCTGCAGTCAAAAACGCACCACTTATTTTGGAAACACCCGGAATGGAACCTGAACATGGCAAGGAAGTAGAACTTCTCAAAGGTCTGCGCGGATGAACGCGCGCCATCAACTGCAGTTGAAACTGGCGCCCTGGGCGCTCTTAGCGGTATCTGCTGCTTGGGGCGCTGCCTTTGTAATTATGAAACCAGCGATTGAACGTCAAGCGGTTAATAGCTTTCTGGCAACTCGATTTTTAATGGCAGTTCTTGCCATGGTTCTTTTGCGTCCGAGCGTATTAAAAAAGTTAAACCGTGATTTGATTTTAAAAGGCTCACTTGCTGGTCTCTTCCTGGGATCGGGATACATATTTCAAACTTTAGGTCTGGCTAGAACTGGCGCTGCGATAACCGGTTTTGTTACAGGCTTATATGTGGTTTTAACTCCGGTAATAGCGGCGATCTTCTTAAAGGAGCGCATCAATAGATTTACCTGGTTCTGCGTGACTTTAGCTACCGTCGGACTCGCTCTTCTCTCACTACGCGGTTGGTCGATAGGCGTTGGAGAAACTCTTGTATTTATAAGCGCAATCGCCTTTGCCGCACACATAGTTACCTTAAGTAAATGGAGTTTAGGACTTGATACTTATGCGCTAACAGTTGTGCAACTCGCCATCTGCGCGTTGTTAACTGGCGCCATCTCACTTGGCCAAGGTTATGAGCCGCCCAGCGATGCCGGAGTTTGGGGCGTTGTTATATTTACCGCAGTTATTTGTACAGCGGTTGCCTTTATAGTTCAAACTTGGTCGCAGGCACATATGAGTTCTACCAAGGTTGCCGTAATTTTGACTATGGAAGTTGTCTTTGCTGCGCTCTTTGCAGTCATATTTGGTGGCGAATCGCTCTCACTTCAAGTTTCAATAGGTGGCATCTTGGTTGTTATAGCCATGTATTTGATCGTAATGAAAGAGGCGTGAGAGGCTTAGTCCATGACTAGCCCAATTGATCTTCGCTCAGATACTGTCACTCGCCCTTCGCAGGCGATGCGCGAAGCTATGGCGCAGGCCGAAGTCGGAGATGACGTTTATAGCGATGATCCAACGGTTAACTCTCTCGAAGAACGTGTTGCCGCTCTTTTCGGCAAAGAGGCAGGTGTATTTACACCAACTGGTTCGTTAGCCAACCAGCTCGCGATTCGCATCTTGGTCGCTCCTGGTGAAGAGTTAATCGCCGAAACCAATTCCCATATTGTTCGCGCCGAACTTGGCGCCGCCGCGGTCTTTAGTGGAATAACTACTCGTACTTGGCCGGCAAAGAATGGGTTGCTCGTCGCAGAAGATGCGCTAGAAATCGCCCGTCCCAACTCTGGTCCTTACTTAGTCTCGACTACCGCAATCGCAGTTGAAAATACTCACAACTTTGGTGGCGGCACTGTGCAACCACTTGATGAAATTAAAGCGCTGCGCAAAGGAGCGGATGAAATCGGTGTTGCTCTTCACCTTGATGGTGCGCGAATCTGGAATGCCCATGTCGCAAGCGGAGTTGCTTTCAGCGAATACGGAAAATACTTTGACACGATCAGCGTCTGTTTATCTAAGGGTTTAGGCGCCCCGATTGGCTCGGTAATGCTAAGTACCAAAGAGCGCGTTTCCAAAGCGCGTGTTTGGCGAAAGCGTTATGGGGCCGGAATGCGTCAGGTCGGTTTATTGGCAGGTGCCGCCCATTACGCCCTCGATAACAACATCGCGCGCCTTTCCGAAGATCACCGCCGCGCCAAAGCGTTAGCAGTTGCAATCGCCGCAGTAGATAATTCTTTTGTCGACCCATCATTAGTCGTTACAAATATCGTTGGTCTTGATTTAACAAACGCTCCATATACAGCAGCCGAACTTGCAGCACGTTGCCGTGAAGCGGGGCTATGGATTAGCGCGCTAGGTCCAAAGTATGCACGTCTAGTCACGCACTTAGATTTTGATGACAATCAATGCGCTGCCGCAATTGAAATTTTAAAGCGCGTTCTCGTGGCGTAATAGCCACTCTTTCTTACTTAAACCATAGGCGTAGTTACCGAGGGCTCCCCCAGTTTTAACGATGCGATGACATGGCACAACAAGTGCAATCGCATTTTTGGCACATGCCGATCCTGCCGCGCGAACGGCCGCTGGAGATCCCGCGCGATCTGCTAAATCGGCGTATGAAAGTACCTTTCCGCCTTTAACTTTGCGCATCGCCTTCCACGCTGCTTGTGAAAAAGGCGCACCGGGTTGGCGAACTGAAATACCGTTGATCGCATCAATATCACCAGCAAAGTAATCACTCAATAAATCCGTGATTACCGCAATCTTGGAAACTTCCTTAAAACCTTTTTCGTAATCTTCTTGAGATAGGCCATCTTTAAGCGCTTTCACATTGGAAAGGTTTAAACCTAAAAGGATTTGATCATCGGCAATTAGATTTAGAACTCCGATGGGAGATTTAAATTGCGAGATCTGAAGCGTCACGTGCGCTAAATTAGCGATCGCGCAACATTTCAGCAACTAAGAAGGCTAGTTCTAGCGACTGTGAATGGTTAAGTCGTGGGTCGCAGGCGCTTTCGTAGCGAGTAGCCAAATCAGTCTCAGAAATCTGTTCTCCTCCACCGAGGCACTCAGTGACATCGTCACCGGTTAGTTCGATATGGATTCCACCGGGATGCGTGCCAAGACCCTTATGAACTTCAAAGAATCCCTTTACTTCATCCATGACATCATCAAAGCGACGGGTTTTGTAGCCAGTTGCTGCTTCAAAGGTGTTGCCGTGCATTGGATCGCAGACCCAAAGTACTTGTGCGCCAGATTTTGTAACGCCGTCGACCAGCGCCGGAAGAGCTTCGCGAATCTTGCCCGCACCCATGCGAGTGATGAAGGTAAGTCGACCTGGTTCGCGATCTGGATCTAGGCGATCTATCAAACGAAGCGCATCATCAACGGTTGACTTCGGTCCGAGCTTCACACCGATCGGGTTGCGAACCTTAGCTGCAAAATCAATATGGGCTCCATCTAGCTGGCGGGTACGTTCGCCGATCCACAAGAAATGCGCTGATACATCGTATGGAAGTTGGGTGCGCGAATCGATGCGCGTTAGCGCTTTTTCGTACTCCATGATCAACGCTTCGTGGCTGGAATAGAAATCTACTGATTTAAATGAATCAGGGTCAACGCCTGCTGATTTCATAAAGTCGAGTGCGCGACCGATCTCGCGCGCCATTTGTTCGTAGCGATCGCCAACTGATGAATCGCGAATAAAGCCTTTGTTCCATTCGTGAACTTGGCGTAGATCAGCAAAACCACCTTGGGTAAAGGCGCGGACTAGGTTAAGTGTCGCTGCAGATGTGTTGTAAACGCGGACCATGCGATCTGGGTCGGGCGTGCGTGATGCTTCGTTAAATTCGAGATCGTTAACGGCATCGCCGCGGTATGCAGGAAGTGTCACATCTCCGCGAGTTTCGAAATCATTGGAACGTGGCTTAGCAAATTGTCCAGCCATACGACCAACTTTTACAACAGGCAAGCTTGAGTAGTACTGCAAAACTGCTGCCATTTGCAGGATCGTCTTGATGCGATTACGAATCGAATCTGCTGTGGCGGCAGCGAAAGTTTCAGCGCAATCTCCGCCTTGTAACCAGAATGCGCGACCCGCTGCAGCTTCGGCAACCTTTGCTTTTAGATCATCGCATTCACCAGCAAAGACCAGCGGTGGAAAAGATTTAAGTTGCGCAACTGCTGATTTCACGGGAGCACCATCGACACCACCTGGCCACTGCGGTTGTTGCGCCGCGACTAGACCAGGGGTGAAGAGGGTGTCTAATGAATTCTGCGATGAATTGGACATGAGGGTAAGAGTAGTTTCTCTAGATAGTTTCTCGGGCGAGAATTATCCGAAGAAGATCTCTGACTCCTTGTAACGCTCAATCGGAACAGTTTTGAGCTTCTCAGTCGCTGTCGCAAGCGGAACGCGGACAATATCTGTTCCGTGGAGAGCAACCATCTTGCCCCAATCACCTTCAGATGCGGCGGTGATCGCCTGCAATCCAAAACGAGTAGCAAGTACGCGGTCGAAAGCGGTAGGTGTTCCACCACGTTGAATATGGCCAAGAACTGATGTTCGAGCCTCTTTGCCGGTCTTGGATTCGATCTGCTTAGCGAGCCATTCACCAATTCCGGAAAGTTTTACGTGACCGAAAGCATCGAGCTCTGAATCTTTGGTGATCATGTCGCCATCTTGAGGAATCGCACCTTCGGCGATAACGATGATCGGTGCGTAGCTGCTCTTAAAGCGTGACTCTACCCATTCGCAGACTTTATCTACCGAGAATTTAACTTCTGGAATCAAAATACATGCTGCCCCGCCTGCGATACCTGAGTGAAGTGCGATCCAGCCAGCATGGCGGCCCATAACTTCAACGATAAGTGCACGGTGATGTGATTCTGCAGTTGTGTGAAGGCGATCGATCGCTTCGACTGCGATGTTTACTGATGTATCAAAACCAAATGTGTAATCAGTGTTGTTGAGATCGTTATCGATCGTCTTTGGAACGCCGATTACTT
>JAHECV010000146.1 GCA_024641555.1 Candidatus Planktophila sp.
GGGATAAAAATCGCCATTATTACGATCATGTAGAAAAATGAAGTCAGCAGTGGGTTTTCGCTTGGGAATGATCCAGCAGTTGCTCCAAATTGATTTTCAAGTCCAAAGAGTTCACGGCATCCTGCAACCATTGTCGAAACTGGGTTCCATTCTGCAAAGTACTGCAAGGCACGCGGCATTCCGGTTGTTGGAGCAAATGCGTTAGATAAGAATGTCAGCGGAAAAGTGACGATAAAACTTACATTCTGTACTACGCGCGCGTCTGATGCAGAAAGCCCGACGAAAATTCCAACCCAAGAAAGTGCATAACCAAAGAGAAGTAAGAATAAGAAACCAATCGCCACATTAAGCAGCCCAGATGTTGGGCGCCAACCAACTGCATATCCCGCAGCTCCCATTACGGCCAATACAACAATGTTTAGTAATGAATCTCCAAGAGTTCGACCTAAGACCAGCGCTGATTGTGAAATCGGGAGCGATCTAAAACGATCGATCAAACCCTTCTTCATATCTTCTGCCAGACCAGATGCGGTACCGGCCAGAGTGAAAGCAACTGTCTGCACGAAAATTCCGGGCATCAAGAGTTGTACATATCCCCCAGGTTGACCAGTTTGAATAGATCCACCGAATACATAACGGAAGAGAAGAACAAACATCACTGGTTGAATTGTTGAGAAAATTAATACTTCAGGAACACGAGTTAGTAAACGCAATTGACGCTGCGTGATTATTAGAGTGTCTTTTAAAGCGCTCACTTCTTCGCCTTCTTTCTGCGTCCTGGAAGTTCAACTTCTTCGCTTGGTTTTTCTTCTGCAGCGTGGCCAGTAAGCGAAAGGAATACATCATCTAGTGAAGGTCGTTTTAGACCAACATCTAGCGGGTGAATCCCTGCTGAATCTAACGAACGAAGCGTTTCAATTAGCGCTGTTGCACCAGTAGAAACCGGTGCCGAAATTAAACGGAGACCTTCATCAAGAGTCGCTTTATTTCCGCTGATATTTGCAACGACTTCCATGGTCTTTGCAATATTTGCACTTTCAACAACTATTTCTAGACGTTCGCCACCCACTTGCTTCTTTAGGGCATCCGATGTTCCGCGCGCGATTACTTTTCCATGATCGATAACAGCAATCTCATCGGCAAGTTGATCTGCTTCTTCGAGATACTGAGTCGTTAAGAGCAAGGTAACTCCGCCTTTAACGAGCTCTTCGATAACGCTCCACATTTCCTGACGACCACGTGGATCTAGTCCGGTAGTTGGCTCATCAAGAAATAAAACTTTTGGTTTAACGATAAGTGATGCAGCCAAATCTAAACGACGGCGCATGCCACCTGAATAAGTCTTGATAGGGCGCTTTGCACTATCAGTTAGTGAAAATCTTTCAAGCAACTCTTCCGCCCGGGCAATTGATGCCTTTTTTCCAAGGTGATAAAGCTGGCCAAACATCACCAAGTTATCCCAACCAGTCAAAATCTCATCTACTGCAGCATATTGACCAGATAATCCAATTACTTCTCTAACTTTTTCCGGATGCTTTATGACATCTACGCCGCCAACCATTGCTTTGCCAGAATCTGGACGCAGTAAAGTGGCAAGAATGCGCACACATGTTGTCTTACCAGCGCCATTTGGCCCAAGCACGCTTAATACTGTGCCTTCTTCAACATCTAGTGACAAATGATCAAGGGCACGAACTGCGCCATTTCGATACGTTTTAACTAAGTCTTCAGCGATAACGGATTTCACGGAGTAAACTTACCGCTATTCAATATGTAAATTAATCTAAAAATGAGAGTTTCCTGAGAGGTTTTTCATGTCAGATCATGGCCCAGTAAAAGAACATACCCACAAAGAGATCATGGTCATCCTTGGCGGTCTTATGACCGGCATGCTGTTGGCGGCCCTAGACCAGACAATTGTTTCGACCGCCCTTAAGAGCATCGTTGAAGATTTCAATGGTCTAAATCATTACACCTGGGTAGTTACTGCATACCTACTTACTTCAACCGCATCAACGCCTCTGTACGGAAAAATTTCTGACATATACGGACGTCGCG
>JAHECV010000147.1 GCA_024641555.1 Candidatus Planktophila sp.
ACGTACTTATGGGAAGCGCGCAAATAAGTTCTGTAATTCAAAAAGTTGCAGGTTTTCCAGCGCTTGATTGCGTTCCATCAAATTCATCTTTAGCAAATGCGGAAGTTAATTTAGTTTCAATGGTTGCACGCGAACTTCGTTTGAAAGAAGCGCTCGATGAAATTTCACCAAATTATGATTACATTTTTATTGATTGCCCACCTTCGCTTGGCTTGTTAACTATCAACGCACTTGCTGCAGCGCGCGAACTCTTAATTCCAATTCAAACAGAATATTATGCACTCGAAGGTTTATCTCAACTTCTTGAAACTTATGGCGTAGTTAAGAAGCGCTTAAACGCCAACCTAGATCTTTCAACAATTGTTTTAACAATGTTTGATGGGCGCACCCGTTTATCAAATGACGTTGCCGCAAATGTTCGCTCACACTTCCCAAATGAACTAATTGATATTCCAATCCCGCGCGCGGTACGTGTTTCAGAAGCGCCCTCTTACAATCAAACAGTTATGACTTATGACCCGCTTTCTCCAGGCGCGATTGCATATATGCAGGTTGCACGTGAAATTGCAGAACGCGGAAAACCAAAAGATGCCCTCGACGTTAACTTCGATTCCAATGTTGTAAATATTAATTACAAACGTGATGGAGAAATTGCATGAGCGCAAAACGCGGTGGACTTGGAACAAATCTAGATTCACTTATTCCAACATCGCTAACTGTCGCCGGTAACGAAGTTGCGCAACAAAACGAAGTTTCAGTTGATGCAATTTCTCCCAACCCCCGCCAACCACGCACTATCTTTGAAGAAGGTGCGCTAAATGAATTAATTGCTTCAATCAAAGAGATCGGAATATTGCAACCACCCGTTGTTCGCCAGGTATCGCCAGGTAAATACGAACTTATTATGGGAGAGCGCCGCTTCCGCGCCGCAAAAGCCGCTGGCTTAAAGAAGATTCCAGTAATTATTCGCCAGACTCCAGATAATGAACTTTTACGCGAAGCTTTAATTGAAAATATTCATCGCAGCCAATTAAATCCGCTTGAAGAAGGCGCTGCCTATGCACAACTACTTACAGATTTTAACTGCACCCATGATGAGCTTGCACTAAAACTCGGACGTTCACGTCCACTGATCTCAAACACGATTCGTCTTTTAAATCTGCCACCAACTGTTCAGCGAAAAGTTGCGGCAGGAGTAATTTCAGCAGGACATGCTCGTGCACTACTTGGGCTAACCGATGAAGCTGAAATCGAAAAACTTGCCAATCGAATAGTTGCAGAAGGTTTAAGTGTGCGCGCAACTGAAGAAGCGGTAGCAATTCATTCTCCAAAAAAGGGCTCTACCAAGCCAGGTAAGAGCGGTAAGGGTTCAACAACCGGCGAAACTCTGGCTGCTGAAGAGTTGTTAAGTGATTACCTTGACACTCGCGTAACAGTGCAAGGTGCAAACGGCAAAGGAAAGATAGTTATCGAATACGCCGGACGCGAGGACTTACAGCGAATTGTTGATTTGATCGAGGGTAGTAAGTAAGTTCAAATTGTTTAAATCAATTTAGCGCTGAACCACGACGCGACATTTCCTGCGTCACGATTCCACCAAGGGCTTTAACGCCTTCACGAATTCGCTCAGGGGTTGGGTGGCAGTAAGAAAGGCGCATCGACCAAGATCCAAAACCATCTGCATAGAAAGCAGTTCCTGGAACATAAGCAACCTTTGCAACGATCGCCTTAGGCATCATCGCCTTGGTATCAATTTCAGGTGGCAAATTAACCCAAACATAGAAACCGCCACCAGGTTTAGTCCAAGTAGCTTCTTTCGGAAAATATTGCTCAAGTGATTCCAACATCGCATCGCGGCGAACCTTATATAACTCGCAGAAAGAAGCGATTTGATCGCGCCATGGTTGATCTGCGAGATAGCTGGAAATAGTTAACTGGGTGAAGTTTGATGGGCAGAGAATTGATGATTCTGATGCGATTACCAATTTATCTTTAAGAGATTGCGGAACTAACGCCCAGCCGATGCGCAAACCAGATGCAATTGTCTTTGAG
>JAHECV010000148.1 GCA_024641555.1 Candidatus Planktophila sp.
TCGCATGGATGTAATTTCAACCGATTGGCGCACCAACCCGGTCACACAGATCCGTTGGGGACTTCGCTATATCGAAGCTCGCTATGACAACCCATGTAAGGCATGGGCTAAGTTCAAGCGCAGCCGTTATTACTAATCTTTAAATCTCGGGCTTTTTGCCGATTGTTAACGGCTTGGAAGTCTGGGCAAAGAAATCATTTCCCTTATCGTCGACCACGATAAATGCTGGGAAGTCCACAACGTCTATCTTCCAGACCGCTTCCATTCCTAAATCTTCAAAATCTAAAACTTCAACTTTCTTGATGCAATCTTGGGCAAGGCGCGCAGCTGGTCCACCAATTGATCCTAAGTAAAAACCACCGTGTGATTTACATGCTTCGGTAACCGCTTTTGAGCGATTTCCTTTGGCGAGCATCACAAACGATCCACCTGCTGCTTGGAATTGGTCAACGTATGAATCCATGCGACCGGCAGTTGTAGGTCCGAAAGAACCAGATGCGTAACCTTCAGGAGTCTTGGCTGGTCCTGCGTAATAAACGGCGTAATCCTTCATATATTGCGGCAGACCTTTGCCGGCATCGAGCGCATCTTTGATTCGCGCATGGGCTAAGTCGCGCGCAACCACGATTGTGCCGGTTAGTGAAACGCGAGTCTTAACTGGGTGCTTGGAAAGTTCAGCACGTACCGCATCCATTGGCTGATTTAAATCAATCTTTACAACGTTATCGTCGAGATGTTCATCAGTTGTCTCGGGTAAGAAGTGAGCTGGATCGGTTTCAAGGGCTTCTAGGAAGATGCCATCTTTAGTGATCTTCGCTTTTGCTTGGCGGTCTGCAGAACAAGAGACTGCGATTGCAATCGGCAACGAAGCGCCGTGACGTGGCAAGCGAACAACTCGGACATCGTGGCAGAAGTACTTGCCACCGAATTGCGCGCCGATTCCTAAGGTGCGAGTTAGTTCGAGAACTTCTTTTTCTAGCTCGATATCGCGAAAACCGTGGCCGGTTGCGGCATCGCCTGAAGTTGGAAGTGAATCTAAATACTTAGTGCTGGCAAGTTTTGCTGTCTTAACAGTGTGCTCGGCGCTAGTTCCACCGATGACTATTGCCAAGTGATAAGGCGGACATGCCGCGGTGCCGATAGAACGGAGTTTTTCATCGAGCCAGGCCATAAATGATTTGGGATTTAGAACCGCTTTCGTCTCTTGATATAAGAATGATTTATTGGCGCTACCACCACCTTTGGCGATAAACATGAAGTTGTACTCATCTTGATGGTCAGAGTCGGCAAAGATTTCGATCTGGGCGGGCAAGTTATTGCCGGTGTTCTTCTCATCCCAAGTAGTGACAGGAGCCATCTGCGAATAACGCAGATTTAACTTTGTATAGGCATCGTAAATTCCTTGCGAGATCGCGACTTCATCTTTAGAAGTGGTCAATACATATTGACCTTTCTTACCCATAACAAGTGCGGTGCCAGTGTCTTGGCACATCGGCAATATTCCACCGGCGGCAATATTTGCGTTCTTCAATAGATCCAGGGCCACAAAGCGATCGTTAGGTGAAGCCTCAGGGTCTTTCAAGATATTTGCTAACTGCTGCAAATGTTCTGCGCGCAGGTAATGCGAGATATCGTGAATTGCGGTTTCAGTAAGCAGGGTTAAAGCTTCAGCGGCGACTTGCAAAAATTCGCGGTCACCAAGTTTGATAACGCTTACGCCTGTATTTCCTAAATTGCGGTATTTGGTTTTATCTTCGCCAATCGGCAATAAATCAGAGTATGAAAATTGTGGAGCCATTATTGCGCCGGCTTCTTTGCAGCATCTAACTTCTTTTTTGCTCCGTCCAACCATTCTTGGCAGATCTTGGCTAACTCTTCGCCGCGTTCCCAGAGCTTTAGCGATTCTTCTAAAGTGGCGCTGCCATCTTCGAGTGATTCAACGATTTCAGCGAGCTCATCGCGAGCTTCTTCATATGAAGGTTTTCCATCTTTAGCGGCCATAGGAGAAATCTACTCTTCTGTTAGAACACTTGCGCGGGTCTCGCCCTTTG
>JAHECV010000149.1 GCA_024641555.1 Candidatus Planktophila sp.
GCCGCATTGGCCTCATCATTTTTAAGTGGTCCCCGCTTTAACTCTGCTAAAGCGCCAGCCATTTCGACACCAGTTGGTCCACCACCAACAACGCTTAAAGAAAGTCGCGTCTGATCTTCAAAGCGACAAAGATCTTCAAAGCGGCGCATTACTTCGGCACGAATGCCGATCGCTTCATGCACACTCTTCATGCCGAGCGCGTTTTCTGCTACACCAGCAACACCGAAATCTGCAGTGGCTGATCCAAGTGCGACAACAAGATGGTCAAATTCAAGAACTTCAGAAGAATCGAGTTTTACCGATTTATTTTTATGATCAACCGAAATTGGCGATCCCATACGGAATTTGACTCCGCTCTTGCGAAGCGCGCCACGTACCGGATGCGCTACGTGATCTGCGGCAAGTCCTGCAGTTGCTACCTGGTAGAGCAACGGCAGGAATGTTTGAAAATTATGGCGATCGACTACGGTGACATCGGCCTCTTTAGCCAACGCTTTTGCAGCAGTGAGCCCGCCAAAGCCTGCACCAAGAATCACAACGCGCGGTCGGGTAGAAGAAGCCATGACCGCAGTCTAGGCTCTTAACTATGAAATCGCAGCGCTTAATACTTGTCACTGGCGCATCTGGCTATGTCGGTGGGCGATTGGTGCGTGATCTAGTCAGCGATGATTGTGATGTGCGCATATTGGTGCGAGATCGCGCAAAGATTGCAGATCAACCGTGGGCCGAAAGCGTTTCGATTGTTGAAGGAAATGCAAATAGCCCTGCAGACTTAGATCGCGCATTACAGGGCGTTCATACCGCTTATTACCTATTACATTCCATTAACTTGGGAAAAGATTTTGATGAAATTGAATCAAAAATGGCGCACAATTTTGCAAAATCTGCTGAAAAACAAAAGGTTAAGCAAATCGTTTACCTTGGTGGTATCGCCAACGATCAAAACCGGAGCCAGCATTTAGCATCGCGCATGAATACTGGAGCGCAATTAGCGTCAGGTGCGGTGCCGGTTCTAGAACTTCGCGCTGGAATAATTATTGGATCGGGCTCTGCCTCATTTGAAATGTTGCGCCACTTAACACATCGTCTGCCAATAATGACTACCCCGAAATGGGTATCAAATTTAACGCAGCCAATTTCTATTCGCGATGCGCTCTATTATTTACGTAAAGCGGCGTCGCTAGAAAAGCCTGTCGGGAAAATTTGCGATATCGGCGGAAAAGAAGTTCTTTCGTATGCAAATATGATGCAAAAATTTGCAAAATTATCGGGTCTGCGCAAGCGCTGGATTATTCAAGTACCGGTGCTGACTCCAAAGCTATCTAGTCTGTGGATTGGATTTGTGACACCGGTACCAACTTCACTTGCTCGCCCACTTGTTGAATCATTAATTAGCGAAGTCGTTGCAGATCCTGCAAAAAGCATCGATGCAATTATTCCGCCACCACCTGAAGGATTTATCGATGTGGAGGGCGCAATTAAATTAGCGCTTTCGCGAATTGCCGATAGAGATGTGATTACCCGTTGGTCAGATGCCGCATTCCCAACTGCGCCGTGGCAGAAAGCGCAAGGAGATCCCGAATGGGCTGGCGAGATGGTCTTACGTGATCGCCGCGAATCAACTACCGATGCGACCGCTGAATCTATTTGGCAGGCGATCGAAAGCATCGGTGGCGAAAATGGATATTACGGTGCAGATTTTCTCTGGTTCCTGCGTGGGTTATTAGATCGCATCGTCGGTGGCGTTGGACTTCGTCGCGGTCGTCGCGACCCGCTCACCCTGCGCGTTGGTGACAGTTTAGATTTTTGGCGCGTTGAAGAGTTAGAACGCGGAAAACGTTTGAAGCTTTACGCCGAAATGGTCTTGCCCGGTAAAGCGTGGCTGGAATTTAGCGTGATAGATAATGGCGAAAACCGCACCGTGGTGCAGGAAGCAAGTTTTTCTCCACGCGGTTTAGGTGGTCAGTTGTATTGGTATTTTGTACTACCGTTTCACATATTCGTATTTCCAACGATGATGCGAAATCTGAT
>JAHECV010000150.1 GCA_024641555.1 Candidatus Planktophila sp.
AACAATGATTAATTAGCGAAAATCGAGTAGTTAACTTGATTGCCCGAGATGCGAAGCCCGCGTCTCGGGCAATTTTGTTGCCACAAAGAAGGCGATAAAAATTAAGCCTGCGCTAACGGCAAAAGCTGGGCGGAAACCGTAATGATCGGCGATGAATCCAAGTGCAATTGGCGCAATCATCGCACCGGCATCGCCAGACATCTGAAAGAGCGCAATAACTTGTCCGCCCTTTCCCTTCATTACATCGCCCACAATTGCTGCAGTAGATGAGAGAAAAATCGATCCAAAAGCGCCGATAACCATGGAAAGTAAGAACATCCAAGGGTGAATGGTTCCAACAAGTACAAGCACCGAAATACCTAGTAGTGATGTTCCCATAAGCGCTGAAAACTTACGCCCTCTGGAATCAGATAAACCGCCAGCTTTGATTAAGAGCAAGCCCTGAATAACTGACGAGATCGTAAATCCAAGTCCAAGATATCCAGCCGTTGATTTCATCTCTTCAACCATAAAGAGCGGCAATATAGATCGGCTCATTCCAAATAAAACTGAGGCGCTGCAGAAAGAGATCGTTAACGCGATTAAGTAAGGCTTGTTAGAAAGGGCTTCACGAATCGAAACTTTCTCTTTCGCTTTTGTCTCGGTTGGGCGAGCCGCAAGTACTGAATTACGAAGTAAGAATCCACCTGCGGCACTTGATAGGACCAATAAAACTCCATAAACAAGTAAAGGTGCGCGTAGCGAAATCGCAGTTAAAAATCCACCAATCACGGGGCCAGCCATCATTCCAACTAAGAAACTGGAGTTATAAAGAGATTGTGCCCGCGCACGTTTTGAGTCATCGGTTGCGCGCAAGATGATTGATCCAGCGGCAACCGAGAACATTGAAGAACCAAGACCGCCGGCGGCGCGAAAGATCAGCAACTGTTCGTAGCTTTGGGAAAATGCCGCTGCAAAGGAAGAGATTGCGACAAAGCCAACTCCAACTGTGTAGACGAGTCTTTCGCCAAAGAGATCGACGAGCTTTCCTGAAAATAACCCGCTGGCAAATCGCGCAAAGGCAAAAGCCGAGATAATTGAGCCTACCTGTGCGTTATTTACGCCGAATGATTTAGCAAATAACGGAATCGTTGGAGCGATGATTCCGAAGCCGACTGCAACAAAGAAAGAGGCAAAGACAAGAACACCAACCTCGCGCGGAAATTCTGCGAAAGGGTTGGTGAACTTAGATCTTTCTTTTACGGTCAATTTAGATTAACCGAGCGACTCGCCTGCTGCTTCTTCGCGAGCTGCTGCGTAATCCTTATTGGTACGAAGCGGTGTTTCGCGTAGGAAAAGAGCGAGTAAGAAGCCAAGTGCCGTGATTGGTGCAGCGGTTAAGAAGACGACGTGGAATGAACTCACGAAGGCATCCAGTGCTGTTGTTTTGATAACAGGAGGAAACGACTGCAGCGCAGAGGTATTAGTTTTAATTACTTCAAGCTTTGAAGCATCAAAACCCGCAACTGCGCCAGGGTTGGTGGTCGCAAGCTCTTTAAAGTTCTGCGCCAAGTAATGCCCTAGTCGATTTGTAAGGATAGTTCCGAAGATCGCAGTGCCGAATACGCTACCGAGCGAACGGAAGAATGTATTTGAGCTTGTGGCAACTCCCATATCCTTAAAGTCAACCGCGTTTTGAAGTGCGATAACAATGGTCTGCATTGATAGACCAAGGCCGGCACCAATCATGATTGCATATATTGAAAGCTGCCAGAATGGTGTTGTAGCGCTTAGTGTGGACATCAACAAGATACCAATTGTCATAACCGCAGTTCCAATAATTGGGAAGCGCTTGTAATGGCCGTGCTTGGTGATCGCTTTACCACTGTAGATAGAAGTCGAAACGATTCCGAGCATAAATGGGATCAATTTAAGTCCAGCTTCAGTTGCGGTATCGCCCTTAACAACCTGCAAATAGAGAGGCAACATAACAATTGCACCGAACATACCTGCACCGATAATGAAACCGAG
>JAHECV010000059.1 GCA_024641555.1 Candidatus Planktophila sp.
TTATCTCGATCAACTGGCTGGTTTATATCTGGGCAACTAATAATGGCCATGTTGTTGAAGCATCACTTGGTTACTACATAAACCCTCTAATCGTTATCGCCTTCGGAGTAATCCTGCTAAAAGAAAAGATGCGCCCATTGCAATGGGCAGCGGTTTCAATCGCCTCAATCGGCGTACTAGTTTTAACAATCGATTACGGGCGCCTGCCTTGGGTTGCGCTTGGTTTAGCGCTTTCTTGGGGTGGTTACGGACTTATGAAGAAGCAGCTTGGCTTGGGGGCACTTGAAGGCCTGGCTATTGAAACGCTGATCGCCTTTATTCCGTACTGCGGATATTTGATATTTATCGGAGCTAAAGGCGAAGGCCAATTCGGCCACGGTGTTGGACTTACAGTTCTGTTAATTAGCGCAGGCGCAATCACCGCAATTCCACTTTTACTATTTAACGGTTCTACAACTCGCTTGCCATTTACGACCATTGGTTTATTGCAATATATAACTCCAACGATTCAATTTTCTATCGGAGTCTGGTTACGCCATGAAGAGATGCCGACGGCGCGTTGGGTTGGATTTATCTTTATTTGGTTGGCGCTAACTACCCTGACAGTTGATTTGGTTCGCTCAGGAAGAGCGGTCAACAACAGCATCGCATAGCGAAAAGAGCGCGCCGGTTGCTTCATTTAACGGAAGAGGGCCAAGGGCAGTGCGCGCATCTTTAGCAATCTGATTTAGCTGCTCGCGAGCTTGCTGTAATCCGTTGTGAGAGCGAAGTTCCTGCAAAACCTGAGCAACCACATATTCGTCATGTATTGGCGCGCTAAGCAAGCGTTTTAGCTCGGCATCTTCTGACTTGTTGGAGGCCATCACATTTAAGGTAACGAGCGTCGGAACACCTTCACGTAAATCAGTACCGGGGGTCTTTCCTGATTGGTTTGATTCGCTAGAAATATCAATTACGTCATCAGCCAACTGAAAGGCAATTCCGATTTGTTCTCCGAAAGTTGTAAGCGTTTCAACTGTTTCGCCTGGAGCACCTGAAAGCATTGCTCCAAAACGCGCGCTGGTTGCAATAAGTGAACCGGTCTTATCGCCCACGACGCGAAGGTAATGCGCCAACGGATCTTCACCGTTTTGCGGCCCTTGCGTCTCCATAATCTGACCAATTACTAAACGCTCAAATGTTCGAGCTTGCAGACGAACTGCTTCCGGACCTAGATCTGCGAGCAAATCTGAAGCTTTAGAGAATAGGTAATCTCCCGTAAGAATCGCGATTGTGTTGCCCCAACGATTGTTAGCGCTTTCTACGCCACGACGAAGTGGCGCTTCATCCATAACATCATCGTGATAAAGCGTTGCCAGGTGCGTCAATTCGCAGACAACTGCCGCTGGAATTATCTCTTTACGATTTGAATCTCCGAAGTGAGAGGAGATAAGCGTCAACAAGGGACGTAAACGCTTGCCGCCCGCTGCAACTAAGTGACGGGAAGTCTCTTCGACTAACGGATATTCGCCTTTGATGTGCTCGCGTAAAAGTTCTTCTACGCCTTGCATGCCTCGCGCAAGATCTGCTTCAAGAGCCGGATCAAGATCAGGAATGCCGAATGATGACATTAGCGAAGGAACTGGGCTGTGCTTTGAATAAAGTTAATCAAAGGAGTTGGGTAGATACCAAGGACGAAGGTAACGACAGTTGCAAGAGTAATCGTGATCTGTGTGTAAATAGATGGAATTACAACTGATGTGCCATCTTCGACTGGATCTTTAAAGAACATTAGAACTATTACACGGATGTAGAAGAAGGCGGCAATAGCTGATGACAGAACACCAGTTATCAATATCGCAGTTGATCCGCTCTCGTAGGCTGCAGAAAAAATTGAGAACTTTCCGATGAAACCGCTAGTGAGAGGGATTCCCGCAAAGGCGAGTAAGAAGCCAGCGAAAGCTGTTGCGACCCAAGGTGAGCGCTTTCCGAGTCCGCTCCAACGGTTTAAATCGGTGACTTCTCCAGCTGAATCGCGAACTAAGGTCACGATTCCGAATGCACCTACAGTGGCAACTCCATATGCAAAGAGATAGAAGATTGATGCGTTAAGCCCTGATTTATTGAGTGCAACTACACCTGCCAGCAAGAAACCAGCGTGTGCAATTGAAGAATAAGCGAGCATGCGCTTCACATCGCGTTGCGCGATTGCAACGAGTGAACCAAAAACCATCGTGATTAAGGCAATCGTGATAATCACAGGGCGCCACTGCCAGTAAGCCTCAGCCAATGAAACGTAGTAAATACGAAGCATCGCACCAAAAGCGGCAACCTTTGTTGCTGCCGCCATAAATGCAGTTACTGCAGTTGGAGCGCCTTGGTAAACATCGGGTGACCAGGCGTGGAATGGAACAGCGCCAACTTTGAAGAGTAAACCTATGGAAAGAAATGCGATACCGAGCAATAGATAAATGTCGTTTCCGGTTCCGCCAATAACTGCAGAATGAATTCCGGCAAATGTAACTGATGCTGAATATCCGTAAAGGTAGGCAACACCCATTAAGAAGAATGCTGAGGCAAAAGCGCCAAGCAAGAAGTACTTAAGTGCTGCTTCCTGTGACATCAAGCGACGTCGACGTGACAATCCAGCAAGTAGGTAGAGCGGAAGTGAAAGCATTTCAAGTGCAACGAAGAGAGTTACCAAATCTGTCGCAACCGGAAAGAGGAGCATTCCAGCAACTGCAAAGAGGGTTAGTGGATAGATTTCGGTAACTCTTAAATCTTGCTGAAGTGAAGAGCGTTCTTCATCTGATCCAGGAAGAGCCGCAGCGAGAGCTGTGAAGTTTTCCTGATCTGCCAATAAGAAGACTGCGATGATCGAAATAATAAGGATCGAGCCTTGCAGTAGTACGCCAGCGCCGTCGAAAGTGACTGATTCCATCGCAGCCGCCGCAGATGAGCGACCACGTACCTTAATCAGTGAGGCGAAAGCTAGAACCAATGTGGCTAGAGTTATAAATAGTTGTGAAGCGGCACGAGAGGCGCGTGGGCCGAACGCCTCAACCAATACACCAAGCAACGCTCCCCCAAGCACGATCAATATCGGCGCTAGAAGTGCGTAATCAAGTGTTGGGTTTACAAATCTAATCATTACTTGCCCTCACTCATGGTTGGAGCTGGATCGCTAAATCCCTGCTGTGTTACTACGGTCTGCGCTGCTGGATTGATGATCTTTAACAGCGGTGAAGGATAGAAACCAAGTACAACGATTACTACAACAACTGGTGCAATCGCGATCTTCTCGCGCAACGTTAAATCATTTAAGTTTTCATTGCCTGGAGTGGTTGGACCATGCAAGGCGCGTTGTACCGGAATCAAAATATAGAGCGCGGCTAGAACAATTCCGAAGGTCGCAATTACTGCAGCTACTGGGTAGCGTGTAAATGTTCCGACCAGAACGAGAAATTCGCTGACGAAACTTGAAAGGCCAGGAAGTGCCAGGCTCGACATACCTGCAATAAAGAATGACCAAGCCATGATTGGAGTAACTCGTTGCAGGCCACCGAAGTCGGCGATCGTTGTTGAGTTTCTACGTGAAATCATAAATCCAGCAACCAAGAAGAGCGCGGCTGTCGAGAAACCGTGATTGAACATGTAGAGCGTGGCGCCCGACATACCTTGCGAGGTCATCGCAAATATTCCGAGAGTGATAAAACCGAAGTGTGAGATAGATGTGTAAGCGATCAAACGCTTAATATCTTTCGCACCGATCGCAAGGAATGCGCCGTAGAGAATTGAGATAACAGCCAGAGTGATAATTAGCGGTGTAAATGTCTTGCTGGCATTAGGGAACAAAGTCAGGCAGTAACGGATCATTCCGAAAGTACCGACTTTGTCGAGCACGCCCAAGAGCAAAACTGAAGTTCCAGGAGTTGCCGATTTGGCAGCATCTGGAAGCCAGGTATGAAGTGGCCAAACAGGAGCCTTGATTGCAAAGGCGATAAAGAAGCCCAGGAATAGGAAGTTCTCCATCATCGGAGTCAAAACTGTGTGAAGCCCAGAGAGAGTCGTGATGTCGAACGTGCGGTTTCCGTAACGAGTTGCCATTACAAAAATTCCGATAATTGAGGCGAGCATCAACAACCCACCGAAGAGGCTGTAGAGCAAGAATTTAACGGCAGCTGCTGCGCGCTCACCCGAACCAAAACCGCCGATGAGGAAATAGACCGGAATCAACATCGCTTCGAAGAATACGTAGAACAAGAAGACGTCAGTTGAAGCGAACACGCCGATCATCATTGTTTCTAGTACAAGAAGAAGAGAATAGAAAACCTTCGGGCTCCAACGTCCACCCTCAGATTCGTTCCAGCCAGCAATAACAACGATTGGAGTTAGAAGTACCGACATCAAGATAAGGACAAGTGCGATGCCATCTACCCCAAGTGCATATTTAATTCCAAAAGCCGGAATCCATTCGCGAGATTCGACAAATTGAAATCCCTTTGCAGCGAAATCGAAGGCAATGGTCATGTAAATCCCAAGAGCGGCAACCACGATCGTTGTTGCAAGTGCGATCTGCTTAGTTAGCAGCACATTTGTCTTAGGAACAAAGGCGAGAGCGACTGAGCCGATTAACGGCACCAACATGGAAAGGGTTAAGAGATTCACTTTGTTACCACCCAAATCGCCGCGATTAGCGTTGCTGCGCCAATCAGAATAAGAACCGCGTAGCTGCGTACAAAACCTGTTTGAATCTTGCGGAGCGATGTGCCAGAGCCAAGTGCCATCTTTCCGACGCCATGTACTGCTCCGTCAACCACTGATTGATCAACCTTTACTAGTGCTGATGTAAGAGCTTGTCCTGGGCGCATAAAGAGCGCTTCGTTGATGTCATCTTGAAGTAAATCGCGACGAGCGATGCGAGTAAAGATTGAAACATCTTCAGGCGCAACGTTCTCGACATCAGATAGCTGATACTTCATAACTGCGATCGCAACACCGATCGCAACGGCTACGAGAGCCATTCCAGAGACGACAATTGGCGCAAGGAGTTCTTCATGCTCACCGTGGTGCTCAAATAGTGGTTCTAGCCAATTCTTAAGCGCACTTCCACGAGATAACAAGAAGCCAGATGCAACTGAACCAATCGCAAGTATCGCCATTGGTAGCCACATCAAAATTGGAGATTCGTGTGGGTGTTGGTTATCGTCCCAACGCTTTGAACTCGTGAATGTAAGAATCATTACGCGAGTCATGTAGAAGGCGGTAATTGCCGCACCTAGTAGAGCAGTTGAGCCCAGGATAATTCCCTTTGCGCCACCAGCGTTAAATGCTGTTTCAATGATCATATCTTTTGAGTAGAAACCAGCAAATGGTGGAACGCCGATAATCGCAAGATAACCAAGCCCGAAAGTTACGAAGGTGATCGGCATAAATTTACGAAGCGCGCCGTATTTGCGCATATTTACTTCATCGTTCATGCCGTGCATTACAGAACCTGCACCAAGGAACATTCCGGCTTTAAAGAATCCGTGGGTTAACAAGTGCATGATTGCAAAGGCATAACCTGCAGGTCCAAGGCCAGCGCCTAAAACCATGTAACCGATTTGCGACATTGTTGAGGCAGCAAGCGCTTTCTTAATATCATCTTTTGCAGTACCGACAAGAGCACCGAACATCAAGGTAATTGCGCCAACTATTACAACGAGAAGTTGCGCAGTTGGTGCAGCATCAAATACAAAGTTAGAGCGAACAATTAGGTAAACACCGGCGGTAACCATGGTCGCGGCGTGAATCAGCGCTGAAACTGGAGTTGGTCCAGCCATCGCATCGCCGAGCCAAGCCTGCAATGGGAACTGCGCTGATTTACCGACAGCAGCCACGAGCAACATAATTCCGATCGCGGTCATTGTTGCTTCAGATGCATGGTGTGCATGCTCTTTAACTCCGCTAAATGAAACTGTTCCAAGAGAAGCAAAAGCGATCATGATCGCGAAGGAAAGACCCATATCGCCGATGCGGTTCATAACAAATGCCTTCTTCGAAGCAGTTGCATACGCTGGTTTTTGGTTCCAGAAGCCGATCAAGAGGTATGAGGCAAGGCCCACGCCTTCCCAGCCTACGTAAAGATTTAGATAAGAATCGCCAAGCACTAAGAGCAACATCGCTGCAATAAATAGGTTGAGGTAGGCGAAGAAACGTCGACGATCATGATCGTGTGACATATATGAAATCGAATAAATATGAATCAAGGTGCCGACGCCGGTGATGAGAAGAACGAAACAAATTGAGAGTTGATCAAGAAGTAACGATGCATCTACATTAAAACTGCCAACGTTGATCCAGGTAAAGAGTTTCTGAGTTACCGCGCGAGATTGCGTATCGCGGCCGAGCATCTGTGAAAGTTGCATTAAGCCAACGCCGAATGAGCTAGCAGAGAGCGCAGTCGCAAGTAAGTGTCCCCACTTGTCAGCTTTGCGTCCAAGTAGAAGTAGTGAAAGTGCGCCAAAGAGGGGTAGCGCGATTAAGTAAACAAGACCGTTATTGGTAGCCATGGTTATCGTTTCAACAAACTAGCATCGTCGATAGATGCTGATCGGCGGGAACGGTAGATCGTGACGATAATCGCGAGACCAACTACAACTTCACATGCAGCAACTACCATCGTAAAGAAAGCGATTACTTGGCCATCGAGCGTGCCGTTGATTCGTGAAAAAGTTACAAGAGTTAAATTTGCTGCGTTAAGCATTAGTTCTACGCACATAAAGACCACAATCGCATTGCGGCGAACTACGACGCCAACCGCTCCGATGGTAAAGAGCAGAGCAGATAGGTAGAGATAGTTATTAAGACTCATTACTTCTCCTCCACAACTGAGGTGTCGACGTTATCGAGCTGGAACTGACTTGAATCAATTACATCTCCACGCGCTTTTAGAGTCGCTGAAATCGAAGAAGGTGCCGCTGATCCGTCGGGCAAAAGCGCCGGAACGTCGACTGCGTTGTGGCGAGCAAAAACACCTGGGCCAGGTAAACCGGCGGCGCCAGCAAGTGAACCAGTGCGGAAGCGGTTAATCGCTTGTTCGCGCTGTGTAGGACGCGCATTAGTGCGTTGATGATGTGCCAAAACCATTGCGCCGAGAGCGGCGGTTATCAATAGCGCTGATACAACTTCAAATGGCCAAACATATTTAGAGAAGAGAAGTTCGGCTAAACCTTGCACGTTTCCTGATGCGTTAGCGATCTCTAAACCAATTGGTTGACGACCGATAGTTGCGCGACCAAGGAGAGAAACCATCAAGCCACCAAAACCGACAGCGGCGGTAATTGCGATTGGGCGAAGGCCAGTGATCGTTTCGGTAAGCGAATCAGAAGAATCGACGCCAACGAGCATCAAAATAAATAGGAAGAGCATCATTACTGCGCCGGTATAAACAACAACCTGCACGATGCCGAGGAAGAGTGCACCTTGCGCAATGTAGAAGATCGCCAATGTAATCATTACCCACGCGAGTAAGAGCGCTGAGTGAACCGCCTTCTTAACTAGCAACATTCCGATAGCAGCAAGAACTGCAAGCGGTGCCAAGAACCAAAAGAGAACTGTTTCCGGAGTTTGGATAGTTAATAGCGCTGGCATTAGTTCTGTCCTTGTGAGGGATGCGCTTCTTTAACATCACCGTTGTAATAGTTGGTATCGGTCATTCCTGGATACATTGGATGAGGAGGTGGAACCATTCCGGCGCGAAGTGGACCAAGTAGATCGTCCTTTTCGAAAATTAACTTCCCGCGAGTTGAATCAGCTAGTTCGTACTCGTTCGTCATTGTTAGCGCGCGAGTTGGGCAAGCTTCAATGCAGAGGCCACAGAAAACACAGCGCAAGTAGTTGATCTGATAAACCTTTCCGTAACGCTCCCCTGGTGACATTTGATTATCTGGAGTGTTATTCGCGCCTTCTACATAAATAGCATCTGCAGGACATGCCCATGCACAAAGTTCGCAACCAATGCACTTTTCAAGTCCATCTGGGTGGCGGTTAAGCTGATGGCGTCCGTGGAAACGTTCAGCGGTTGGTTCTTTAACTTCTGGATATTGAACTGTATTTACCTTCTTAAACATGGTTATGAAGGTGACCCAGAATCCTTGCATCTGCTTTAGAAGACTCTTTGCGCCAGGTTGATCAACCTTTTCAAAGGCAACCGTTGTTATATCTACATCTTTATTTACGAGAGGTTGAATTTCGTTCTGTTCAGCCACGATCGCCTCCTCCGTTAGATACGTTGACAGTAGATATTTCAGATGGCAGCGATGGAACTGCAAAGTTTGGAGTAGCCGCTTCTGGATGCTCCTGGTTGGCGCGTTTCTTCTTAGAGCTATCAAAGGCCGTTGAAATTGCCATAACAATGAGAACGATTACGCCAGCGAAGGCAAAGGTCAGCGGACGAGATTGGCTTGATGTTGAAATTACGCGCAGCGTTGCAACGACCAAAATCCAGAGCAATGAAACTGGAATCAAAACTTTCCATCCAAATTGCATGAACTGGTCATAACGCAAGCGTGGAAGTGTTCCGCGTAACCAAACAAAGATAAAGAAGAAGAATAGAACCTTGATAAAGAACCAGATCAAAGTGAACCAACCACCGAGCCATTGTTCGGTAAATCCAAGTCCTGGGATTGCGTGGTAGCCACCAAGGAATAGGGTCGTTGCAAGGGCGGAAACCGCGATGATGTTTACGTATTCCGCCAAGAAGAAGAGCGCGAATTTAAGCGATGAATATTCAGTGTGGAAGCCACCAACGAGCTCGCCTTCAGCTTCTGCTAAGTCAAATGGTGCGCGGTTAGTTTCGCCAACCATTGAGATCGCATAAATAACAAATGAAGGGAATAGAACAAGTCCGTACCACCAAGTGCTCTGCTGCGCCTGAACGATTGAAGAGGTAGACATTGATCCGGAGTAGATAAAGACGGACACGAGTGAGAGACCCATCGCGATTTCATATGAAATCACTTGAGCACTTGAACGCAGTCCGCCAAGAAGTGGATAAGTAGAACCTGATGACCAGCCCGCCAAAACAATTCCATAAACACCAACTGAGGCGGTTGCAAGAACATAGAGAACGCCGACTGGAAGATCAGTTAACTGCATAACGGTCTTTTCGCCGAAGAAGTTAACTGGGCCGGTAAGTGGCATCACGGCAAAGGACATAAAGGCTGTTGTAGCGCTGATAATCGGGGCAATTACGAAGACAACTTTGTCGGCGGCTGCGGGAATTAGATCTTCTTTTAGCGCCAGCTTTACTCCGTCGGCAAGTGCCTGGATCAAACCAAACTTTCCAACGCGGTTAGGGCCAACGCGCATCTGCATGCGTGCAACGATGCGACGTTCTCCCCAAACAGACATAATCGTAAGGACAACGCAGACCGCGAAGACGATTACCGCTTTGAGAGTGATGATCCAACCTGGATCATCTAGCAATAACTGTGCGTTCTTCATGCCTTCACCACCGATACAACGTCGCCATGAACAGCGTTGAGCGAGATCAAAGTTTGTGTTCCGAATGAGTTTCGTGGGACCCAAACTGCATCATCGTGAATATCTTCAACAAGAGCTGGCAAAGAGATCGATCCGTGCGAATTAGAAACTCGCAAGATGTCACCATCTTTTACACCGATTGATTCGGCGCGCTTTGGTGAGATAACTGCAACTGACTTTCGAGCAGTTCCCGCCAAGTTAGCCTCACCTTTTTGCAAAGTACCTAGGTCCAGCAAGCGACGCCATGAAGTAAGGAGCGCTTCGTTTCCAGAAACTTTATTTGCACCTACTGTAGAAACGGCTGCAAAGTTTGCACGAGCGCCGTCCCATTTACCGAGTGATGAAATTTCACGCGCCGCCTGAGTAACAGTGCCAAGCATGATGGATTCGCCCATCTCATCAGCCAACGCAGACAAGATACGAAGATCGGAGCGATTTAGTGAATCAGCAACAGCGGCATCGAAGGCGCGAGCGCGGCCTTCCCAGTTAAGGAATGAACCAGACTTTTCGGTAACTGCAGCAACAGGAAGAACTACATCTGCCACATTAGTAACTGCAGAGTGTGCAATTTCAAGTGATACGACGAATGACTTTGATAGTGCTGCAAGTGCTGCGGCGCTATTTGGCATATCTTGCGGATCAACGCCACCAACAACAACTGCATCTAGCGAACCATTGCCAAGCGCATCAATAATTTCAGAAGTTGTGCGACCTACGTTTGCTGGAAGCGATGGAACTCCCCAAACAGTTGCGATATCTACGCGTGCTGCGGCATCTGCAACTGGGCGACCGCCTGGAAGAA
>JAHECV010000002.1 GCA_024641555.1 Candidatus Planktophila sp.
TTTCGCCAAGCCCGCAGCAATAAAGTTGTGCCAGTCTCGGATTGCCGAATCCTGCAACCTGAAATTAATTACCAAGAGTTAAGTGCGCGAAAGTGGAAGGGCGACTTGCGAGTTGAAGTTTCTTTTTCAACTAATGCAGAACGCACCATCGCCACTGGATATTTGCGAGATGAGTCACCAGTTAGAACGTCAGATGGCCCCGATGTAGCAACTTATAAAGTAAACGATTTCCCACTTGAAGTATCCCAACGTTCATTTTGGCAGAGCCATAAATCAGCTCCGAAGGTGTTAACCGATGCAGTTCTCAAATATGCAGCTGTAAAGGCGGGCGACCAGGTACTTGATCTATATGGGGGAGTCGGTCTATTCACGTCGCAGTTCCTCGATTTAGTGGCAGAGAACGGAAGAATTGATCTGGTTGAAGGCAGTAAATCTGCAACCGGAGATGCGCTTAGAAATTTCGCGAATTTTCCAAATGTTGGCGTGCATACGGGGGATGTCGAAAAGATACTTCCGAGATTTTCCAAAGCCGATGTAATTATTCTCGACCCGCCGCGCGAAGGCGCCGGTAAGAACGTGGTCGCAGCGATGGTCACTCTAAAACCACGAGCAATCGTTTATGTCGCTTGCGATCCGGCTGCGCTAGCCAGAGATACCGCCTATCTCGAGGGATCTGGTTATGCGTTAACTCAAATTCGTGCCTTTGATCTCTTTCCAATGACGCAACACATCGAATCTGTTGCGCTTTTTCAGCCAGTTAAGGTATCTTGACGTCAAGATAAATCAGCGAGGGATAAGCGATGAGCAAAAATTCATTAGGCGCTAAGAAGAACTTAAACGTCAACGGAAAAGATTTCGAAATCTTTGATATCTCAAAGATTGAGGGCGCAAGCAATCTTCCATTCTCACTAAAAGTCTTACTAGAAAATTTACTTCGCACTGAAGATGGTGCCAATATCACTGCTGAACACATTAAAGCTCTCGCGCAGTGGGATCCATCGGTTGAGCCAGATACCGAAATTCAATTTACGCCAGCGCGCGTAGTAATGCAGGACTTCACGGGCGTTCCTTGTGTTGTAGATCTAGCCACAATGCGCGAGGCGATCGTTGAACTCGGCGGAGATCCAGCGAAAGTTAATCCGCTCGCTCCTGCCGAACTTGTTATCGATCACTCAGTAATCGCTGATGTTTTTGGAACAAAAGACTCTTTTGAACAGAATACTGATATTGAATATGAACGCAACCGTGAACGTTATCGCTTCCTTCGTTGGGGCCAAGGCGCCTTTGATGAATTTAAAGTTGTTCCGCCAGGAACCGGAATTGTTCACCAAGTAAATATTGAATATCTAGCTCGCGTAATCATGACCCGCAATGTAAATGGTGCACTCCGCGCATATCCAGATACTGTGGTTGGCACAGATTCACACACAACCATGGTTAATGGACTTGGAGTTCTTGGCTGGGGCGTCGGTGGAATTGAGGCAGAAGCAGCTCTCCTTGGCCAACCAGTTTCCATGTTGATCCCACGCGTAGTTGGATTCAAATTAAGTGGCGCGCTTCCAGTGGGCACAACTGCAACTGACATGGCGCTAACAATTACTGAAATGCTGCGCAAGCATGGCGTGGTTGGCAAGTTTGTAGAATTTTATGGTCCAGGAGTTGTCGCGGTTCCAATGGCGAACCGCACCACGATTGGAAATATGAGCCCCGAATATGGCTCAACATGTGCGATCTTCCCAATCGATGACGAAACTCTTCGCTATCTACGACTTACAGGTCGCAGTGAAGATCAAGTTGCCTTGGTAGAGCAATATGCCAAGGCGCAGGGAATGTGGCATGAACCATCGGTTAGCCCACGTTATTCCGAACATATCGAGCTAGATCTTTCGACGGTTGTTCCATCTATCTCTGGACCAAAGCGCCCACAAGATCGCATCTCGCTAAGCGCTTCAAAATCTTCTTTCGAAAAGATTCTTCCAACTTACTTCACAGAAAAGACCGGCAGCGATGCTTATCCAGTCAACGTTGGCGCAAAGGCGACAACGATTAAAAATGGTGACGTCGTAATCGCTTCGATCACATCATGCACAAATACTTCCAACCCTTCAGTAATGATTGGTGCGGCTCTACTTGCCAAGAAAGCGGTAGAACGCGGCCTGACATCTAAGCCATGGGTTAAGACCACGCTGGCGCCAGGATCAAAGGTAGTAACCGACTACTACGACCGCGCTGGCCTAACTCAATATATGGAAGCGCTCGGCTTTAACTTAGTTGGATATGGGTGCGTAACTTGTATTGGTAACTCCGGTCCACTCCCAGTAGAAATCAGCAAGTCCGTAAATGAACATGACCTTGCAGTTACAGCGGTGCTATCCGGAAACCGTAACTTTGAAGGACGAATTAGCCCAGATGTGAAGATGAACTACCTCGCTTCACCACCGCTTGTTGTCGCTTACGCACTTGCCGGCACCATGAACCATGACTTCGAGAAAGACTCACTCGGTACCGATAAAGATGGCATGGAAGTCTTGCTCGCAGATATCTGGCCAAGTGCGAAAGAGATTCAAGATGTTATTGATTCATCAATTTCCTCTGAAATGTTTAAGAAAGATTATGCAACTGTCTTTGATGGTGATCACCGCTGGAAGTCGCTAGATACTCCAACTGGAAAGACCTTCGAATGGGATGCGCAATCAACTTATGTTCGTAAACCTCCATATTTTGAGGGCATGCCATCACAACCAAAGCCAGTTACCGATATTGCAAGCGCCCGAGTGCTAGCCATCCTTGGAGATTCTGTAACAACAGATCACATTTCTCCAGCAGGAAATATCAAAGCTGATTCACCTGCAGGAAAATATCTGGAGGAACACGGCGTATCTCGTGCTGACTTCAACTCGTATGGTTCACGTCGCGGAAACCATGAAGTAATGATCCGCGGCACTTTTGCAAATATTCGATTAAAGAATATGTTGTTAGATGGCGTTGAAGGAGGCTTCACTCGTAACTTCCTAGATAACGGTGCGCAAGCAACCATTTACGACGCTTCGGTTGCCTACCAAGCAGCCGGTATCCCGCTAGTAATTTTGGCAGGTAAGGAATACGGATCTGGATCTTCACGCGACTGGGCAGCAAAGGGAACAGCGCTACTTGGAGTTCGCGCCGTTATCGCCGAGAGCTTCGAGCGCATTCACCGCTCGAACTTGATTGGCATGGGAGTACTTCCATTGCAATTTAAGGAAGGCGAAAATGCGCAGAGTTTGGGAATTAAGGGCGATGAAACCTTCGCAATCTCCGGAATCACCGAGCTAAATGGTGGAGGAATTCCTAAAGAGGTAACAGTTACTGCAGGGGATAAGACATTTACCGCCAAGGTACGTATCGATACACCTGGTGAAGGTGATTATTATCGCCATGGCGGGATCATGCAGTATGTACTCCGTCAGCTACTTCAGTAGCGGCGCGTAAACGTAGATCTCTTCTCGCGTAACCCCAGCACCTTAACTAGACTAAGCACGTGCTCGAATCGATTAAAGGTCCCGCAGATATCAAGGCGATGGATCGTGCTCAACTTTCCGAGTTGAGCGGGGAGATTCGTCGATTCTTGGTGGAGAAAGTCTCTAAGACCGGTGGCCACCTAGGTCCTAATCTTGGCGTTGTCGAGTTAACTCTGGCAATTCATCGCATCTTTGATTCACCGCGCGATGTAGTGCTCTTTGATACCGGCCATCAATCTTATGTACATAAAATAATTACAGGTCGGGCCGCAGATTTTGATGGGCTTCGCCAACGCGGGGGGATAGCTGGTTATCCAAACCGTGCAGAAAGCGAACACGATGTGATTGAAAATTCTCACGCATCCACTGCGCTTTCGTGGGGTGATGGAATTTCCTACGGATTCTCGCGCACTCGGCAAAGTGATCGCCACGTGGTCGTAGTAGTCGGCGATGGCGCGCTGACTGGTGGAATGTCTTGGGAGGCGTTAAATAACATCGCCGCTACCGAAGAAAGAAATCTTGTAATTGTTGTAAATGATAACGAGCGTTCGTATTCGCCAACCATCGGCGGATTGGCAACTTACCTTTCGACCCTACGGGTTACCCGCGGCTATGAACGTTTCCTAGACTGGGGTAAAGAGTTTTTACATAAGACCCCAGTTGTAGGAACACCTATTTATGAGACTTTGCACGGAATGAAGAAGGGCATAAAAGATATCGTTGCCCCGCAAGGAATGTTTGAAGATTTAGGACTTAAATACATGGGACCAATCGATGGCCATGACATCGCAGCGCTTGAGAAAGCGCTAACCAAAGCTAAAGAGTATGGCGCGCCAGTTCTAGTACATGCAATTACCGAAAAAGGTCGAGGTCATCAACCGGCAGTTGCGGATGAAGCTGAAAAATTTCATGCCGTCGGAATCGTTGACCCCGAGACAGGCACACCGCTTGCCAAGAGCGTTACAAGCTGGACCAAAGTTTTTTCAGAAGAGTTGCTTGCACTTGGCCGAGAACGAAGCGATATCGTTGCAATTACAGCAGCGATGCTCGGGCCAACTGGTCTTGATAAATTTGAACAAGAATTTCCAGAACGCACCATCGATGTCGGCATTGCTGAGCAACACGCGGTAACTAGTGCAGCCGGTATGGCTTACGCAGGCCTACATCCGGTTGTAGCCCTTTACTCCACCTTCTTAAATCGCGCCTTTGATCAATTGCTATTAGATGTTGCGTTGCATAAAGCTGGGGTCACATTCGTTTTAGATCGCGCCGGTATTACGGGCGATGATGGACCTTCGCACCACGGAATTTGGGATCTGGCGATAACCGGCATCGTGCCAACGATTCATGTTGGTGCACCGCGTGATCAATCTCGCTTACGCGAAATTTTGCGCGAAGCAGTTGCGATATCTGATGCGCCTTCGATGCTGCGTTTTCCAAAAGGCGCGGTCCAAAGTGATATCCCAGCTTTCGAACGTCGCGATGGAATAGATGTTTTGTATCGTGGCGAAAGCGCAGATGTGCTTTTGGTGAGCATCGGAGCGATGGCGGCAATCGCAGTTGAAACCGCTGCTATGGCTTACCGTGAAGGTGTTGGAGTCACTGTTATTGATCCACGTTGGGTAAAGCCGCTACCAACTTCGCTAGTTACGATGGCACAGCGCTACAAAAGTGTGGTCGTACTGGAGGATGGAATTAAGCACGGCGGAATCGCAAGTTCTATCTCCGAAATGTTTCGTGAAGCTGGGCTTGCAACGCCAATTCATTCCATTGGCGTACCGCTAGAGTTCATCGAACATTCTAAGCGAGCCGAGATCATGAACGATTTAGGAATTACTGCTCAGAACATTGCCCGAAGTATCGTGGAATGGAACAGCCATCGCTCGGATTCGACTATGGCAGAGATGCAATACCAGGCGCGTGAAAACGTTGACCGCAAACCGCTTGGCTAATACCTTCACGATCTAAGTAAGGCAAGATACCGCCGAGATGCATCGGCCAACCTGAACCCATCAACATACAAAGATCGATTTCTGCCGCGGAAGAGACAACGCCTTCATCCAGCATCATGCGCGCTTCAGTTGCCAGCGCCTTGAGTGCGCGTTCGCGAACTTGTTCTGCCGTAGATGCCTTATCGCCTTGTTTAATAAGAGCGATCGCCTCAGGGTTGGCAGTTACTTTTCCATCAGCGCCTTTAATGTAAAAGTTGCGAACCTTGCCGGCAACCATGGCTTGCATAGTCGGCGAGATGCGATAGCGCGGCCCTAAGTTTTCGTGCAGAGTTTCGGAAACGTGAAGTGCTACTCCTGGACCAACTAAATCAAGTAGCTCAAATGGAGACATTGGGAAACCGATACTGCGCATTGCATTATCGGCAACTTCTGGAGACGTTCCTTCATCAACTGCATCTGTAACTTCACCCATAAAGCGAGTAAGCAAACGGTTAACGACGAAGCCCGGAGCATCCTTGCAGATGATCATGGTCTTCTTAAGTTCTTTGCCGACACTTACCGCTGTGGCAGTAGTTGCATCATCGGTTTTAGATGTGCGAGCAACTTCCAACAAAGGCATAACCGCGACTGGATTGAAGAAGTGGAAGCCAATTACGCGCTCGGGATTTATTAGCCCTTCAGCCATACGTTCAACCGAAAGTGATGAGGTGTTTGTCGCAAGTACGCATTCTGGGGAGACGATAGTTTCAAGCTTCTTAAAGAGTTCTTGCTTTAGCGATAGCTCTTCAAATATCGCTTCGATAATGAAATCACAACCCGCAAATGTATTTTGATCAGCAGATCCGCTAATCAAAAGCGATAGGCGCCGTGCAGATTCTTCGCTCATCCGCTTTTTTTCAACTAACTTTGCGAGTTCGTTCTTGACCCAGGCAACTCCCTTATCGGCACGTTCTTGATCGATATCTGTCATGACGACTGGGCACTTTAGATTGCGCAGTAGAAGAAGAGCTAGTTGGGAGGCCATAAGTCCAGCACCTACTACGCCAACCTTGGTTACCTTGCGGCCAAGAGCCGGTTTAGGAGCGCCTTCGACTTTCTTGCGCTTCTTCTGAATCAAATTAAACGCGTACAGTGATGCGCGAAGTGGATCAGACATTGTTAGATCGGCCAGCGCTTGATCTTCTGCATCAAATCCGGCACCGCGCGTATTTGTGCGAGCGGCGGCAATGAGTTCAAGGGCGCGCATTGGTGATGCAATTTCCGCACCGCCATATTTCTTAAGCGCCGCTGCTTTTCCGGTTGCTAAAGCAGTTTCCCACGCTGGGTCAGATGAATAATCTTTACGTTCAACTTGGGTTGCACCGCTTAATACCTGGGCGGCAAATGAGACTGATCGCTCGAGGAAATCGGCCGGTTCATAAACTGCATCAACTACGCCAAGTGAAAGCGCATCCTTTGCCTTCATCATGGTGTTGTTATTTAGCGCATTTAACATGATTACCTGAACTGCTCGCTCTGGTCCAATCAACTTAGGAAGGATGGTTGCTCCGCCCCATCCTGGAACCAACCCAAGAAATACTTCGGGCAAGGCGGTAAAGGCAGTTGAAGCAAGGGTGCGGTAGTTGCAGTGCAGGCCAACTTCTAACCCGCCACCAAGTGCTAAGCCATTGATAAATGCAAAGGTTGGAATTGCGCATTCATCTAAGCGACGGAAAACATCGTGACCGAGTTTGCCGATGGCAAGAGATTGTGAACGTTCAGATAGAAATGACAACGCTGACAAATCCGCGCCGGCAGCAAAGATAAATGGCTTGCCGGTAATAGCAATTGCCGCGGGGGAGCGGCCAATTGCATCGCTTATCGCGGCATCGAGGGCCATAAGTGATTGCGCACCAAATGTGTTGGGACGAGTATGATCAAGGCCGTTATCCAATGTAATTAGCGCAAGTGATCCCGTAAACCCAAATGGAGTTAGGTCGACATCGCGAACCAGTGCGTTAGTTACGACTTCTTCTGGTGCGCCTTCAGGTAATTTAATTTCAGTAGCCATTACTTTGCTCCTCCTGAAAAGTGTGGGTTCTCCCAGATAACTGTGCCACCCATGCCAAGTCCAATACACATCGTGGTTAATCCATAACGCACTTCTGGGTGCTCTTCAAAGGCGCGCGCTAAGTTAAGCGCTAAACGAATTCCCGATGAGGCAAGCGGGTGACCAACTGCAATTGCGCCACCATATGGATTTACACGTGGATCATCGTCGGCGATACCGAAGTGATCAAGAAAAGCGATAACTTGAACTGCAAACGCTTCATTAACTTCGAAAGCGCCAATATCAGAAATTGCAAGGCCGGCTTTTGCCAGAGCCTTTATAGTTGATGGAACTGGTCCATATCCCATTACCTCTGGTTCTACTCCTGCAAAGGCGTAGGAAACTAACTTTGCCTTAACCGTTAAACCAAGTTCATTTGCCTTTTCTTCACTAGAAAGTAGCGCAGCTGTTGCTCCATCATTTAGCCCAGATGAATTGCCAGGTGTGACTCGACCTGCGGGACGAAACGGGGTCTTGAGAGTTGCCAAACCTTCCATCGTCGTAGTTGGACGTGGCGGTTCATCAACTGTTGCAATACCCCAACCCATCTCTGGGATTCGTGCTGCAGTAGGAATTAAATCTCGTTGTATTTTTCCAGCAGCATATGCTGCTGCAGTTTTCATTTGAGAGTTATAGGCGTAACGATCGGCCCGCTCTTTGGTGAGTTGTGGAAAGCGATCATGTAAACGTTCTGCGGTAGCGCCCATCGCGAGCGCATCTTGTTCAACAATTCGTTCTGAAAGAAATCTTGGATTCGGATCAATGCCATCTCCGATTGGGTGATTGCCCATATGTTCGACGCCACCAGCGATAGCGATATCGATAGATCCAATTGCAATCGCGCCTGCCAAAGAAGTCATCGCGGTCATCGCACCAGCACACCAACGATCGACCGAATATCCAGGAACGGTATTTGGAAGTCCGGCGAGAAGTGATGCGCTGCGACCTAAGTTCATACCTTGATCACCAGTTTGAGTTGCCGCAGCAATGGCTACATCTTCAATTGCAGCAGGTGAAATTTTTGGATTGCGCTCGAGTAACCCACGCATCGCGCGCACCATTAGATCATCGGCACGCGTGCCGGAGTACATGCTGCCGGCTTTTCCAAATGGGGTACGAACAGCATCAACTAATACAACGGTGCGAGACATGTAAGGTCAACTTTCTCTCTGCGCCCTGACTACGGGCTTATGGAGAAAGGTTACTCGCCAGTAGGCAAAAGTGGAACAGGTTCGGGGTTAAGCCTTTACGGGTTCGGCAACAGCCGGTTTAGCTTTAGCCAGATATGGCACAAGCACCGCAACCAGATAGCCGGCCCAAGCGAAAAATTGAATAAAAGATGTTGTTGTATCAAAGCCGATGGTTCCACCTAGTAGCGATCCCAGGATTGATTCTTTCGCGATCCAAGGAGTTACATCCCAAAGGAAGTTATCGGCGCCGGGGATCCAGCCCAGTTCCTGGAATTCATGGATTCCGTAAGAGAGAACTCCAGCAGCAACGATAACTAGCGCAACGCCTGTGATGGTAAAGAACTTTGAAAGGTTGAGTTTTACCGAACGGTTGTAAATCAGATAGCCGAGGACAACGGCAAGACCTAAACCAAGTATTAATCCAATAGTTGCAGTCGATGCTGCGCCAACAGTTTTAAAATTGGTATAGATAAAGAGCGCGGTCTCTAAACCTTCGCGCGCAACTGCGAAAAAAGCCACTAAAGCAAGGCTTATTGGGCCTCCGGTTAGTGCGTTATCGACTTTGCCATGTAGTTCGTTACGAAGTGATCGCGCGGTGCGCTTCATCCAGAAGACCATCCAGGTAACTAGGCCAACTGCAATAAAAGAAGTGGTTCCGGCAAATAACTCTTCACCGCGATCTGATAACTCAGCGGATGTAAAGGAAAGGACGCCACCAAGGGCAAGGCTGGCGGCGATCGCAACTGTCACACCGGTCCAGAGCGGCTTCAGTAGCTGGCGGCGATCGGTGCGGACGATGTAGGCAACGAGAATTCCGACGATGAGTGCGGCTTCTAGGCCCTCGCGCAAGGCGATAATGAATGTGCTGAGCATGGGATAAATCTAGAACCACTCCCGTATTTACGCAACTTAAATGTTGCGTAATTCATCACACCTCGGCCGGCTCGCTAGCTTCGCTCTCGACGGTAGGCAGTGGCTCAGTCTCAAGGAGGGCAGCCTCCAAAATAGGGGCGACGATCTCGATCTGCCACGGGCGCGCCCCTAGGGTATGCAGGGCAACCGCCACGTCCGATTGCGGCGCGTTCCAACAGATTCGTCTGACGAATTCAGGGGTAATCAAATTTTCAAAAGGAATGACCAGCTCATTGGCTCTGCTTTGAATATTGGCTTTGGCGTGGGTGAGCGGCGCGTATTTCTGGGGAAAGCGTTCGCGCCAGATCTTTAACGGTGGCAGGGCATCGGAATCCGTGCGAACCGGCGGCCACTCAGATTCGCCCATGGCGAGCGCATCGGTAATCGCACTTATCCAGGTAGCAGAATTTTCCATCCAACGCGCTCGCAGGCCAAGGGGGCGTAAAACTTTCTCCAACGACTTCTTATTGGTGATTGGCTTATCGAGCGCCTTGGTTGCGATTTCTACAATGGCGCCATCGGATAACAAACGTCCCTGCGCGATATCAACTTCTTGCGCGATCTCGGCACGTACCGTCCAGAGCGCTCGCACAATTGCCAGCTGGTCTCTTCTCTTTATCTTATGCATGCCAGAAGTTCGCCGCCAAGGATCAACTCGAGGTGGGGGAGCAGGTGCATTTAGTATCGATTGAAATTCTTCCAGCGCCCACTTCAACTTCTTGGAACTCTCTAAAATCTCATACATCCGATTGCGTAATTCAATGAGAAGTTCAACGTCAAGGGCAGCGTAATTTAGCCAATCTTGCGGCAGCGGTCGCTGGGACCAGTCAACAGCCGAGTGTTCCTTGGCAAGGGAAACCTCCATGAGCGATTCGAGTAACGGGCCCAAACCAACACGGGGCAGACCGGCAATTCTTCCGCCCAATTCGGTATCAAATAACTTGGTGGGGTTGATTCCTAATTCGCGCAGACACGGTAGATCCTGGGTACTTGCGTGAAGAATTACTTCATCGCTTTGTAAAAGTACATTTAACTCTTGAAAAAATTTATGGTTTGGTCCAAATGGGATCGGATCAATTAGGTGCAGGCCACCACCTTCTCGTTTTATTTGAATTAGATAAGCACGAGCGCTGTATTTATAACCTGAGGCGCGTTCGGCATCCACCGCAAATGGTCCATGCCCTGCAGACAATTGGGAGAGTGTTGCCGCAAATCTTTGATCGGTATCTACAACTGGTGGAATTCCATTAGCTGGAGCCAGTAGCGGAACTGCTGAACTTGCATTTTCAGTTTTTTCTGCTGACTCAGAAATTTCTTCCACCATAAATATAAATTAAACGCGACGTCGCGCGGCAGAAATTGGCGCTACGCCTTCAACTATGGGAGGAAGTCCCGCTACTTCGCCAAGTAAATTGCACCATGCTTCAATGTGGTGAATCATCTCGGTACTTTCCTTAATTATTGGACTCCAAGAGGCGCGAATTTCTATCTCTGATTGATCATTGCGTGGTGATAGTTTGCCGAATGAGGCGCTTGATACTCGAGTAACAGTTCCGCTCGGGGCGTTAAATTCGCAATCTGCAGCAGAGAGTGAATCTAGTAACCAAGACCAACCAACTTCCGGAAGTAGCGGGTCATCCTGCATCGCTTCATCAACGTCGGCGCTCAGGAAAGTGACGCAACGGAATTCACCTTCCCAAGTATCTTGGCCGCCAGGTTCATGAAGCAGTACAAAGCGCCCTGATGCGATTTCGTCTTCATCATCGCCGAGTAAACCGTTTGAGACATCGGCAGTGAAGGCAAATGAGTATGTAGCTAATTTTTGAGGAGCCGGAACTTCTTCCAGGGTTATTTCTGCACGTGGAGTTGCAGTGCGCAAGTGTTCAATCATGCGATTGAATTGGTTTAGATCCACTGGTTAATTCTAAAGATGAGTACCGCTATTAAGTGGGAGGCAGGGCGCAATCGATCCGCCTCCGTTGTGTAAGGTTTGCGCCATGGCCACGATACTCGCGCTTCTTTCTAGCGCTTTGTGGGGTACGGCCGATTATCACGGTGGCAAGATTAGTAAGAGCAATCCTGCGATCGCGGTTCTTGGAGTAACACAAGCGATCGGTCTTTTATTTGGAATCGGATTGGTAATACTTTCAGGAGATTATTCGGCACCGGCATTTGGTCCTGATGGTTATTTTCTACCAGGCGCTCTTGCAGGAATTCTTGGATATCTAGGGCTAATTTGTTTATACGCCGGTTTATCAACTGGACGCATGGGAGTTGTTTCTCCAATTAGCGGTTTAAGTGCGTTGGTTCCAGTTAGCTACGCCTTCTTCTTTAACGGCGATCGTCTCTCTCTTATTTTAACTATTGGTGCAATTCTCTCTGTTGTTGGAGCTTTCTTAGCTAGCGGCCCCGAGATTTCACAAGGACTTCCCATAAAACCGTTATTGCTGGCTTTTGGCGCAGCTGGTGGTTTTGGTACGGCGCTAACTTTTATGGCGATCGGTTCGCAAGGCAGCGCTCTCATGACTATGGTCATGATGCGCGCTACCACCTTCTTAGTTTCACTAGGAATTTTGGCAAAATATAGAACATTTGGTGGGCTAAGTTTTAAACAGAGTCCGATCTTAATATTTATTGGAGTCGCTGATTTCTTGGCAAATCTACTTTTAGGTGTTGCAACAACTAAGGGCAATCTAACTTTAGCGATGGTCCTGGGTGCGTTGTATCCGATTTTTACCGCCTTACTCGCTTATCAATTTTTACACGAGCGTTTACATAAAGTTCAGTACATAGGCGTTTTAGCGGCAGTTGCAGGTGTCGCAATTATTTCAGCTTTTTAGCCACGATAAATTTGGTATCTTCAACCTCGCGACTAGTAACTTCTGCGAAGTTTGAAATTAAAGTCTGATAGTTAATTTTGTCATCACCGCCAGTGTGTGGCGTGATACTCAAATAAATTCCATCTAACAATTGGGCTTGGATAAGTTCAAGAATAAAATTAGCGCCGGCCTCGACCAGAACGTTGCCTCCAAACTTCTTTACTCCGCGCTCTAGCGCCTCCAGCGGAGAAGAGTTCCACCAATATGCGTTGCGATTATCAGCCAGTGCGTTGATCATCGAGCGCGAGGCCACCACCACGGGTACGGGGGTGCGGTGGTAAGGCTCGCAGCGAGCGGTTTGTCCGCCAATTAATATGAAATCTACGGCGCGACGTCGTTCCAAGAACTCACTGCGGTCGGCGCCTGTGGCAATTTCGCGAGAAGAGCCGTTCTTAGAAGTTGAGCCATCGCTACCTATTACCAAGGTTGCATATACCGCCATGTCAGAAAGGCTATCTTGCGCGAGCACTTGGCAGAAGTGATGTCAGTGGTCGGCCGTATCGTGTCTGTCATGATCATTACATGCGATACATGTGCAGTTCGCGATATCGGTTGCAACGATTGCGTACTCACCTTCTTTCTTTCAAACCAGGCTAAAAGAAAATCAGATCAGATATGCGAAATTCCTGATTCGACTGCTGAGGCGATAGATCTCCTCTCTTCGCGTGGAATTGTCCGTCCGCTCCGCTTTAATTCTGCGCAGGGAGCGTAAAAAAATATAAATTCACAGATAGCCACGCTTAACTCGGTTTGAGTTGGTAGCGAAGCCCCCGTTAGCCTTTAACCCTATGTTTCTCACCAGAGCTGTATTTGCTGCGCTAATCGCAATCTCAGCGCCGCTATTTATCGCACCGAGCGTGGATGCCGCGCAAACGCTGGCGCAAGTACAGGCGCGAGTGCGACAACTCGAAGAAGAAGCGACTACAGCAGCAGAAGGTGCGCAAGAAGCGAAAGTTAAATTGGCCTCCCTCAATCGTCAATTACAAGGAATCCAAGCCAAGGAAGCGGTGCAAGGTCAGACTGTCAGCGCACTTTCCAAATCCCTTAGCGCAATAGCAGTTGAACAATTTAAAACTGGTGGGTTAAGCCAGAGCCTTGAACTTCTCTTTTCATCTAACCCGACCCTTTACTTATCGGCGGCAGGTTCACTCGAGGCAATTACACGTAAGAAATCGGTGGAACTTCGTAAATTCCAAGCGGCTAAGCAGCGCCTGACTGCTACATCGCTTACGGTAAATGACAAGTTAGCGCTCGTTACCGCTACGCAGAAAAAACTTGCAGCACAAAGTGCGCAGGCAACTGCCAAACTTGCTGAAGCAGAAGCGCTGCTGGCAAAGTTAAAGAAGGAAGATCGCGAAAGATTGGCGCGTTTAGCTCAGGAAGAAGAAGATGCAGATCAAGCATCCTCCCTCGCTGCAGCTAAGAGCGCAGCCGGCGTCTCTGGTCGCGCCGGAAAGGCTCTGCAATTTGCGTTAAAACAGATCGGTGACAAATATGTCTTCGGCGCCGCCGGAATGACATATTGGGATTGTTCGGGATTAACCATGCGCGCCTATCAAGCCGCCGGAGTCTCACTTCCGCACTCTTCTCGTGCGCAATACAGTTATGGAAAATCTATAAAGCGCGCAAATTTAATGCCCGGAGATCTAGTCTTCTTTGGTCGTCCAATTTCACACGTTGGTATTTATTTAGGTGGTGGCAAGATGGTTCACGCCCCGCGTTCAGGTTCACGAGTTAAAGTGGCTAGCGCCTCAAGTTTGGGTCGCAAACCTTTCGTCGGCGCGCGAAGACTCTAAATAGTTCTATGTCTTTACAAAGCGCATCCGAAAAGATTCTCTGTATTACCAATGACTTTGGTCCTCGGGCAGGAGGAATTGAAACATTTGTCATTGGTCTTATCGAAAGAGCGCCTAAAGGCTCGGTAATCGTTTACACCTCTTCGCAAGAGGGAGCCGAGAGCTATGACCAGCAGTGGCTTGTAAATTTTGGAGTAGAAGTAATTCGCGATCGAGCCAAAATATTGCTACCAACTCCAAGGGTTGCCCATAATGTAAATAAATTAGTTCGCAACCGAAAAATTGAAAAAGCATTTTTTGGCGCCGCTGCACCGCTGGCCGTTCTTGCGAAAGGGTTACGTCGTAACGGTGTCCGAAGAATTATTGCGCTGACACATGGGCATGAAGTCTGGTGGGCAAAACTCCGGCCCTTTTCGTACGCAATATCGTTCATTGGAAAGCACGTTGACCACTTAACTTATTTGGGCGAATTTACCCGAACGGAGATATCGAAGGCGCTGACCAGTAAAGCCAAGAGCTCTATGGTCAAGATTGCTCCAGGAATCGATACGGATCACTTTGCACCGACTTCAGATGGAATCCAACTACGTAAGGAACTGGGTCTAGAGAGCAAGAGCGTAATAATTAGCGTCGGTCGATTAGTTCATCGCAAAGGTCAGGATGTGTTAATCCAGTCTCTGCCGGAAATTTTGAAATCTGTTCCTAGTGCGCATTTAGTGCTTGTTGGTGAGGGTCCATATCGCTCCCACTTGGAGAAGCTGATTGCAGAACTTCAGGTCACCGAGTACGTAACGCTGATAGGCAGAATCCAGTATCGCGATCTTCCGAGATATTTCTGTGTAGGCGATATCTTTGTCATGCCTTCACGATCACGTTTGGCGGGATTAGAAGTTGAGGGCCTGGGAATTGTCTATCTGGAAGCTAGCGCCTGCGGACTACCAGTAGTTGCCGGTCAATCCGGGGGAGCGCCAGATGCCGTGATTGAAGGTGTCACCGGCGTTACCGTGGATGGCACTTCTGTTAGCCAAATCTCCGCGGCCGTCATTGCGGCTTTCGCAGATCCTGAGAAGAGTAAAGCGATGGGCGAAGCTGGTCGAAAATGGATTTACGATAATTGGCGTTGGGATATATGGGCAAAGGAATTTAACGCGCTCTTTAAATGATTCCAGATTCGCGCGCAATTTTAAGGGCACTCGCTCGATTTGGAACTTCAAGTTTTCTATAAATTGAACCAGCATGAGATTTAAATGTGGATTCAGAAATATTCATATTTCGCGCCAGCGTTGCAATATCTCCAACTAATGAAAGCGCCCGGAGAACTTCAACTTCGCGTTGCGTCAAGAAATCAGGGGCTGATACTGCTTTAAGAGCGGTTACAACTCCAGCCGCCGTAAATGATTCTGGAGCGGCAAGAGCTCGCTTTAGAACTGAGATAAGTTCGGTTAACGGCGCGCTCTTGCGAACAAATCCACTTGCCCCCGAATTCATCGCTGCCACTAGATCGTGGCTAGTATCGCTCATTGTGAGCATAACTATTGCGGTAGTGCTCGATCGTCCTCTCACCCAACGAATTAAATCTAGACCGCTTCCGTCGGGAAGATTTAGATCAACAATTATTCCATCTGGATTTGTATGAGCGATTTGCGCGAGCGCTTCAGAGTAACCTGCCGCTTCACCGCAACATTTCATTTCGGCGCCGATTAAAGCTTGCGCTATACCCGTTCGTACCGCGGGATGGTCATCAATGGTTAAGATCCAGGGAATTTCTCTCAGTGCGGTCACAAAAAGACTTTAATGGACGTCCCTTTTTCACTTGTCGAAATCTCCAAATTTCCGTTTAACGCTTTCACGCGTTCTTTAACTCCTACTAAACCCAGACGAGACAAATCCACCCTTGCACCTCCGACTCCGTTATCGCGAACTTCTAGGTAGGTGCGATTTTCTAGCGCCCGTAAAGTCAACTCAATCTGGCTAGCCCTAGAGTGCATCTTGGCATTTCGAAGAAGTTCGATAGCAATAAGTCTGAGTTCTAATTGGACGGTGCTTGGGATATCAAAGGCATCGAACTCAAATTTCGCAAGGAGGGAACCGCAGATTTCTGATGCGATCGAAGTTAGTTCTTCTTGAAGCGTTAACACCTTTGGATCTCGTAAGTTATACATCTCACGACGAACTTTTGAAATCAGCTCATCTACCTTGAATCTAAGGGTGCGAATCTCCCGCCTAGATTCAACTGTGGAATCAGGCTTGCCCAGAAGCAGATCGAGTTCATAGCCAAGTGCGACTAAATCTTGGGCGATACCATCGTGAATATCACGTGCTAGCTCAAGACGCGTCGGAGTACTCACTTAGCGAAAAGCTCAGCGATCTCCTTAGCGAATTCTTGAGCTACTACGTGGCGTTTGATAGAAAGTTTCGCCGTTAGTTGCCCACCTGCAATTGTAAAATCGGTTGGCAGGATGGTGAATTTACGAATCGATTCCGCCTTAGAGACTGCCTTGTTCGCTTCATCGACTGCAGTTTGAATTACCGCAATTAAATCTGGATCTTGAGTAAGGGTTGCAATAGTTGCGCCATCTTTCTTATTGGCAATAATCCAACCTTTAAGTGCGTCTTGGTCAATTGTTACGAGCGCGGCGATAAATGGTTGGTTATCGCCTACAACTACACATTGGCTTACCAGCGGATGAGCGCGCAGGCGATCTTCGAGAACTGCGGGTGCGACATTCTTACCACCAGCGGTGACGATGAGCTCCTTCTTGCGACCTACGATCGCTAAGAAACCATCATCATCAATTTTTCCAAGATCGCCAGATTTAAACCAGCGATCCTCCGTAAATACTTCCGCATTTGCCGCGTCATTTTGCCAATATCCGCGCATCACAATTGGTCCCTTAATTAAAACTTCGCCATCATCAGCGATCTTGATTGAAGTTCCTGGGATTGGTTTTCCGACGGTTCCAACCTTTAACGCACCAGTGATATTTAGCGTTGCGCCAGCGGTGGTTTCGGTAAGTCCGTAACCTTCATAAATGGTTACCCCGGCGCCGCGATAGAAATGGCCAAGTCTGGATCCAAGTGGTGCGCCACCAGAGATCGCCGCTTCCACATTTCCTCCGAGAGCGGCACGGATCTTTGAGTAAACGAGTTTGTCGAATAAGGCGTGCTTAATTGAAAGTAAAGGGTTGAAGCCGCGCTTATCCATCGCTTCGCTGTAGGCGACCGCAACTTCGGCTGCCTTACGGAAGATCTTCCCCTTTCCTGCAGCATCAGCTTTTGCCTCTGCGCCGTTGTAAACCTTTTCAAAGATGCGTGGGACGGCAAGAACAAATGTAGGTTTAAATGAAGCAAGATCCGGTTGCAATCTTCCGACCGGATCGCTGCAGTGAGCTAGATGAAGTCCAGCACGAATAGCGCCGATCTGAACCATGCGACCGAATACATGTGCCACTGGTAGAAAGAGCAGAGTTGAACCATTTGGCTTTAGAAACAAATCGCTGGCGCCTTCGACTACGTTGCCACATTCGGATAGGAAGTTTCCGTGAGTTAACTGGACGCCCTTTGGCTTACCAGTTGTGCCAGATGTATAAATCAGAGTTGCCAAGGTGTCAGGAAGCAGCGCATTGCGACGGCGATCAATTTCATCATCTCCAATATGCGCACCAGCAGTTGCTAATACGGACAGCACATCCTCAGTCATAGTCCAAACATGCTTGGTGTGTGATGGCAATATTGAATTCACGAGTTCGCGATGACTTGGCGTTTCAACAATCAAACCTACGGCGCCAGAATCGCTGAGAATCCAATCAACTTGTTCAGCTGAGGATGTTTCGTAGATTGGTACAACGCATCCGCCGGCGAACCAAATAGCGAAATCTAGAATTGTCCACTCGTAACGTGTTCGCGCCATGATTGCCACGCGATCACCAATTTGAATTCCGGCAGCAATCAAACCTTTTGCCGTTGCGCGAACTTCCGCCTCAAGTTCTTGCGCCGAAACTTTTTGCCAGCCATCGCCAAGTGGACGGGAGAGCATTGTTCGATTTGGCTCAAACCATGCACGCTCAGCTATGAGATTAGTTAGATTTCCTGAAGTTGCAGCAGGTACAAGTGGGGGGATTGTGATCTCATTCATGGCGCTAACGCTAGCGCCCACTTTGAAAAAAGGGGAGAGGCTGCAAAGTAGATTTTTGATCCGTTTTTGCGGGTAACCTTGGGCTATGAGCGAGATGAGCAGTTCGACAATCACTATAGATGCCCCAATTGAGCAAGTTGCAGAAACACTTTTTGCAATCGCCGCTTACCCTGAATGGTCGGGAGCATTTAAAAAGGTTGAGGTATTGGAAAGTGATGGCGCAGGCCGTGCCACTAAAGCGACTCTTTCTGTCGACGCAGGCGCGGTTAAGGATGTCGTAACTCTAAACTTCGAATGGTCTAGCGCTCCCGCGAAAGTTACTTTCTCACTGGAAGATGCCAATATCTTGACGAAGATGGATGGCGCATATCTTCTCAAGAGTCTAGATGCTGATACCACTTCCGTTACCTACGAATTAGCGGTTGGGTTGTCAATGCCAATACCTGCAATGATGATTGCCAAGCAGGAGAAATCCACGATCGATGCAGCGCTCAAGCAGTTAAAAGAACATCTGGAAGGTTAAGCCAAAAGCTTTTCGCTTTTTGGAAGACTTTAATGACTAACACCATAGGTATCGATGTTGGGGGAACAAAAGTACTTGGCGGTGTTGTATCTGAAAGTGGCGAGATTCTCGCCACAGCACGGCGCGAAACCCCCCGTGAAGGAGGTCGTGCGCTAACGCAGACAATCGCCGATGTCGCGCTCGAATTAGCTAAACAATTCCCGGTTGATTCAATTGGAGTCTCTGCTGCCGGGTTTATCTCATCAGATCGACAGACCATCTTGGCTACCCCAAATATCGCAGGATGGAATGGCGTAAATCTTGATCAAGAGTTAACTCAGATATTAGATAAACGTATTGTTCTTGAAAACGATGCCAACTCTGCTGCATGGGGTGAATTTAGATTTGGTGCCGGTCGTGGACGTAGAGATTTGATGATGCTCACACTCGGTACAGGTGTTGGTGGTGGGCTAATTCTTGGTGGGTCAGTATTTAGAGGTGCATTTGGAATTGGCGCTGAGCTCGGCCATCTGCGTCTTGTTCCAGATGGGCATTTGTGTGGTTGCGGAATTCGCGGATGTCTTGAGCAATACGCATCTGGTTCAGCTTTGATGAGACATGCCCGCGAAGCCATAAACGCCAGCCCTGACTTGGCTCGCAATCTCTTAGCGAGGGGCGATGGAACTCTCGAAGGGTTGAAAGGTCATCACATCACCGAAGCTGCGCGAGATGAAGATCCCGTTGCACTTGCTGCATTTAATACGATGGCAAATTATTTAGGTGCTGGAATTGCTTCTCTTTGTGCAGTGATTGATCCATCGTGCATTGTCTTGGGCGGGGGAGTCATTGAAGCTGGTGAAATATTTCTTGGTCCTACTCGTGAAGCGGCGCTGCGATTAATTCCTTTTACCGGCAAACACCCTTACCCAGATATCGTTCCCGCTGAACTCGGAAATAACGCTGGGCTTGTAGGGGTTGCCGATCTTTCTCGAATTTAACATTAAAAATTAAAGGGCGACTCCATCATCGTCGCGAAAAGTTGGACCATTCTTCCATTTTCTTAACGAGTTAATCGCGCGCTTAATACTTTCGTGTAGTCCAACTTTTGGCGGCATTGGAGCACGGAAACGATTTAAATCTTCAAATTTATCTAGATCATCCAAGTATGAAGTAGGCGCAGATTCATCTAGCGATAGACCCTCAACCATCGATTGAAATTCGAGATCGATTAACTCGCGTTCATTAGCATCATCTGGCTCTCCAGATGATGGGCGCTTCTCGCTCATAGCTCTCGCTCCATGGTTCATATTCGCACATTGAGATGATTTGGCGCTAAATTAACGCCATGAACAACCTGCCATACGGCGTACTGCGAGCCTTTCTTACGCCGTTCCTGATGTTGCTCTTCCGCCCGAAAGTTAAGGGCCTTCGACATGTTCCTGGATCTGGGCCGGTAATTATCGCGTCCAACCATTTATCTTTTAGCGATTCAATATTTATGCCACTAGTTGTTCCACGTAAAGTTACCTTCCTTGCAAAAAGTGAGTACTTCACATCACCCGGCCCGAAAGGTTTGTTGAAGAAGTTAACCTTTATCGCCCTTGGACAAGTACCTGTCGACCGCTCTGGTGGGCGTCGTAGCGAAGCGGCTTTGATTACCGGACTTAAAGTCTTGGCTGAAGGCAAGTGTTTGGGAATCTATCCAGAAGGAACACGTTCACCTGACGGACGACTTTATAAAGGGCGCACTGGAATTGCGCGACTGGCTATTGAGTCTGGGGCGCCGATTATTCCGGTTGCAATGTTTAATACTGAAAAAATCCAACCGACCGGAACTGTAGTTCCAAAGGTGATGCGCGTTGAAATGATTTTCGGAGAGCCTTTGTATTTCGAGGGTGACTCAACGGATTTACTTCACTTGCGTGATGTTACAGATAAAATCATGAGCACCATTCAATCTTTATCTGGACAAGAGTATGTAGATACCTACGCTACAAAAGCCAAGAAATCTAGCGAGGACGACGAAAATTAATTAACTCTCTAGCGCTAAGCGCTTAGTTAGATAATTACAGGTATCACAATCAGGTCCTGCATCGGGAAGATCTCCCTCTATAACAGTTATCAGATCGGCGATGAGAGATTTAAATTGTGCCTGATCCCTGGTGACATGTAGGTAGTGCTGAGTAACCCCAAAGCCGTGAGCGCCATCGGCTGTAGGCGTGACTCCGGCTAACTTCCAGATTAAAAGACCCATAGATGAAACTGGAAATGGTTTTCCTTTTTCGGGGTTTTCCAGCGCATATGCATAGGCTTCAAGTTGTGGCGCATAGAACTGGGCGTTATCGCGGTCAGAATCCGAAACTTTGCAATCTATGATCCCCACGCTGCCGTCTTCGTAATGTGCCAAGAGATCATAGATTCCAAGAATCTTCCAACGAGTTGCTTCGCCGTTGATTTCAATCGGTGCGCTCTTTACCCATTGCCCCCATTGCTTTACAACGCCAGGTGCAAGAGATGGGTCTAAATCGGACATTGCGGCACGGCGAAAATGTTCTTCTTGAGCAGATGAAAGCGGTTTAACCAAGGGGAATTGACCAGGCATGGTTACTTTGAACCAGTATTTAATCCAAAGACAACGCTTGCAAGTAGATAGCCCGAATGTTAAATCAGATGGCGCGATTGTGTCCCGGGCCGGTTTTTCAGGCTTGGTAATCTTTGAATTCATGTGGTGATTAAATCACGAACCGCAGATGCTATTACCAATAGACCCAAGATAATCATTACCGAACCACCAATGGCTCGCAATTTTTCCAATCTCTTTTCATCGCTAGATAACCAGGCGCGCGCCGTGCCTGCCAATAAACCCCACGAACCGTCAGAGATAAAAGCGAGTATCGAGAATAACCCTCCAAGAATTAAAAGTTGGCCGGTAACTTGCCCGCGATCAATATCTACAAATTGCGGCAATACGGCAGCGTAGAAAACTAAACCCTTCGGATTTAATACTCCGACCCAGAATCCATCGCGGGCCGAGCGCCAAAATGTTGGAACGACCGTGCCTTGGTTCTTCATATCCGCAGCATCAACTCGTCGCGCTCTAATTGCGCTGACACCGAGATAGACGAGATATCCACCACCACCCCATTGCACCGCCGAATACGCCAGATCATATTTAGAGAGAATTGGCCCGAGACCGAAAGCTACAAGTGAAGATAAAACAAATGCTCCAGTTACATTTCCTGCCACCGTAAATACCGCAACTTTTCTGCCCCAGGCGATGGCGCGGGCGATTACAAAGAGAACGCTTGGTCCAGGAGCCAAAATAATAATCATGGCGGCGATGATGTATTCAATGAGCCGCGATGGAATAACCATTCTGTAAGTCTAACCCAAATAATCGATAGTGCAGGAAGCATAAAAAGCGGGGCCACATAAGTGGCCCCGCTTTTTATCTCTATTAATTAATTTCCGCGCGCCTTCGAGATTGAGTGAAGAACACGATATCCAATAACTGCTACAAGAGTTGCATTTACGATTCCGGTAAAGGTGTAATCGCCACGCGTCCATGTGTAATCAGCTATTCCGATGATCAGAGCAGATGCCGCGATCAAAAGATTTGTTGAATCTGCGAAATTAACTTTGTTTTCGATCCAGATGCGGGCACCGAGAACTCCGATCATTCCAAAGAGCGCAGTGGATACACCGCCTAGAGCTCCAACAGGAGTAGCGCTTAAAACGGCACCAAACTTCGGTGAGAGAGATAGAACAATCGCACCAACGCCTGCTACCCAATAAGCAGCGGTTGAATAGACGCGCGTTGCCGCCATTACACCGATATTTTCCGCATACGTGGTCGTTCCGCTACCGCCACCGAGTCCAGCGAGTGCGGTAGCCGCACCATCGGCCATCAACGCATTTCCCATTTGACCATCAAGATCTTTCCCGGTCATCGCCGAAACAGCCTTAACGTGTCCGACGTTCTCTGCAATTAAAACCAAAACCACAGGTAAGAAGAGAATCATAATGTTCATGCTAAATGTTGGAGTAGTAAAGGATGGAGTATCAAACCAGGCAGCAGCAGAAATTGCCTTCGTATCAACATCTCCCATAATCAACGCAACTACATAACCAACTACGAGACCAAGGAAAATACTGATTCGACTCATAAAACCTTTTGAAATTGCGCCTATGAGACCGATGCTACCGAGTGTAATTATCGCAATCAGTGGATCTTTGGTGAAGTTTCCTTTTGCTGCACCAGCCAAGTTAAAGCCAATGACCATAACAATCGTGCCGGTCACTACCGGTGGAAGTAACCAGTTAACCCAACCGATTCCTGCCGCCTTAACGGCAAAACCAACCAGGGCAAGCACTACACCTGTAAATACGATTCCGCCGAGAGCTGCTGCCATACCGCCATCGGCACCAGCTGATGCCATTGCTGCACCTATTGGTCCCAGAAATGCAAATGATGAACCAAGGTAACTTGGAACTTTATTTCCGGTAATAATCAAAAAGAGAATAGTGCCGATACCAGAGAAGAAAAGAGTTGTTGTTGGAGGAAAGCCAGTAATGATTGGAACTAAGAAAGTAGCACCAAACATCGCTGCGATATGTTGCAGGCCAACTCCAACTGTACGTGGCCAAGTTAATCTTTCATCAGTAGATACAACTTCACCTGAGGAAATTGTCTTTCCGTTTCCGTGAAGCTTCCATGAGAGTAAAGACATTGTCATCCTTTCCGATTACCGAGTAGGTAACGGTGCTTCTAGAGAGTTCACCCAATGTGAACACTGCTAAATTGATCGGGGAAGACTCAATAAGGGTAGAACTTGTCGGTGAAATACTCGTGAGTTAGGTAAGGGCGAGTCGTAAAAAACCCCTTGCTAACACCGCCTTACGACGGATTAGCAAGGGGCTCCCTCACGGAGAGTTGAGGGTTAAATCGTCGCATCCTCAGGAGTGCGACGAATATGCAGGAGTCCTAGTATTGAAAGCAAGAGCATAAATGCTGCTCCCGCGAGCGAAACGAGGGCTGATATTGCAGCAATCGAACCAAGTGTGCCAAAAGCATAAGCAGTCAGAAGTGTTCCTCTAAGAACGGTCCCCTTAAAAACTGTATCCACCATTGCAAGTTTGGATGAAGCATCTTCTTTCAAAGTTGGGTCTGCTGGATTGGCGGCAAGCGCGCCGTTCGCTGCTCGACTCGCTGCGGACGCCGCGGCATAGGTTGGCATCTTTGAAAGATGGAATCCTAAATAGTGATCTGCATACATTTGGGCTTGTTTAGCATTTGATAATACTTTATCGCCATTTTCTTTAAAAAATTTAGTTACATCTGCGGACTCATCCGGATTTCCGGTAACTGCAGGAATGGAAATCTCCTGTGCTTTTAATTGAGCGCTAACCGCATCGGATGCAAATCCTGCGCCCCAATTGAGTAAACCTGCGGCAATGAGTAGGAATATAGATAGACCAAACCCAACAACTGTGACAATCCGGTCAAACGACTTTCTCTTCATTTTTCTCTCCCTTTTTAACACCCAGAGATTGAGTGCAAGTCAATTAATACACTCAGATTGATAACCAAATGGCTAAAAGACCAAGGGCTAGCACTTCACCACATGCGGTGAGTGCTAGCCCCAAGAAAAAAGTGATCTAGATAATTAAGTCTTAGTGAATATCTCGATTGCAGAGCATCTGTCCATCTTGACCAACTTCAAAGTGAGCGCATGGAACACCTAAACGATCGAAGGCTGCATCTCCAAAATGTGTACGGAATGCAAGAGCGAGCAACACACGAATATTTGTATCTGGATCAGATTTAATGTTAAAAGCTTTTGCCGCACGACTTATCGTGTTCTCAATTACCTTTTCAGTATGAGAAGTTTCGCGTGCGATCGCTGAGTTGGTTTTGCCTTCGCAGAGCAATCCGAGAACAAGTTGCTCGAAGGGATTGAGCTCCCGCGCTGTAATGGTGATATCTGTAGCCATTTTTGACCTCTCCGTCGGACACTATTCTGCTCCTTTCGCCATAGGTTACCAACGAGTAGTATGCGCAGATGTCCCAGATCACTAGCCGCCGCGAAGGCGCGGTACAAATTCTCACATTTAACCGCCCCGAGAAGATGAATGCGCTCACCAGAGAGATGTACGCCGGATTGGCCAATGGCCTAAATGAAGCCGCTGGCGACTTTGGTGTTCGCGCAGTCATCATCACCAGTGAAGGCGATCACTTCACCGCCGGCAATGACATCGCTGATTTCATGTCTAATCCACCGACTAATGAAGATAGCGATGTCGCGCGATTCTTAGGTGCGCTTTTAGAGTTTCCCAAACCTCTGATTGGAGCGGTTAAGGGAAATGCCGTTGGCGTGGGAACAACAATGTTGCTGCATTGCGACATTGTTATAGCCAGCCCTAGCGCCAAATTCTCAATGCCTTTTGCATCCCTTGGTTTAGTTCCAGAAGCGGGATCTAGTTATCTCTTTCCACAACTAGTCGGCTATCAAAGGGCTGCCAAGATTTTCATGACTGGAGAAAGTTTTAACGCCGATAGCGCGTTAGAGATGGGTCTGGTTGCAACGGTATCAGCTGATCCACTAGGCGAGGCTTTTAAGATTGCTGAACAACTTTCGAATCAACCACCGCAAGCGATGATTAATACTAAGGCTCTACTTAAGGCGAGCAAGCACGATGCAGTTGCCGCAGTTATGAAAGCAGAATTTGAACTCTTCTCGCTAGCGCTGCAGTCCGAGGAAGCGATGGAAGCATTTATGAACTTTATGTCGAAGAAAGGTAAGCAATGACAATTACTGGAGATCTTTCGGGAAAGCGCATCTTCATCACGGGTGGATCTCGTGGCATCGGTCTAGCGATCGCACTTCGCGCCGCAAAAGATGGCGCATCGATCGCAATCGCAGCCAAGACCTCAGAGCCAAACCCAAAACTCCCAGGAACTATCCACTCTGCTGCAGAAGAGATTCGCGCCGCAGGTGGCACAGCGCTACCGATTCAATGCGATCTAAGGGATGAAGAACAGATAGCAGCGGCGGTTAAGCAAGCTGCAGAGACGTTCGGTGGCATTGATATTCTGATTAATAACGCCAGCGCAATCAATCTGACACCTACTGAAGCGACCCCCGCAAAACGTTTTGATTTAATGTTTGATGTAAATGTCCGTGGAACTTTCTTAACTTCGCAAGCGGCAATTCCGTATCTGCGCGAATCAGCGAAAGCTGGCCGAAATCCTCACATCTTGAATCTCTCGCCTCCGCTTTCTATGAAGGCAAAATGGTTTCAGCATCACGTGGCGTACACAATGGCGAAGTACGGAATGTCTATGTGTGTACTGGGTATGTCTGAAGAATTTCGCAAAACAGGAATCGCAGTTAATGCCCTCTGGCCGCGCACTGCAATTGATACCGCCGCTCTTCAGATGATTCCAGGAGTAGATACCGCAGCTTGCCGAACTCCAGAAATCTTGTCAGATGCTGCTTATGTAATCCTCAATCGTGAAGCGAAGGATTGCACAGGTAATTTCTTTGTTGATGATGAAGTGCTCGCATCTGTTGGTATTACGGATCTAGACAAGTACTCAGTGGTTCCTGGGACAACGGATTTTCTCCTTGACTTCTTCCTCGATTAAAGATCACAAACTAGTATTAGAACTCCTCAACGGTAGGTCGAAGTATTTAGAAACTTTTACCACATACGCCCCCGCACATAGATTTATCCAAGCGACCGTAACGCCCGAAAGTTTGAGCTTTTCGGTGAGAGATGAAGACGGATCAATCTTTGCTATGGCCTTGGGGGAGAACCCCGAAATTCTCGATTGCGATCGTTTAGCCACTTCGCGCGCGGTGCAAGTTAATGTTGACTTGTTCGAACACCGCGCTGACTGGGATTTCTATTCGATCGATACAGATAATTTTGCTAATTTTGAGAAATCAGAGGTAGCAAGCAACGATCAAGAGATCGAAGCGCTACTCAAAGCACATGCGCCAGATTCATCGGTTTGGCCAGGTAATGAGGAAATTCTTTTTTGGGGTTCAATCCGCGAAGAAGAGAAACTCGTTGCAACTGGTGCACTCGTTAAGTGGCGAACCGGCCAAGTTATGTTTGCATCTATTGCCACACACACTGATTTTCGCGGAAGAGGCTTGGCACAAAAATTAGTTTCGCAGATGCTCAGTAGCGTTGATGCTCTTGGAGTAAAGCGCGTTGGCCTTGGTGTATTTGCAAAGAATTACAGTGCCAAGCGAGCATACGAACAGGTAGGTTTCGAATTAATCGGAGAGTTTTCATCGTATTCGAGGATTTAATTCAAAGTTTCGATTTCCGAAGTAAGATCACTATATGGCCATTTCTTACTTATCCAGAAATGATTTCCCGCTCACTCGAAGAGATTTTCAGTCTGATCTAATTTCGGGAATTACCGTAGCCATTGTTGCGCTTCCGCTGGCCCTTGGCTTTGCAGTTACGACAGGGATGTCCCCTTCAGCAGGGTTAACTACCGCCATCTTGGCGGGTTTCTTCGCCGCTTTATTTGGCGGCTCGAAATATCAAGTCAGCGGACCCACGGGTGCTATGACTGTTGTTCTACTCCCGATAGTTTCCAAGTACGGGGTAGGAGCGATTCCAGCTCTCGGATTAATTTCTGGTGTATTTGTAACTGTCGCGGCGGCTCTTAAATTAGGCACTGTTTTAAATCGAGTTCCGTGGGCGGTCGTTGAGGGATTTACTGTCGGAATCGCTTGTGTGATTGCACTCCAACAGATCCCTCTCGCTTTAGATGTCGCAAAAGGCGAAGGCGATCGAACAGTGACGGTTGCTTGGAACACAATCGTGGATGCGACCAGAGATGGAGTTAACTGGAAATCTCTTGCTTTGGTAATTCTTACGCTTGCCGTCAAATTTAACTTCCCCAAAGTGCTACGCGCGATCAATCAGGATATTCATATCCCGGCCAGCATTGTGGCAATTGTCTTCGTTACAATTTTTTGTAAATTCGCGAAATTTGAAGTTCATGTAATCGGTGAAATTCCTAAAAGCATTGGTCATTGGTCTGGCGACAGAGTAAGAATCGAAGATTTCTCACACTTGCTTTGGCCCGCATTCTTAGTAGCAGTATTGGCTGCCATCGAATCGTTGCTCTCTGCGCGGGTGGCGGATGGATTGGTTCACGCTAAAGATGGCGATCGCTTTCAACCGAACAAAGAATTATTCGGTCAAGGTTTAGGCACAGTTATGGCTTCGCTATTCGGGGGAATGCCGGCAACTGGGGCAATTGCGCGCACTAGCGTAAATGTGCGAAGCCATGCCAAGTCTCGCTTAGCGGCCATGTTTCACGCAGTCAGTCTCCTTTTAATTGTGTTCCTCTTATCGCCATTTGTTAGTGCCATTCCTACAGCCTCTATTGCTGGGATACTTATCGGAACTAGTTATCGAATACTCAACCCTGCTTCGATACGAGAGTCACTGAAAACCACCAAATCCGAGGCGACTGTATTAATTACTACCGCACTGGTAACCCTACTCGTCGATCTCATCTGGGGGATTGCAGTAGGTATCATTACTCACTTCATCGCCTCACGGATATCTCGGAGAAATTAATTGCAACTAGAACTTAATGGAACCAATGTCATCGCCGAGAGCGAGCGTAGAGGTAAGGCATCTTCACTTTTTTGGCCATGGTGCGGTGCAAACGTTTCATTACTCGCCCTTTCGTACGGGTCGTTCTTCCTTGGCTTTGGTATCTCATTTTGGCAAGCAACTGCGGCGGCCATCCTTGGCACGGTACTTTCATTTCTGCTTGTTGGATTTAGTTCGATCGCGGGCAAGAAATCGAATGCTCCAACGATGGTTTTATCGCGTGCTGTATTCGGCGTAAAGGGAAATATTGTTCCCGGGTTACTTTCATATCTCATATTTGTTGGTTGGGAAACAGTGCTCGTCTCTTTGGCTACTCTGGCTACTGGAACGATTTTTATGCGTATCGGCCATATCGGTCATAACACGGCGATGGTGATTGGTTTTGTAATTTCAGTGACCTTAACCATTTACGGGGGAGTTCTTGGCCACGCGGTAATCATGCGCCTGCAAAAGTATCTGACCATCGTCACAGTTCTTGCGACCCTCGTCTATATTGGCTTAACCGTTGATGAAGTTTCATGGACTTCGGTAACGAATCTCCCGTCGGGAAATCTACAAGGATTTATTGGTGCTCTAATTTTCGGGGTAACCGGCATCGGTTTAGGTTGGGTTAACTCGGCCGCCGACTATTCAAGATATTTACCACGCACTTCATCAAGTAAATCTGTAGTTGGCTGGACAGTATTCGGAGCTTCAATTGTTCCAATAGCGCTAGTTATTTTTGGCGCTTTACTATCGGGCAGTGACAAGAAACTAAATGAAGCCATTGCGATGGATCCCATCGGTGCCCTGACGACTTTATTGCCAACGTGGTATCTAGGCTTTTTTGCGTTAATTGCGATTCTTGGTTTAGTCGGTGGAGCAATTTTGGATCTGTATTCCTCCGGCTTAACTTTGATTACCATCGGTTTACCGGTTAAACGTCATACCGCCGCGACTATTGATGGCTTGGTTATGTTGGCCGGAACCATATATATCGTTTGGTTCGCAGATAACTTCTTCTTCCCGTTTCAAGGATTCCTCATCACTTTAGGTGTACCAATCGCTACTTGGTCTGCCATATTTGTAACTGATGTACTTCTTCGAAAGCGCGCATATGACGAAAAAGATCTGTATCAAACTGGTGGACGTTACGGAAGTTGGAATAAAAGATCGCTATCGTTGATGGCTCTGGGATCTTTTATCGGTTGGGGTTTTGTTACAAATACCTTTGCGAGCTGGCTATCTTGGCAGGGATATTTGCTATTCATTATCGGTGGAAAAGAAGGTGGCTGGGCTTACGCAAATGTCGGCGTCTTGCTGGCGCTGATGATCGGAGCCCTTGGACATCTCTTATTCGGTCGTAAGGCTATAGTTATTCAAGAAAAGTAATCTAATAAAACGATTATGCACCGCTTGTTACAGATTCGTTGGCTGGAAGATGGCGACGCAGCCAAATAAAGCCAACTAACCCAGAGATTAACGCTGAAATAATTAGACCTGCCTTAACATCGCCTTGAATAGTTTCGCTTTCGACGGCAACCTCAGAGATTACCAACGCCACCGTTAGACCCATACCTGCCAGCGCGCCTACTCCAGAAATTTCTGATAACTTCAAATTTTCTGGCAGGCGAACAAATTTCAACTTTACTATTATCCAAGCAAAGAATGTTATGCCGATAATTTTTCCAAATACTCTTGCAATAGTTATTGAGATAGCTGTCTTAGAAGTCACGGAATCCCACGCGATTCCGTGACTTAATTTCGCAAGTACGTACACTGGAATTATAAAAAATGTACAAAGCGGAGATAAGATTGCAACAACTTTTGAGACTGGAAATCTTGGAATTATCGCCAAGATTGCGCCTAGAACTGCGGCCCCCAATGTGGATGCGCTGTGCACAATATCTAGTTGATCTCCATAGAAAATTGCGAGAACGATCAGCGAAAAGAGGTCATCGGCAACCGCAAGAGTTAACAGGAAAAGCCGAGCCGCCGGATTTGCACCCTTTCCTAGCAAGGCGAAGACTGCAAGTGCGAGCGCCAGGTCGGTTGGCATAGTAGTGGCCCAAGCTTGAGATCCAGGATTTAAGGCAATGAAGATTGAAGCGGGGAGGATCATTCCTCCTAGCGCTGCTATAGCGGGCAAGAGAATTTCTTTAGGGTGAGTTAGCGTTGCAGTAATTTCTATTCCGACGAAGATAAAGAAAACTGCAATCAAAAGATCTAAGGCCATGTTGTAAAGAGTACAAGAAAAAGCAAAAGCCCCGCCGATAATTCGACGGGGCCTTTGCTCCTGAAAATTGCCTAATTCGACTTAGATATCGAAGTAGAGTTCGAACTCTGCTGGATGTGGACGCAAACGAACGTAATCTACTTCGTTCTTACGCTTCCATTCGATCCAAGTTGAGATGAGATCTTCTGTAAAGACTCCACCCTTTGTAAGGAATTCGTGATCCTTTTCGAGGCTATTAAGTACTGCATCGAGTGAACCTGGAACCTGCGGAATCGCAGCCGCTTCTTCACCTTCTAGTTCGTATAGATCCTTGTCAACTGGGGCAGGTGGTTCAATTTTATTTACGATTCCATCGATTCCAGCCATGAGCATTGCTGCAAATGCTAGGTATGGGTTTGATGATGGATCTGGGCAACGGAACTCAACGCGCTTAGCCTTTGGTGATGATCCGGTAATTGGAATACGGATACATGCTGAGCGGTTACGTGCTGAGTAAACAAGGTTCACTGGAGCTTCGTATCCTGGAACCAAGCGACGGTATGAGTTAACGGTTGGGTTGGTGAATGCAAGAAGCGATGGTGCATGCTTTAAGAGACCACCGATGTACCAACGCGCCATATCTGAGAGATCGCCGTATGTGCCTGCTTCGAAGAAGAGTGGCTTGCCATCTTTCCAAAGAGATTGGTGAACGTGCATACCTGAACCGTTATCGCCGAAGAGTGGCTTTGGCATAAAGGTTGCGGTCTTGCCGCCTTCCCATGCCACGTTGCGGATGATGTATTTAAACTTCATCAATTCATCGCCAGCGCTGAGAATGTCGGTAAAGCGGTAGTTAATTTCCATCTGTCCAGCGGTTCCAACTTCGTGGTGTGAACGCTCAACTTGAAGTCCGGCTCGGCCGAGTTCCATAACCATCTCATCGCGAAGATCAGCAAATTGATCTGTTGGAGAAACTGGGAAGTATCCACCTTTAATACGTGTGCGGTATCCGCGGTTGGGAGTTCCATCTGGATCTGCGACTACGCCAGTGTTCCATGCGCCTTCGTAAGAATCGATGTGGTGGTATGACTCGTTCATTCCGGTGCTGAAACGAACTGCATCGAATACGTAGAACTCTGCTTCTGGGGCAAAGAACGCCTGATCTGCGATTCCGGTTGACTTCAAGTAATCAACTGCCTTAGCAACTACGCCACGAGGATCGCGCGAGTAAGGAGTGTTATCTGTTGGGTTATGGACAGAGAAGATAATTACAAGTGTCTTTTCCAAACGGAATGGATCGATAAATGCTGATGATGGAACTGGGAGCAACTTCATATCTGATTCGTGGATTGACTGGAAACCGCGAATTGATGAACCATCGAACATCAAACCATCGGTGAAGACAGCTTCGTCGAATGATTCAACTGGTACGTTGAAGTGATGCTGAATACCAGGTAGATCGGTGAAGCGAACATCAATGAGCTTTACATCTTCTTTCTTGATGTACGCAAAAATTTCTGCTGAGTTTTTAAACATTAAACGCACTCCTCGTGTTATCGAATATTTCAAGCGATAGGCCGATTTTCAAATCTGCCGGGTGTATTCGGGGCCTCACCTTTGAGGGCGACCGATCTGGGTAAACCCTAAGACTTAAAGGGCTCTTTGGCATAACTGGCGTGTTACAGCCATGTAAAACCTGCGGCTAACGCCTGTGATCACTACGCTAACGCGCATGAAACACGAGATCAGTCTTGGCCGGCGCCTACTTGGCCTAACTATCGACTGGCTAATGTGTTACGCCATCGCCTTTGGGCTACTCGGTGATACGCGAGTGACCTTGATCGTCTTCTTCTTTGAGACCCTGATCTTGACCGCTTTCGGCGGAGCCACCGCTGGCCATCGCCTAATTAGAGTCAAAGTGGCCAATTTTGAAACCGGAGCCAACCCAACGCTTTTGCAGGCTTTAATCCGCACTGTTCTGCTCTGCATAGTTGTTACAGCCATCACCTACGATGAAAATGGCCGAGGAATCCACGAAAGACTCAGCGGAACTAGGTTGCTTGATTTAAGAAAAATTACCGCTTAGGAACACGGACGCCTTTAGGCATCGGTCCCTTTGGGATAGGAAGAGACATGCCACCGACTGCTTTAAAGCGCGCACGAACTTCTCGCATTTGATGGGCAGAAAGTTTCTTAGGAAGTTTGGCTATGTGCTTCTGCAATTTTCTAATTGGAACCTGGCCCGGTCCATCTCCAACATAAATTTCAATAACCGGAACACCTGGCGCAAATCGCTCAGATTTTTTGCGCTCATCTTGCAACATCGCGCGAACGGCTTGAGTTCCTTCGCCGGTGATGACGATTCCAGCACGACCAATACTGCGATGAACCATATCTTGATTCTTTGTAACCGCCACAGCCGGAGTTGTAACCCAACCTTTGCGGATCGCCATCAAAACGCTGGCGCCAGCGCCGATCTGTCCTTCAATTGAAACATATGCCGCAGATGAGGCGATACGAGTGAAGAAGAACATCGCAGCCAATACTGCTAGAGGCAGTGAGACGAAACCAAGATAGATCGGATGACCAATTGCGATTCCAGTTGAAATACCGATCGCCCAAGTGATGGCAAATACTCCGAATATTCCAGCGCCGATCCAAGGCTTGACGCTCTTGGTTACAGAGTAAGCATCGCGGAAAGTTTGGAAACGGACCTTTTTGATCTTTGGCTCTTTCGCCTTCTTATTAAACATGAGCGCTAGTTTAGGGGAGCGGGTGCAGTTCCACCAAGACGAAGCGGTGCCCAACGCTGACCAAGGTGGCTATCGGGGTAATTTCCTTGTACTTCATGTAGAAGTTCAATCATCTTTTCTCTCAAAATCTTTTCACCGGCTTCGACATCTCCGTTTTTTTCGAAGTAGAGAGGTTCGCCAAAGGTCACGAAAATCGGCACTTTCTTACGCCGCAAGTCACGCTTAACGCCCTTAGTCCAGATGCGTTGTGAACCCCAAACAACAGTTGGAATTACCGGAACATTTGAACCCATCGCCAATCGCACTGCGCCAGATTTTAACTCTTTTATTTCAAAGCTCTTTGAGATAGTTCCTTCTGGAAAAATACCCACAATTTCTCCGCGACGTAACGCGCGGAGTGCCGCGACAAAAGAAGCCGAACCGTTGTCGCGATCGACATTTATATGGTGCATACCGCGCATTAATGGACCGGCAAGTTTGTTATCAAAGATTTCTTTCTTCGCCATAAAGCGGACCAACCGATTTGCCGGAAGTGCTGCCGTTCCGATCAAAGCAAAATCTAAATATCCGATGTGGTTCATCGCCAGAATGGCGCCACCTTTGCGTGGAATATGCGCTTCACCTTCAAAGTGAAATTGCAGGCCAAGATATTTCCAAAAAGTCTTCAACGCCACGATCACTGGCGGGTAGACGAGTTCAGCCACGCGCCGATCCTTCGGTTGCGCGCGCTTCAAGCGCTTGTTTATAGAGACGACCCGCTCGATAACTTGAGCGAACAAGTGGTCCGCTCATTACACCTAGGAATCCAACTTCATCTGCCTCCGCCGCCAACTCAACAAATTCTTCTGGCTTTACCCAGCGCTCAACTGGGTGATGTTTATTTGTGGGGCGAAGGTATTGAGTGATTGTGATCAAATCGCAACCAGCGTCATGAAGGTCAACCAAAGCCTGGGAAACTTCTTCGCGAGTTTCACCGAGTCCGAGAATTAAATTTGATTTAGTGATCAATCCATACTCGCGCGCCATATTGATTACGTGAAGAGATTTTTCATAGGTAAATGCAGGTCGAATTCGTTTAAAGATACGTGGAACAGTCTCGAGATTATGGGCAAAGACTTCTGGCTTGGTGTCAAAGATTTGATTGAGGAGTTCTGGCTTTGCATGGAAATCCGGTGCCAGCATTTCTACACCGCAACCAGGATTTAACTCATGGACTTGGCGAATAGTTTCGGCATATAACCATGCACCTTCATCAGGAAGGTCATCGCGCGTTACTCCTGTAATGGTTGCATAGCGAAGCCCCATCGCTCTTACTGATTCTGCAACCTTACGTGGTTCTTCACGGTCGATTTGAAGCGGTTTACCGGTATCGATATTGCAGAAGTCGCAACGTCTAGTGCAGCGATCGCCACCTATTAAAAACGTTGCTTCTTTATCTTCCCAGCATTCGAAAATATTTGGACAGGCAGCTTCTTGGCAGACCGTATGAAGACCCTCGCTCTTAACAAGTGATCTTAATCGAGTGTATTCCGGACCCATATTGGCGCGGGTTTTAATCCATTCGGGTTTGCGCTCAATTGGGGTCTGCGTATTTCGCGCTTCAATGCGAAGTAATTTACGACCGTCGGGAGCGATGCTCATGCGCTTACCTTACCTAGTGCTTGGTATAAATATTTCTCTAGAACAGGCGTCACTTCCGAAATCGCTATCTCTCTTGAGAGCTCGCGAGCCATAGAGGTAACTGCCGCGTCATCTATTCCACAAGGAATGATCTGGCTAAATGGGGCTAGGTCCGGGCAGACATTGAGGGCAAATCCATGCATCGTAACTCCCGCAGCGACGCGAATTCCGATGGCTGCGATTTTCCGCGGTCCATTGTCATCAACGATCCATACTCCAGAACGGCCATCCACCCGTTGAGCTGAGATTTCGAATTCGGAGCAAAGTTCAATTAGAGCGCCCTCGAGAGTTCTAACAAAGCCAACTAATTCAGTCGGCTTAGCCAATTTAACAATTGGATAGCCCACCAATTGACCTGGACCGTGCCAAGTAATTCTTCCGCCGCGATCGACATCAATTACTGGTGTGCCATCAATCGGCTTTTCAAAATCTTGAGTTCTTTTACCCGCTGTAAAGACTGATGGATGTTCTAACAAGATAAGAGAATTCGGGCGAACCCCAGCGACAATCTCTTGGTGGAATTTTCGTTGTAGCGCTAAGGCTTGCTCATATTCAACCAACCCCGCGTGTGTGAGCGCGATTACTGGAGCGCTAGGTGATGCATGAGGAGTCACACGTACAGCCTAAAGGTAGGCTGTACTCCTAGCGAATTCTGCCCATTCTCAGCCCGAAAGGCCCAATAATCGTGTCACAGAACTCATCGACTCAGACCGCCCAAAAGAACCGCAAACCCTTCGCGTTGGCGATGTTGGTTGTTATTGCTTGGTTTGTAATATCTGGAATCTTTGGACCGCTTTTTGGAAAGCTCACATCGGTGCAAGAAAACAACAACTCTTCATTTTTGCCAAAGGGCGCTGAAGCAACGCTAGCCGCAGATCAGATCAAACTCTTTTCTCAACAAGATTCTTTTAACTTTCCAGCGCTAGTTCTCTTCGAGGGAAGCGCAACTCCAGCAACTTTTGAGGCGATCAATAAACATGTATTGCAGGTCGGTGACTTAACTCTTTCGGACACAACTGCCAAATTATCTGACTACCTTGCACCAGGCCAGAATATTTCGGTATTCCCTTCACAGGATGGCAAAGCGCTTCTAGCAAATATCCCACTTGATGGAAATGCGATCGCTGAAATTCTTCCAAATGACAAACCGGTGCTTCCGGCGGTAATCGAAGCGCTTCGTGCGGATATCGCACCGATTGCAAAAGCAAATGGATTTACGCCTTATGTCACAGGTCCTGGTGGATTGCTCGGCGACTTATTTGGAGCTTTCGGAACTCTTGACTCATCTCTTTTACTTACAACTCTAGGCGTTGTTGCCATCATCTTGATCGTAGTTTATCGATCTCCAGTGCTTTGGATAATCCCGCTTCTATCTTCGTTGTTTGCGCTATCGACCGCAGGTGGCATTGTCTACTTGCTCGCCAAGAAAAACATCATCGATGTTGATGGGCAGTCACAAGGAATTCTTTCGGTCTTGGTAATTGGCGCAGCAACTGATTACGCCTTGCTTCTAATTGCCCGATATCGTGAAGAGCTGCACTTCCACGAAAACCGGTTTGATGCGATGCGTGCCGCGTATAAAGGAGTTTGGGAACCAATCCTTGCTTCGGGTTCGACCGTTTCTATCTCTCTTTTAATCCTTCTCTTTAGCCAGTTAACTAATACAGCAGGACTTGGCCCGATTGGCGCTATCGGCATCGTATGTTCGATGATCACTATTTTGACTCTTCTTCCAGCGCTGCTTTTGGTCTTCGGTCGCTGGATTTTCTGGCCGCGCATCCCAAGAAACGATGGCGATGATCACGTGATGTCTGGACCTTGGTCAAAGATTGCAAATGGAATAGGTCGCAATCCGCGCAAAGCGTGGATTATTACCGGGGTAATTCTCTTGGGATTTGCTGGTGCTTCAACAACTTTGAAGGCCGATGGAATCGGAACAGTTGATACTTTTACTGGTAATCCAGAATCTGTTGTGGGGCAAAAACTATTGGTGACTCATTTCCCGGGAGGAGAAGGAGATCCGACACAGATTGTTGTAGCGGCAGATAAAATTGCGGCAGTCACAGTGGCGGTTAAGAGCGCTCCTGGCGTAACCGATGTTGTTCCGATGCTAGATGGAATGCCGGTGGAAGGTCAGCCCGCACCTGGAGTAAAGATCGTAAAGGGTCGCGCGATCTTAAATGTCACGCTAGACAAGGCGCCAGATAGCGTCGAAGCTGGAAATGACATTCCAAAGATTCGTGAAGTTGCGCATGCTGCAGATTCAACGTCGCTAGTGGGTGGAACCAGCGCTGTTTACTACGATGTGCGAAGCGCAAATAAGCGAGATAACCGAACAATTATTCCGATTATTCTCATAGTTATCACCTTGATTCTAGGACTTCTTCTGCGCAGTATTTTGAGTGCGGTCGTACTTCTCGGAACCGTTGTTCTAAGTTATTTTGCAACACTTGGCGTATGCGCTCTCGTTTTCAACCATATCTTCGGATTTGCTGGGGGAGATAACTCATTCCCACTTTTCGCATTTATCTTTTTGGTTGCTCTCGGCATTGACTACAACATCTTCCTCATGACTCGGGTTCGCGAAGAAAGCGCCAAGATTGGAACTCGCGCTGGTGTGATCAAGGGCGTCACCGTAACAGGTGCAGTGATTACATCAGCAGGAATCGTTCTCGCTGCAACCTTCGCAGTCCTTGGACTTCTGCCACTTGTTCCTCTTGCAGAACTTGGTTTCGCGGTTGGGTTTGGTGTGCTTCTGGACACGATAATCGTTCGCTCTATTCTTGTTCCTGCCCTGGTTCACGAGATTGGTCCGAAAATCTGGTGGCCATCTAAGTTGCAGAACAACTAGTTCTACATAAATGGATCGCTACGGCAGATAAATGTATGTAGTAATTGGTGCGGGGTTAGCTGGTATGGCGGCTGCCTTGACTCTGCAGGAAAGCGGAGCCGATGTCGCGCTGATTGATGCGGCTGATCTTCCGGGAGGGCGAGTTGCCAGCGATGAGATCGATGGGTTTATTCTCGACCGCGGATTTCAATTAATCAACGGAAATTATGCAGAGATTAAGCGATGGAGTCTGTTGGAAGGCGTTGATTTTAAATTAGCACCGCGCACAGTTGGAATATCAACTGTTGATGGAGTTATTAGATTGGGAGATCCGCGCACTGCACTCCTCTCGAGCCTTTCAAGTAAGTCCGGATCCATTTATTCGAAAATCTCTTTTCTGCGCTACCTTGCTAGTTCGCCACAAGTAAATGAAAGCGTGGAAGAACATTTTATTCGCACCGGCGTTAGCGACCTTTATTTCAAGGTGCTTAAGCCATTTTTGCAAGGGGTTTTTCTCGCCGACCCTTCCAAGGTCAGCGCAGTAATCGGACGCGAAATAATTGGCTCCTTTATTAATGGACGATCTGGAGTTCCCGCACGCGGTGTAGGGGAGTTAGCGGTACGTATGGCCGCGCGCGTTATTGATCTTCGTCTAAATTGCCAAGTTGAAGAAATCGTTGTTGGCGGAGTTCAAACAAGCCAAGGATTCATCGCCGCTGACAAGATAATCGTTGCAACCGATTTGACCACTGCCGGTCAATTACTGGGAGCAGGTGAAATTGGTCGACTTACTGATTCCACCACCTGGTATCACGTTACAGAAAAGCCTCCAACCGAGAGCGCAGAGTTGATCATTGATTCAACTAATCGTGGGCCAGTTGTAAATTCGATAGTTATCTCAAACTTGTCTAAGGACTACGCACCTGCTGGTCAGAGTTTGATTTCTTCTACCACAATAAAATCTGCCTCAGAGTCTGAAGTTCGTCGCCAGCTGGCGCAGATGTGGGGAGTATCCACCGAAGATTGGCGCTTCCTAGCAAAGTACGAAATTCATTCTGCGTTGCCACTTTTCCAACCCGGGTATTTAAAAACTGAAACTACAGAATCTCAATTGAATATTTACCGCGCGGGGGATTACTTGGAGTCTCCGTCACAGAATGGTGCATTGCTATCTGGGCGTAAGGCAGCTGAACGGTTATTGATCGATCAGCGCGGCTAGCGCATTTGTGATGTGTGGGTAATCCCAAGTAAAACCCGCCTCACTGAGTGCGTTAGGGCTTACCTTCTTCGATCCCAATACTTCGCTCGAGAAACCACCCAGTGCAATCTTTAACGCAATTGCTGGAGCCGGAAAAAGTGCGGGACGTTTCATCGCACGAGCAAGCGCGGCAGTGAATTCTTGATTGGTTACTGGATTAGGGGAAGTTAGATTTATTGGACCAGATATCGGATTTACAAGTGCAAATTCAATAGCGCGGACCACGTCGTGCAAAGTTATCCAAGACCACCATTGCTTACCTGAACCAAGTTTTCCGCCGAGACCGAATCTAAAGAGCGGCAACATTTTTCCAAGTGCGCCGCCGGTGGGGTCTAAAACTAAACCAGTTCGTAGTTTCACGGTACGCACATCGCCTGCTAGATCGGCGGCGCCTTCCCACTCGCGACAAACGGCAGCCAAGAAATCATTTCCAACTGAATCACTTTCAACAACAGCGCGGTTGCCAGAATCGCCATACCAACCGATTGCACTGGCCGAGATGAATACCTGCGGTTTAACCTCAGAGACAGCATGTGCAATTGCCGTTGTACCCAGTAAACGTGAGTTTAGAATTTCGGATTTGAAACGCTTAGTCCATCGCTTATCGCCAACTCCAGCGCCAGCTAGATGAATTACCGCATCAACACCGCGTAAAGCTTCGATATCGACATAACCGGTCTTAGGATCCCAACGAATTTCATCTGAAGAAACAGTCGCGCGGCGAACCAGTCGTTGCACTGTGTGACCTTCTGATTTCAGATGCCCAACAAGTGCGCTTCCGATAAGTCCGGATGCGCCAGTGATGGCGATGCGTTGCGGAACTGGCATGTGGATTACAGACCTAGATCGGATTCAAACGCTCCGCCTTCAAGCCGCTCTTTGAGAGTAACCAAGAAACGAGCGGCATCTGCACCATCTACGACGCGGTGGTCATAAGAAAGTCCAAGATAAACCATAGAGCGAATAGCAATAGTTTCTCCGCCATCTTCACCCTTAACCACCATTGGGCGCTTAACAACTGCGCCAAGTCCCAAGATCGCAACTTGAGGTTGATTAATGATTGGTGTATCAAAGAGCGCTCCGCGACTTCCGGTATTTGTGAGAGTGAATGTGCCGCCACCGAGTTCATCTGGCGTGACCTTGTTATCGCGAGTACGAGCGGCAAGATCTGCGATTTTACGTGCGATCCCACCCATGTTGAGATCTCCAGCGTTGTGAATTACTGGAACCAAGAGTCCACGTTCGGTATCTACTGCAACGCCTAAATGCTCTGCACCGTGATAAATAATTTGGTCGCCTTCAACAGACGAGTTCAAAACTGGATGCTGCTTCAACGCTTCGCAAACGGCAACGGCGAAGAATGGAAGGAATGAAAGTTTTACTCCTTCACGTGCTTCAAATGTCGCCCTAGAACGATCTCGCAAACGGGCAATCTTTGTAACATCGACTTCAATAACCGTAGTTAATTGCGCGCTAACTTGAAGAGACTCAACCATACGTGCAGCGATTACTTTACGAAGACGTGACATGGTCACTGTTGTTCCGCGAAGTGGTGATGCTGCAACTGCTGGTGCTGCTGCAGAACGTTGTGCAGGTGCTGATGTTGCAGCAGCCACAGGTGCGCTCTTCTGTGGCGCGGCTGCTTCCACATCTTCCTTACGAATTCGCCCACCGATTCCGGTTCCCTTAACGCTTGCTAGGTTTACTCCCAATTCGTTTGCTAATTTACGAACGATTGGAGTTACGTAAGCATCCGCTGGCTGTGAAACTGGAGCCGCAGGTGTGGCAACTGGAGTTGGCACTGGTGCAGAAACTACTGGTGGAGAAACTACTGGTGGAGCAACTGGCGCGGGCGCTGGTACAACAGGTGCGGCAGGAGCAGATGGCGCTGTGGCGCCTGCGCTACCAATAACGGCAAGACGCGCACCGACTGGAACAGTTGAATCAACCGGAACATCGATAGAGATAATTGTTCCGGCAACAGGTGAAGGAATCTCGGTATCAACTTTGTCAGTTGAAACTTCTAACAACGCTTCATCAACTGCGACTGAATCTCCAACGCCTTTTAGCCAACGCGTGACTGTGCCTTCGCTAACGCTTTCACCAAGTGCGGGCATAGTAATAATTGTTCCGTTAGAAGTTGCAGATGCCGCAACAGGTGCTACCGGAGGAGGAGTTACTGGAGCAGCTGGCGCTGAAACAACTGCAGCAGGCGGTGGAGTAACAGGTGATGCCGCGACAGGTGCGGCTGGTGTAGGTGTTGCGGCAGTTGCGGCGCCGTCAGCGATAATCGCTAACTCTGCGCCAACCGGAACAGTTTGATCAATTCCGACGACTATCTTTTGCAGAACACCAGCAACAGGTGAAGGAATCTCAGTATCAACTTTGTCGGTTGATACTTCAAGGAGAGGTTCATCCATTGCGACGTGATCGCCTTCGGATTTAAGCCAACGTGTGACCGTACCTTCGCTGACACTTTCGCCAAGTGCTGGCATAGTTACTGAGAAAGTCATGATCGTTTTCCTATTCTCTATCCGTGAGCGTGTAGTGGTTTGCCTGCAAGTGCCATATGCGCTTCACCCATTGCTTCAGAGAGCGTTGGGTGAGCGTGGATAAGTGGGGCAACATCGTCTGCTGATGCTTCCCAGTTAAAGATTAATTGCGCTTCAGCGAGAAGTTCGCCGACTCTTGCGCCAACCATATGAATTCCGAGTACTGGTCCGCCCTTTTGTGAAACTAGTTTTACCGAACCAGCTGTGCGCAAGATTTGCGCCTTACCATTTCCAGCTAAGTCGTAATTAAGTTCTACTACATCGTATCCACGCTCTTTTGCTTGCGCAGTTGTTAAACCAACAGATGCAACCTCTGGCTCGGAATAGGTAACCCGAGGAACGCCATCGTAATTAATTGGACGTGGATTTAATCCCGCAATTTCCTCGGCTACGAGTATCCCTTCAGCAAAACCGACGTGCGCTAATTGCAAGGTTGGAATGAGATCGCCTACCGCCCAAATTCCGGGAACATTAGTGCGGCACTTGTTATCGACGATTACATAGCCGCGATCCATAGTTAACCCTTGTTCTTCATAACCAAGGTTTGCAGAGACTGGGCCGCGTCCAACTGCCACAAGAAGTACTTCGGCAGAGAAGGTCTTGCCATCTTCCAGGGTAACGGTGACGCCATCTGCCGTTACCGCATGTGACTTAAAGCGAACTCCTAATTCAAAGTTGATGCCACGTTTGCGATAGGCGCGCTCTAGCTGCTTACTTGATGATTCATCTTCCAGGGCAACTAGGTGGGGTAGTCCTTCAATAATTGTTACTTCGGCACCGAATGATTTCCAAACTGATGCGAACTCACAGCCGATAACTCCTCCGCCAAGAACGATCACGCTCTTTGGAACGTATTCCATCTTCATCGCTTGATCTGAGGTAATCACGCGCTTTCCATCAATATCTAATCCAGGAAGGGTGCGTGCATAAGAACCGGTCGCGAGAAGAATATTTTTTCCGGTATAGCGTGCGCCATTAACTTCGATCGTATCCTTGGCGACTAATTTTCCGTGTCCCTCAATGAAGGTGATATTTCGAGATTTCACTAAACCTTGTAGACCTTTATGCAGTTTTGCAATGACGCCATCTTTATAGGAATTCACGCCGACCATATCTATTGAGTTAAATGTTGCGTTAACCCCGAAATGGCTCGCCTCACGCGCTCCATCGGCAATTTCTCCAGCGTGTAATAGCGCCTTTGTTGGGATACAACCTCGATGAAGACAAGTGCCGCCTAATTTATCTGCCTCGATCAGCGCAACTGAAAGTCCGAGTTGTGCGCCACGCAGCGCCGCCGCATATCCGCCGCTTCCGCCACCTAAAACTACGAGATCAAAGTTAGACACGAAAATCGACTCCTTCACCAACGAGCGCTACGAACAGGCCTGATTGGTGCCTATCTTGCCAGTTTTGGCCGCTGATTACGAAATGGAGGCAGATTCAGCCAGCGCAACCAAAGAGCGGAGCGCTATGCCAGTGCCACCGACAGGTGTGTAGCCATATGGCTCACCTTCGTT
>JAHECV010000010.1 GCA_024641555.1 Candidatus Planktophila sp.
AGTGAATCGGTGAACTTGCCGGAGAAAGTCATTAAGTGGTCAAGGCCTACAGATCCCGCCACGCCGATTTTCATCTATGAACCAAATATCTGTTTTGAGCTAATCAGCGCAGATTAGTTAAATGAGTCGCCGCAAGCGCATGAACCTTGCGCATTTGGGTTATCTATCGTGAAGCCCTGCTTTTCAATTGTGTCCACGAAATCAATTGTCGCGCCCATTAAGTATGGATCGCTCATCTTGTCGACGACAACTTTGACCGAACCAAATTCGCGAGCGATATCTCCATCTTGATTGCGATCATCAAAATAAAGCTGATAGCGAAGACCGGAGCAACCGCCTGGCTGAACTGCTACGCGAAGGTATAGATCATCGCGACCTTCTTGGGCTAGGAGTGCGGCAACTTTCGCTGCTGCTACATCGGTGAGCGCAATTGCGGTTGAGGTTGAAGTAGTTGCTTCTGTAGTCATACCTCAAGCCTACCTGCCCGTCTGAGTTGATGCGACAGCAACGCTAAATATGCGCGAGAATGTGTCCATGTCCACACCGGTACGTGCCACAACACTGACCGACCTTCTCCTGCTTGGAAAAGGTCGCGATCTGGCCTCGGAAAGAGGAGTCTCGTGCACCGGCGAACTGCCAGCACCGAGCGATCCTGATTTGGTAGCGAGAGCGCGAACAGCTCGGGCCGCGCTCGGCGATCGTGCACTTGTGCTTGGACATCATTACCAAAGAGACGAAGTAATTGCGTTCGCAGATGTAACCGGAGACTCATTTAAATTAGCTCAAGCAGCTGCTGCTCAATCAAGCGCTGAATACATAATTTTTTGCGGCGTGCATTTCATGGCCGAGAGCGCGGACATCCTCACTTCAAATAACCAGAAAGTCATCCTTCCTGACCTGGCAGCGGGTTGCTCAATGGCAGATATGGCAACTGCAAATCAAGTTTCGCAATGTTGGAAAGAGCTAACTGAAATTGGAGTCGCTGATGTGACGATTCCAGTTACTTATATGAATTCATCCGCGGCAATCAAAAGTTTTACAGGCGAGCATGGTGGAACGATTTGTACTTCATCGAATGCGAAGAAGACAATGGAATGGGCGCTTTCTAAAGGTGAAAAGATTCTCTTCTTGCCAGACCAACATTTGGGACGTAACACCGCAATACTCTCTTTAGGGCTAACGCTTGAGGATTGCGTGCTTTGGAATCCGTGGAAACCTATGGGTGGACTTACCGCTGACGCAATCAAGGAAGCAAAGGTAATTCTTTGGCGGGGACATTGTTCGGTTCACGGTCGCTTTACCGTAGAGTCGGTTAACGAGGTAAGAAATCAACTTCCGGGTGTCAAGGTACTTGTCCATCCAGAGTGCCAACACGACGTAGTTGCTGCGGCAGATGTAGTTGGCAGTACCGAGATGATTATTAAAACTGTTGAAAACTCGCCTGCCGGTAGCGTATGGGCCATCGGCACCGAATTAAATTTGGTCTCTCGTCTTGCCAAAGCACATCCGGATAAGAAGATTGTTTTTCTAGATAAAACCGTTTGCTATTGCTCAACTATGAACCGTATAGATCTCCCCCATCTGGTCTGGGCTATGGAGTCACTGGTCGACGGTCATATTGTGAATCAAATAAGCGTTGCCCCAGAAATAGCAAAGTTCTCTAAACTCGCACTTGAACAGATGCTCGCCCTATAGTTTGCCCATGACTTCAACCCCGGAAAGTAGCCAGAAAAAAGGCCGACCTACTCCAAAGCGAAAAGAAGCGCAGGCTGCGATAAAGGTTTCATCCCTCGCTCCTGCATCAAGCAAAGCCGAGAAGAAGCGCGCTAAAGAAGCAGCGCGCGTGGCGCGAATTAGCCAGCGCGCGGCATATCTGCGCGGTGACGAAAGTGCGCTGCCGATTCGTGATCGCGGACCAGAAAAGAAATTTGTACGTAATTACATCGATGCGCGTCGTTCCATTGGCGAATACTTCTTACCGATTATTGGTTTTGTTTTAGTTCTTTCGCTTATTCCAATTGGCGCATTCGCTCTCGCTGGAATCGTGATTATGTATAGCGTGCTGCTCTTCTCAGTTGTTGACGGAATCTTTTTATCGCGCAAGATAAAAGCTGAAGTTGCAACGCGTTTCCCAGGTGTGAGCACTAAGGGACTCGGACTTTATGGCTGGCTACGTTCGACACAGATGCGCCGCATGCGCGCACCTAAACCACAGGTATCTGCCGGAGAAAAGCTCTAACTCAAAAATGTTAGGCGCGTGGGTTAGGGCTCTTCGTTTCCTTTGGATCGGTTGTAGGAATATTTCCTAAAGCCTTATCAATGGCATGCATAACATCAGCCGATAACTTAACTCCAGAAGCCTTCACATTCTCTTTTACTTGAGATGGTTTGGTCGCGCCCATGATCGCGCTGGAAACGTTTGAGTTCTGCAAAACCCAGGCGATGGCTAATTGACCCATTGTTAGGTCAACTTCCTTAGCTATCGGCGCTAAATTTTGAACTGCCGTTAAAACTTCATCGCGCATCCAACGTGAAATCATTCCGGCGCCAGATTTCTTATCTGTAGCGCGTGAACCTGCTGGTGGTTTCTTTCCTGGCAAATACTTTCCAGTCAAGACTCCCTGCGCCATCGGTGACCAGACAATTTGACCGATTCCTTCACGCTTGCTCATTGGGACGACTTCACTTTCGATAACTCGCCATAGCGCCGAATATTGCGGCTGGCTGGATATGAAGCGGTTGTAGCCCTTGTCATCCTGGATGCGCAGCGCATCACTGATCTGCTTCGCGTTCCATTCCGAGAAACCAATGTAGTGAACTTTTCCCGCGCGAATCAGATCATCAAAAGCGCTTAAAGATTCTTCGAGTGGCGTCTCATAATCAAATCTATGCATTTGGTAGAGATCGATGTGATCGGTATTCAATCGTTTTAGGGATGCATTGCAAGATTCGATGATGTGTTTGCGGGAAAGTCCGCGATCGTTCTTGCCAGAACCGGTTGGCCAGTAAACTTTCGTGAAAAGTTCATAGGATTCACGTTTAATTCCTTTGAGCGCGCGACCTAGAACTGTTTCCGCTTTCGTCGCTGCATATACATCGGCGGTATCAAAGGTGGTAATTCCTAGATCAAAGGCGGTTCTTACACATTTGACTGCAGCATCAGCTTCTACCTGCGAGCCGTGCGTGATCCAGTTGCCGTAAGAGATCTCAGATACATACATTCCTGAACTGCCGAGACGACGATATTCCATGGGAGAAACCATACCCCTGGATGCAACCTAGCGTGGTGAATTGCATCGCGAGCAAAGCTATGGTTCTCTTCGCAGGTAGTAAAAATTAAATAGTAAGAACTTTCTCTTGGGGGGAAGTCGGTGAAAATCCGACGCTGACCCGCAACCGTAAGAGTTCACTCGCCTATGGCGGTAGAACTCAAGTCGGATTACCTCACCAGAAAGCGTTTTCGACCAACACCCGCCGAGGTTTGCGGGGCGTAGTCCCAAGAAAAGTGTATTTGAACTTTTATTGCGCTACCCCGTGAGGCTCTGATTTTAGAGAGGCTCCAACGAAAAAATGCTAAATGCAAAATCTTCTAAGAAATTTACTCCTGTCCTACTTTTAATCCTAGTTACCGTGGCTCAGTTAGCGCCGATCAATTCTGCATCCGCTGCAGATAAGGGCTGGCGTTATTGGGGTTACTACCAAGCCGCACCAGGAGCAACCAAGTGGACTGCGGCAATGACCGGTCCAACTGTAGATATCGCAGACGGCGCAGTCGAAGGTTGGTCCTTTGTCTTTAGCAGCGATGACATCCCATCGATCGCACCATCTGTAAAACCAGATTTCAAATCCATCTGTGGAAAAACCAAGGCAGATAAAGACACTAAACGAATCGCTTTAGTAGTTGATTTTGGTGATAAAGCTTATGCGCCAAAGGGTGAGAAGGTTCAGAAACTGATCACTACATGCGTTCGCACTGCCAAGACATCGCAGGGCATTGATGTTTTAGGTATGGCCTTAAAAGTGCGCGCCGCAAAGAGCGGACTAATTTGCGGACTCAACGGTTACCCAGCTAAAGAATGCGGCGTGGAAATTCCTACCCCTGCCGCGCTTAAGAAGTAAAAGAACTACAAATTGAAATCGCTGCATCCGCTCACTTGGTGGTTATGGTTCATCACCGTAATTGTCACGGTCATCCGTGTTGATAGTGGAATTTACTCTGCCACAGTTATCGCGGTTGCAGCGATTTTAGTTTGGAGATTAGCCGGAGATTTCCCATGGTCGAAGAGTTTCTGGTTCTCCCTGAGACTCGGCCTCTTCATCATGGCGGTCAGAGCAGTTACTGGTGTTTTGATCGGCGTTCCCATTCCGGGCACGAAGATTGCAACGATGCCAATTCTGCCGCTGCCTCATTGGATGGCTGGAATTCGAATTGGTGGAACTATCACGCAGGAACGTTTGCTTTCATCGCTTCATGAAGGTTTGGTGATTACCTCTGTCATAGCGCTCTTCGGCGCTGCCGTATCGCTAACTAGTCCCCATAAATTACTGCGAATTCTCCCAGTTATGGTCTATGAGTTTGGGGTTGCAGTTGTAATTGCTACCTCTTCTCTCCCACAGCTTGTGGCAAGTTACTCAAGAATTCGTCGCGCGCGGATCCTACGTGGCGATGAAAAACCAAAATTCAAATCAATCGCTCTTCCGTTGCTAGAGGAAGCACTCGCAAAGTCTCTCGACTTAGCCGCTGCGATGGATTCAAGGGGTTACGGAGTAAGTCGAATACGTTCAAAGTATCGCCCGATTCTTTGGAACTTTACTGATTCTGCAATTTTTTCAAGTGGGCTGGCTTTGGTTACAGCGGTTTGGTTGTTTACATCATGATTAAGTTTTCTAACGTTTCACTTGTCTATCCAACATCGACTAAGACAATTTTGGAGAACCTATCCTTTGAGATTCAAGAGGGGGAAATGGTTCTAGTAATTGGATCTACTGGAACCGGAAAGTCCTCTTTGTTACGTCTAATTAACGGGTTAGTCCCCCATCACACCGGTGGAATTTTGGCCGGCGACATCTCGGTAGACGGAATATCTACTCAGCTAGTTCGCCCCGGTGAACTCGCTCATTTGATCGGAATTGTTGGTCAAAATCCAAGTAATGGATTTGTTACAGACACCGTCGAAGAAGAACTTGTTTTTGGAATGGAATCGCTCAATGTCGCACCAGATACTATGCGCAAGCGAGTTGAGGAGATTTTAGATCTACTAGCACTAGCACCGCTTCGCAATCGTGCAATTAGCACTTTAAGCGGCGGAGAACAGCAACGTTTAGCTATCGGTAGCGCATTGGTAATGCATCCCAAGATCTTGGTTCTAGATGAACCCACCAGCGCTCTAGATCCAATCGCCGCTGAAGAAGTGCTATCGATAATTCATCGCTTAGTTCACGATTTGAGTTTGACGGTAATCATCGCTGAACATCGACTCGAGAGAGTTATTGGTTTCGCCGATCGAATTATTCATATTTCAGGTGATGGGCAAGCCCAGATCGATCTCCCCGAAAAGGTTATGCAAAAGTCAGAGATCGCGCCACCGATAGTTCATCTTTCGCGCGCACTTAAGTTGGAGCAAGTGGGGCTGAGCGTCCGCGATGTGCGAAGGATGACCGAAGAAGTTCGCTCACAAGGCAGTAATGCCCCAACTCAACTCAGAGTTGCTACACAAACTGCCATAGAGGTCGATGGCGCATCGATCTCATACGGAAGCCATTCTGCACTCAGAGGTGTTAAAACCAAGATTTGCGAAGGTGAAATTGTCGCCGTGATGGGGCGAAACGGAGCAGGCAAGAGCTCTCTTCTACAAGCGATTGTTGGGATAAAGAAACTAGATGCTGGAAGTATCTCCATCTTCGAACGCGATCCAATCAGCCTCAAAGGGAAAAATCGTCGCGATTTGGTCGGCTATATTCCCCAAGAGCCGAGCGATCTCTTGTACTCGCAGAGCGTTTTACAGGAGTGCGCACAAGCTGACAAAGATAATCAGATTACGACTGGAGAAACTATTCGATTACTCCAAACACTTGTGCCATCAATATCGGAAAAGACCCACCCCCGAGATTTATCTGAAGGCCAAAGATTGGCGTTGGCTTTAGCAGTTGTTCTATCTGCAAAGCCGCAAGCTCTGATTTTAGATGAACCCACTCGCGGACTCGATTACCAATCCAAGTCGCTGCTAATCGGAATTTTAAAGAATTTTCTTGCAACGCACGGTAAAGCGGTAATCGTCGCCACGCACGATGTCGAGTTGGTCGCAGAGTTAGCCGACCGAGTAATTTTTCTATCTGATGGAGAAGTTGTTGCAGACGGTCCGACTTTAGATATATTGCTTGCTTCACCTGCATTTGCTCCACAAGTCGCCAAGGTTATGGCGCCCCGCCCCTGGTTAACCGTAAAAGATGTAATCGAATCGCTATCTAGATGAAATATAAAACGAAGGATCTTTATCGCTTAACTGCTAGAAATCGAGTGGCCCTTTCAATAACTTCACTATTTGTGTTAGCTGGATTCACCTGGCCCTTTTTCGCACCAAGTGAATCTGTGGCTCACTTTTCCCAATATTTTTTCTGGGCTGCGGTTCCAGCTTCTATGTTTTTATTAATCGCGCAACTGAGCAACGCTGAACTCGATGCAAAATCAGTTGCGCTGCTTGGAACTCTTGCTGCACTACTAGCCGCCCTTCGTCCATTAGGTGCCGGTGCGGTGGGCTTAGAGCCAATGTGGTTCTTATTGATAATTTCCGCTCGAGTATTTGGATCCGCTTTTGGATTTCTTCTCGGCGTTCTTGGAATGCTTACCTCGGCAATTCTTACCGGAGGCTTTGGACCATGGCTCTCATATCAACTTTTCGCAGCTGGTTTAGTCGGACTTTTTGCAGGTTCGTTTCCCAAAAAGATTCGCGGCAGAATTGAATTAGCACTTCTGCTATTGATTGGAATCTGCGCATCGCTCTTATTTGGCTTGCTTATGGATCTTCAGTTTTGGCCATGGGCCCTAGGCGGCGATACCCAACTCTCATACGTAGCAGGCGCTCCGATATTTGAAAATATGAAGCGGTTCTTGGTCTTTCACTTTCTATCTTCTATGGCTTGGGATATACCGCGCGCAGTATTAACTTCGGCCTTGATCTTACTTACCGCCCCGGCCGTCCTATCCGCACTGCGCAGAACACAGATGAAGGCTGCGTTTATGTCGCCTGTGGAATTTAGCGAACGTTAGAAGGTACTAGTGGCAATTTGGAAATTACGCAGAGGCTATCTCTACCGCGGACATCGACAAAAACCTCATCGCCGATCTTCAAGGATGGATCAACCAGGGCTAGCGCAATTCCCTTCTTAAGTGAAGGTGAGAAAGTTCCACTGGTTATTTCGCCGACAACTGCACCCAGAGAGTTCTTCACCTGCATACCAGCGCGAGGTATTCCGCGATCTTGACTAACCAGCGCACGAAGCTTTGTATGTTTTCCATCTTCACGTTGCTTTAACAACGCTGCCGCGCCGCTAAAAGTTGGCTTTTCCCAACCAATCGCCCATGAGGCAGATGCTTGAACTGGCGTAATTTCTAAATTCAATTCGTGGCCATGGAGTGGGTAACCCATCTCCGTGCGCAAGGTATCGCGCGCGCCTAAGCCACAAACCAATCCATCAAAAGGCGCAATCGCATTCACTAGTGAATCCCATACTTCTGGAGCGCCTTCCCAACTCGGCAAAATTTCATATCCATGTTCACCGGTGTATCCGGTGCGGCACAAGATTGCAGATTTTCCAGATATTTCAACATGCTCAAAGGCCATGTAATCCATCGCGGGATTTAACCCTAAAGATTCAATTACAGATTTTGACTTCGGCCCTTGAACAGCGAGTACCGCGAATTTTTCATGGAGATTTACGATTGAAATTTCAGCTGGCGCTTTAGCCAATAAATCAGCGACTACGGATGAGGTATTGGCCGCATTTGGGATCAAGAAGAGATCCGTTGGGCTGTTGCGATAAACAATTAAGTCATCAATCACTCCACCGTCTGCGTTGCAGTGCAAGGTGTATTGCGCTTGCCCATCGTTAATTCGATTTAAGTCATTGGTAAATATTGAATTTAGAAATTCGAGAGCGCCCACTCCTTTTACGCTCACTTTTCCCAAGTGAGAAACATCAAAAATTCCGACTCGCTCGCGAACGGCAGCGTGTTCTGCGAGTACGCCCGCTCCTGGGTACTCAATGGGCATTAACCAGCCACCAAAATCGGCCATCTTCGCATGGAGGGCGTGATGCTTATCGGCTAGTGGTGAATTTTTCATGTAGACAACTTACACTTACCCGAGCAACGCCACTACTTTTCTAATCAATAAACTTTGATGGTTGACACTAAGGAGCAAGAGATGACGACGATCCACCTGACAGATGGCATCATCAAAGATGAGATTTTGGTTGTTGGACTCTCTTACAAAAAAGACAAGAACTCACTCTCCATCGAAAGTGGAGATATCGCTCTAGATTCGAAGAAGCTCCTTCCCCTTTTGGCGGATATGAACGCGACAGGCAAAGCCGATGAAGTTATTAAAATCCCTGGAACCACAACTCGTCTCTTAGTTTTTACCGGCCTTGGGCAACACGCCACAAATTTCGAGGACGAGACTTTGCGCCGCGCAGCCGGCGCCGCAGCACGCGAATTAGCGGGGAGTTCGAGCGCAACCTTTTCTCTGCCCGCGAAAAAAATTTCTGCAATCGCAGCCATTTCAGAAGGCGCCCTGCTTGGGTCATACGTGTTCACAAAATTCCGCGTGGATTCCTTGCGCGAACATCGGACAAGTCTGAAGTCGGTCACCGTTCACACCTCGCTGGCGCAAGATGCGCGGGCCAAGGCGGCGGCTAAGCGAGCTGCGGTAATTGCAGATCAAGTGGGGATTGTTCGAGATTTGATTAATACTCCCCCTAGCCATCTAACACCGGATTCTTTCTGCAAAATATTTACCGATTTAGTTAAAAAAGCCGGTGGTGCGAGTGCCGGGTTGAAAGTTTCGGTAATGACCGATTCGCAGTTAAAGAGCAAGGGATATGGCGGAATTACCGCGGTGGGACAGGGATCGGCAAATCCCCCACGTTTGCTGCAAATTACTTATCGCCCAATCAAAACCAAAGCGATTAAGAACTTCGCCTACGTTGGTAAAGGCATCACATTTGATACCGGTGGCTTGGCGCTTAAGCCCGCTGCCGGAATGGAAGCGATGAAATCGGATATGTCAGGTGCCGCCGCGGTTTGTGCTGCAACCATTGCAATCGCACTCTTAAAGTTACCTGTGGCCATCGATTGTTACGCACCTCTTGCCGAAAATATGGTCAGCGACAACGCAACTCGCCCAAGTGACATCATCACGATGTATGGAGGAAAGACAATTGAAGTTTTGAATCCCGACGCAGAAGGGCGTCTGGTACTTGGTGATGCGTTGGTAAAAGCGCAAGAGAATAAAAATCTAGATGCCATCGTTGATGTAGCCACACTCACCGGGGCACAGGTCATTGCATTGGGTACCCGCACCAGTGCGATCATGACCAACAATCAAGAGCTAAGCGATCATTTCTTCGCACTCACCAAAGAAGTCGGCGAAGCGTTCTGGCCGATGCCCCTTCCAATTGAACTTCGCGCCTCGCTTGACTCCCCAGTTGCAGATATGGCAAATATCGGTGAACGAATGGGCGGAATGATGGTGGCTGGACTGTTTCTAAAAGAATTTATCTCACCTGAATTACCTTGGTTGCACCTTGATATCGCAGGGCCGGCCTATAACGAAGGTGAGCCATATGGCTACACACCTGTCGGTGGCACTGGCATAGCGCTCCGCTCTTTGGTTGCGCTGGCTGAATCTGCCTCCATTTCGTAATCAGCGGCCAAAACTGGCAAGATAG
>JAHECV010000019.1 GCA_024641555.1 Candidatus Planktophila sp.
AGTATCGGTATTGCACCAGATGCAGTTGTCTTGCGATCTGACCGTGATATCCCAATGGGTATAAAGAAGAAGATTTCTTTGATGTGCGATGTGGATGTTGAAGCGGTGGTTGCTGCGGTGGATGCGCCGTCAATCTACGATATTCCAAAAGTATTATTTGCGGAAGGTTTAGATGCCTACGTGGTTCGCCGCTTATCTCTTGTTGGGCATGAAGTGCAATGGGGCGAGTGGGATGAGTTGCTCGAAAAAGTTCATCATCCAAAGCATCAGATTAAGGTAGCTCTTGTCGGCAAATATATTGATCTGCCAGATGCCTATCTCTCGGTTTCAGAGGCGCTGCGCGCCGGCGGTTTTGCAAATAGCGCAAAGGTATCGATTGTTTGGATCCCGAGTGATGATTGTGAAAGCGCAGAAGGTGCCAAGCAAGCACTTGGTGATGTGGATGCAATCTGCGTTCCTGGGGGATTCGGTGTGCGCGGTATCGAAGGAAAGTTAGGCGCTCTGAAATTCGCCCGCGAAAATAAGATTCCAACTCTTGGACTTTGTTTAGGTTTGCAGTGCATGGTTATCGAAGCAGCACGCAATCTGGCCGGAATTTCCGATGCTAACTCTGCTGAGTTTTCACCCGAGATCGGAACTCACGTGATTGCAACTATGGATGATCAGAAGAAGATTGTTTCTGGCGAAGCCGATATGGGCGGCACCATGCGCCTTGGTTTATACACCGCGACGTTAAAGCCAGGTTCGATCGTGGCCAAGACTTACGGCACGGATGAGATTTCAGAACGACACCGCCATCGCTATGAAGTAAATAATCAATACCGAGATCAAATTTCTAGTGCTGGTCTTACTTTCTCAGGGATGTATAAGGAACGAGACCTCGTGGAGTTTGTAGAACTACCTGAGCAGGTGCATCCTTATTACGTCGGAACTCAAGCTCACCCCGAACTGCGTTCGCGACCAACTCGTCCACATCCACTTTTTGTGGGTCTCATTGCCGCGGCGATTAAAGCGAAAGGTTAAGCAAATGCTGGTTGGAGTTCCTAAAGAGATCAAAGTTCACGAGTCACGCGTTGCGCTTACCCCCGAAGGAGTCTTCGAGTTTGTGCGAAGCGGACACCAAGTTGTAATTGAGAAAGGGGCAGGTTTAGGTTCTTCAATTACGGATGCAGATTTCATCGCAGCCGGTGCGCGTATCGAAGGTGATATTGAAAAGCTCTGGAAAGAGGCCGATTTAATTCTTAAAGTTAAGGAGCCGATAGAAGCTGAATATTCACGTCTTCGCGCAGGACAGATACTCTTTACATATCTTCATTTGGCGGCAAGTAAGCCATGCACCGATGCGCTTTTGAAGAGCGGCACCACCGCAATCGCTTACGAGACAGTCGAAGTCAATGGAACTCTGCCGCTGCTAGCGCCAATGAGCGAAGTGGCTGGTCGCCTCTCGGTTCAAGTAGGTGCCTTTGCTCTACAAAAACCAAATGGTGGAAGAGGCGTTCTACTCGCCGGCGTTCCTGGTGTCGCACCTGGAAAAGTTGTAGTAATTGGCGGGGGAGTTGCAGGTTTGAATGCTGCGGTGATCGCCATGGGCATGGGAGCAGATGTAACTGTGTTGGATCGCTCGCTGGCGCGTCTGGCATATATCGATTCACTTTATAACGGTCGAATCAAAACTCTCGCTTCCACCTTGCACGCTATCGATAGGGAGATAAAGAGCGCAGACTTGGTAGTCGGAGCAGTGCTCGTACATGGTGCGAAAGCTCCAAAACTTGTCACTAATGCCCAGGTTGCGCAGATGAAGCCTGGTTCCGTTTTGGTGGATATCGCAATAGATCAAGGTGGTTGTTTCGAAGATTCCAAACCAACGACGCACGCTGAACCAACATTTAATGTGCATGGTTCGGTCTTCTACTGCGTTGCCAATATGCCTGGCGCAGTTCCAGTCGCGTCAACTTATGCCTTAACAAATGCGACGCTGCCTTACGCCTTAGCTATCGCCAATAAGGGTTGGGAGCGAGCCATCGAGGAAGACCCCGCCTTAGATCGTGGATTAAATGTTCATGCTGGAAAAATCCGCTACAACGCGGTTGCTCTGGCTCACGGTTATGAAGTTTGAAAACGCGCTTCAATCTTTTATAGATCACTTAACGATCGAACGCGGCTTATCTCTGAATTCAATTTCAGCCTATCGGCGAGATCTAGCTAAGTTTTCGGAGTTCTTAACTGAAAATTCATTAAATTTCGAATCATTAGCCGAAGCAGAGGTCACAGCGTTCGAAGTTTCGTTGAAAAAATCGAATCTAGCGATTACTAGCATCAATCGTAATGTTTCGGCGCTGAAAAGTTTTTATAAGTACGTAGCGCAAGAGTTCTCCATTAGTAATCCCGTGAATAGCGTTGCGAGTTCTAAAGTTCCACGCAGATTGCCAAAAGCGCTCACCATCAAGGAAGTATCATCTTTGATCGATGCAACCATTCGAGAAGGCGATCCAATCTCTCTTCGCGATCATGCGATGATTGAATTGTTATATGGCACCGGAGCGCGTGTAAGTGAAATTGTTGGAATTGACATCAACGACTTTGCGCAGAGTGAAGTAGATGGCAGCGCCATCACAACACTTAAATTGCGCGGTAAAGGTTCGAAAGAGCGAATCGTTCCATTGGGTAGTTTTGCTAAATCAGCTTTAGATGCATATTTAGTTCGTATCCGCCCTGTTTTATTGGCTAAAAGTAAATCATCGCGGGCAGAAACTGCGCTTTTCTTAAATCAACGAGGATCTAGATTGTCGCGACAGAGCGCCTGGCAAGTTATCTCGGATGCCGCCGATGCAACGGGTTTAACCGGAAAGGTTTCGCCACATGTATTTCGTCATTCATATGCCACACATTTACTAGATGGTGGAGCCGATATCCGAGTGGTTCAAGAACTACTCGGCCATGCCTCAGTTACTACAACGCAGATCTACACCTTGATTACGATAGATAAAGTGCGCGAGGCATATGCCACCGCGCATCCGCGAGCTAATTAAATCCCGCGAAGTCTACGAGCAAGGATTGATTGGTCGCCTTTTGCTTCCAGATCAGCAACGATTACCGCTATCGATTCACGAACAATTCGACCACGATCGACCGCAAGTCCTAAATCTCCACGCAGAGTTAAGCGAGCTTGATCAAGGTCAAATAACTCGTCAGGGGATAGGTAAACCGTAATTTTTTCGTCATGTTTTTCACGGCCAGATGGGGAACGATCAACAGTTGTAACTCGACGACGTGGAGTTGAACGAACACCTTTCTTTGTCTTAGGTGACGATGGAGCAACTCCGATTGGCTTACTTACCTCTTGAGATTCTTCAATAACTTGGCGAACAGCGCTAAGTGCTGGGGTGTTTGCGCGGAATAGTTCATCTGCTCCGGGCAAGCTAGCTCTACGTGTCATCGTGCGCCTCCTCGGGCAATTAATTCGCGGGCAAGTCTGCGGTAAGAAGCAGCCCCACCCGATGATGATGCATAACTGGTAATTGGTTCGCCGGCAACAGTAGTTTCTGAGAAACGAATTGTCTTGGCGATAATTGTCTCGAAAACATCTTCTGGATATTTCTCAAGGATCGCAGTCAGGACTTCGCGATTGTGAAGAGTCTTCTTTTCAAACATCGTAGCAAGAATTCCGATCAACTTAAGATCTGGATTAAGGAAATTCTTGACCTTATCGATATTTCCTTTAAGTTCGATAAATCCGTGAAGAGCGAAATACTCGCACTGTAACGGAACAATTACTTCATCAGATGCGACGAGAGCGTTAATGGTTAGTTGACCCATCGTTGGCTGGCAGTCAATCAAGATAACGTCGTAACGATCTTTAAGGCGACCGAGTGCGCGTTTTAAATATTGTTGACCACCAATTTCGGCGCCGAGAGTTGTCTCTGCAGTACCGAGGTCGCGGTTGGCTGGAAGGAAATCTAGATTGGCAACAGATGACTTCAGTACAATTTCATCGATATTGGCATCGGGCGTCATCAATGCGTAATAAACGGTGTTCTCAAGTGGCAAGGCATGTGCATTAACTCCGAGACCTAGAGAGAGACCACCTTGCGGATCAAAGTCGACTAGCAATACGCGGCGGCCAAGTTCTGCAATAGCGGCACCTAAGTTAATCGTTGTAGTGGTCTTACCAACACCACCCTTTTGATTAAAGATAGAGATAACTTTCGCCGATCCACCTTCAGTTGGGGCAGGTGGAATTCGAAAGTTCTGGGGTTCGCGCCCGAGAAGATTGGCCGTGGTTGCCACATCATCGTCAAATGTCGATTTAGCGTTCAAGCGAGAAACCTCTTTCTGTTGGCGCGACTCTACGCTCCATGCGCAGATTTGAGCAAGTAACGAAGTAAGGTTCGCAGGTGGATATTGAGAGTCAGGGCGGGGATGCGATCGCAACGATCGAGAGTTCACCCTTTAACGTCCACCTAGATAACTTTGATGGCCCATTTGATCTGCTTCTGCAGCTCATCTCGCGCCATAAGATGGATATAACGGAAGTCTCGCTAAGTATCGTCACCGACGAATTCATCGCCTTTATCCGCGCCCTCGAGGCATCTGGGGAGGGTTGGCGACTGGATCAGGCGACCGAATTCCTCGTTATCGCCGCAACCTTGCTAGATCTCAAGGCGGCGCGCCTGCTACCCAGCGGTGAGATCGAGGATGAAGAAGATCTCGCCCTCCTGGAAGCCCGAGACATTCTCTTTGCCCGATTGCTCCAATATCGAGCCTTTAAAGAGATCGCCGCAACTTTCGCAGCGCGCATCGAGGCTGCCGATAAATCCTTTGCCCGCGTTGTTGCCCTCGATCCAGCGCTTTCTGCTCTGCTACCTGAGGTTCTAATCGGCGTCGGCGCCCCACGCTTTGCCGCTATCGCCGAGCGAGTATTGACTCCAAAAACGCCGCCGGTGGTCGCGGTAGAGCACCTCCATACCAGTCTGGTGAGCGTGACTGAGGAGTCCAAGCGGGTAGTTGAAGCCCTGCGCAAATCCCGAACCCTAAGCTTTAGAAATCTCTGCTCAGACGCTGATTCGACGCTAGTAGTCGTGGCGAGATTTCTAGCGCTACTCGACCTGTACCGCCAGGGAGCGCTGCGATTCGAGCAGGTTATAGCTCTAGGTGAGTTGCAGATTAGTTGGACCGGCTCCGATGAGGGCGAGGTATCGGCATCGGATGAGTTCGATATACCAGTTTTGCTAGTCGATGAGGAAGAGGTTATCGATACCCCCGTGTTAAGTGAAGAAAATGAGACAGAAGGTAGTGAAAATGTCTAATCCCGAACTCGAACGTTCTATAGAGGCGATTCTGATGGTTGTCGATGAGCCTGTCACCGAACTGACGCTCGCCGCCGTGCTCGAACATACCGTCGATGAGGTTGTCGCAGCGCTAGAGAACTTGGTTCTCTCGTATGAAGGCCGTGGGTTTACCCTTAAGGCGATAAACGGTGGGTGGCGCTTCTACAGCCATCCCGAGTGCTCATCTGTGGTCGAGAAGTTCGTCCTAGATGGTCAACAGAACCGACTTACCCAAGCGGCCCTTGAAACTCTCGCAGTGATCGCCTATCGCCAGCCGGTCTCAAGGGCTCGCGTCTCTGCCATTCGTGGCGTAAATGTGGAAGCGGTCATGAAGACCCTAATCACCCGCGGTTTGGTCGAAGAATCAGGCGTTGAGCCCGAGACAGGTGCGATTCTCTATAAGACGACCAGCTACTTCTTGGAACGCCTTGGGCTCAATTCCCTTGGCGATTTGCCCGCCCTTGCTCCATATCTTCCAGATCTTGACCGGCTAGATGAGGTTCTTGAATCTCTAACGGATTAAGTATCGGCCGCCTGCGCCGTACCTACTTTTGACCCTTTGCCCTCTGCCCGCGTAGACTTACGCCTTGCCGGGGGAGCCCCTCGCGAATAATCCAATAAATGACTGTCGAGAATGGATAGCCAAATGGCCGAAATGCGCCTTAATAAAATAATTGCCGACGCGGGAATCACTAGCCGCCGCGGAGCTGACGAACTAATCATAGATGGGCGGGTGAGCGTCGACGGGTTCATCTGTCGAGAACTCGGCGCAAAGTTTGACCCACAAATGGTAAAAGTAATGGTTGATGGTGAGACAATTTCGCGTTCATTGACTAAGTCTTATCTTGTACTCCATAAACCCAAAGGTGTTTTGTCTACAATGTTTGACCCCGAAGGGCGCCATCCTTATCTGACTTTATAGATCTTCGGAAGGAACGCCTATTTCATGTTGGCCGGCTAGATAAGGATTCCGAAGGTCTAATTTTGCTTACAAATGATGGAGATCTGACTTTTAGGGCTACCCATCCATCTTTTGGTCTTGAGAAGACCTACATCATCGAGTTCGATGGGAAGTTGCCGGTAGGCGCGGAGAAGACCCTTCTTAAGGGAATTGAGCTTGAGGATGGGATTGGTCGCGTTCTCTCCTTCAAGCAACTTAGCCCTCAATGGATAGAGGTAACTATCCACGAGGGTAGGTATCACATTATTCGCCGACTAATGGAGGCAGTTGATGTTGTCGTCCTTCGACTTATCCGCACCAAGTTCGGACCGATTTCACTAGGCGATACCCCAGAGGGACGATGGCGCGACTTAAATAGCGGTGAACTTGCAAACCTACAAAAGGCTTTAGATCTTTAACCTTTTATAGATATAGAGCATATTAATTTATATACCGTTTTATCGATAATGATTGCCATATCTTCATTATAGTTTATTTATCGACATAAAGCGACTCAAACAAGCGTAGAATTCTTAGCAAATAGTGTTTTATCGATAATTACAATTCGTGTGGGTTATGAACCGTATCGATCTCCATAAAAGACTCGGCTCAAGAATGTTTCGAAAGCGCTAACTAGATAAATCGATAAAACGCGTTATATATAGCGACGTGAAGAAAGGCGTAAGGGTAGTATTGCAACATGTCTACGGTACGAGCTATTCGCGGCGCTATTCAGGCTTTGGCCAATACCTCGCAGGCAATTGATGAGGCCACGAAAGAGTTGCTGGCTGAAATTATGCGTACAAATTCACTTACGCCAGATGACTTTATCTCGGTTATCTTCACCGTTAGCCCAGATCTAAACGCCGCCTTCCCAGCTAGTTCGGCTAGAGAACTCGGCTTTACCGATGTCCCTTTACTCTGTTCAGTCGAGATCGGGGTTCCGGGCTCACTTGAGCGCACGATTCGCATATTGGCTCACGTTGAAAGTGAAGCAAAAAAGGCAGAAATCAACCATATCTACCTGGGCGGAGCGAAGATTTTGCGCCGAGATATCGCTCAATAAGGCTCGGATCCATGTCTAAAGGAACAGAAGAAAAAATTAAATCGATTCGAATTATCGGATCGGGGTTAATTGGCACATCAATCGGGCTCGCTCTGGCTGCGCGTGGGATTGAAGTTGAGATGCAGGATCATGATCTCAAAGCGCAGAATTTAGCTCAGGATTTAATGGCTACCAAGGTTTCAGTCAATCCAGATTTAATCCTCTTCGCTGTTCCGGCTGGTGCGATAGTTGAGCTCTTTGAGGAAGAATTTAAGTTAAACCCAAAATCGATATTTATAGATATTGCTAGCGTTAAGACTAAACCTCAGGTTGAGATATCAAGAATTTCTGGTGCCTCCACCCGATTTTTGGCGACCCATCCGATGGCTGGGCGCGAAGTCGGGGGAGCAGCAAGTGCTAGAGCAGATCTATTTGAGGGGCGCTCATGGATCTATTGCCCGGAGTATGCCGATGGCGCAAAGGTTGATCTCGATGTAGTTGAAACCGGTCTCTGGTTGATCCAGACGCTTGGGGCAGCGCCGATTTCAATGACGGCATCGGCTCACGATTGCGCGGTAGCGCTCGTTTCGCACCTACCGCAGATCGTCTCCTCACTTCTTGCGGCACAGTTGGTTGGCGGTAGCTCGAGCGATCTAGAACTCGCGGGAGCCGGATTGCGCGACACCACGCGGATCGCGGCTTCAGATCCGCAACTTTGGCAAGAAATTATCGCCAGCAATTCTTCAGAAATCTTGCCGTTATTAATAAATCTACAAAACGACCTGACATCGCTTATTTCTAAGATCGATGATCCAGAGCATGTCGGTTCGATGATCGCAAAGGGAAATCAAGGGCGCGCCTTGATCCCTGGAAAGCACGGCGGAAAGGCTCGTGAATATTCACTATTGCCGGTAGTTATTGAAGATAAACCTGGTCAACTTGCCGCGCTCTTTGATGAGTGCGCAAGAGCGAAGGTAAATGTTGAAGATTTAACGATCGAGCATTCTCCTGGGCAGTTCACCGGACTCATTACTCTGGCGCTTTCGGCAACTGATGCTGATGTATTGCGAGAACATCTTGAAAAATCGGGATGGAACGTTCACTCGCCAAGATAGACTTGATTAAATTATTTAAGACCACGTTGGGCAATGATGGGATGTAAGAACAATGATCGTCGTAGCCATCGATGGACCAAGCGGAGCGGGTAAATCCAGTACTTCTAAACTCGTCGCGCAACGCGCTGGTTGGAATTACTTGGATACCGGTGCGCTCTATCGCGCAGTTGCTTGGCTTGCGTTACGTGAGAAAATTTATAACGCCGATGAAATTCTCACAGCCCTTGCAAACAATGCAATTCGATTTATCGCTGATCCGAAAAATCCAAAGGTGTTCGTTGGTGATGTTGATGTTACGGCCGAAATACGATCTGAAAAAGTAACTGAAAATGTCAGCGCTATCAGCGCTCTTCCAGAAATTCGCGCATCACTTCTGGTACTGCAACGTAAATTAATTAATGATGCTGAACGTGGCATCGTCGTGGAAGGTCGTGACATCGGAACCGTGGTATCTCCCGATGCCCCGCTAAAGATTTATCTACAAGCGGATATCGCCGCTCGAGCCGCCCGTCGTTCCAGTGAAATCGCCGCATCTGTCGCCAGCGTTTCGGATTCACTTTCGCAACGCGATGAGATCGATTCAACACGAGCGGTATCGCCATTGGCGAAAGCTTCGGATGCGGTTCTAATCGATTCGACAGAGTTAGATTTGGAAGAGACGGTAGAGCGTGTCTGGGAGTTGCTAAAAGAACGTTCGCTTCTAGGACTACCAATTGTTGCAATATTGGGTCGACCAAATGTTGGGAAATCAACGCTAATCAATCGTTTTATTGGGCGTCGCGAAGCGATAGTTGAGGACACACCTGGCGTTACTCGAGATCGCGTCCAATACGAATGCGAATGGGGCGGTCGTCGTTTCATAATTATGGATACCGGCGGTTGGGAATCGAAGCCTGATGGAATCTCGGTTCAAGTAAGTGCATCAGCAGAACTTGCGATGCAAGAAGCTGATGTATTGGCATTTGTGGTTGATGCCCATGTTGGCGCTCTCGATGAAGATGACATTTTGGTGCAGGAACTTCGCAAAGTTAAGAAGCCGATGGTGCTTATCGCAAATAAAGTTGATAGCGATGTTGATGAAGCCGATGCACATGCTCTTTGGAATCTCGGGCTCGGTGAACCAAGGTTTGTTTCTGCTTTACATGGACGAGGAAGTGGCGATCTGCTCG
>JAHECV010000006.1:0-37918 GCA_024641555.1 Candidatus Planktophila sp.
CCTAGGTCAAAGAAGTCCAGCGTTAACTGTCACGAGTTGCTGGATACCAACCGCGCCAACCGCGCACGGTGGTTTCGAGACAAGACCTGCTGGCGATGAACGACACCGCCAGAAGAGCGGGTCTCATATGAGGTCCATTAAGGGCTGGATTGTTATGTCTAAGCGGATCAAAAAGAGTAAGACGAGTTATGTCGATGTCAGCGTCGCTGATGAATTGCTAGTGAAGTTAAAGCGAGAACAGAACGAAGCAGTTGGCATGGCAAGGTATGGACGATTTAAAGCGTGGTTGCATTATGCGAATTTAAATAGCTGGCAGGCGCAGAAGTGGCATTGGGCGTATGTAAATTATTGTGGGCAAGAATGGCGCTGTACATGCGGGTTGGTTATTGCGATGGGAGCTGATGCGGAGGTTTCCGGGCTAGAGCATTTGGATCTAGATGCAGCGCATCGTGCGCGTGGCCATAGATCGTTGCCAGAGTTCGGTGAGCAGGTTGTTGCATTTATCTATGACTACAAATGGATGGAAGAGCGCGGGGTGTATTACTTCGATGCTTTTTGTCAGGTCTGTGGTGACTCAGTGCGCGAGCGACCAGGTAAAGATGCTGATCTCTTTGCGCAGATCCATAACATTAGTTGCGGGTAATTACCCAGAGTCACAAGTGCAAAGTGGCCCCACGCGACGAACCGTGGGGCCACTTAGTGTGCGTACCGCTGATAGGATTCGAACCTACGACCGGCAAATTCGTCAGAATGCTGCTCTATCCGCTGAGCTACAGCGGTACGCAGAACGGAACCTAAGTCAGTTACTAAATACTGATTTAGGTTTTCTGCTTTGTTGTGGATAAATCTGATGATCTATCTATTATTAAAAAGTTATTACTTAGTCTTTCTATAAAAGTAACGGGTCTGCGATTTTATTTCAGAGTAGGATCGAGATATGAATACTCTCTTTGATCCACTTACTTTGCGCGGGGTTACCTTTCAAAATCGTGTTTGGGTATCGCCGATGTGCCAATACAGCGCTACCGATGGATTTGTGGGTGCTTGGCATAGTGCGCATCTGGGGGCTTTTGCCACGGGTGCGCCGGGGTTGATCATGGTTGAGGCAACGGGCGTTGTTCCTGAGGGGCGAATTTCAATCGCCTGTCCTTCAATTGAAGATGACGAACATGCCAAAGCTTTTGCACCGATGGTTGATTTTGCGCACTCGCAAGGTGTGAAGATGGGAATTCAGTTAGCGCATGCTGGGCGTAAAGCATCGACGATGCGTCCTTGGGATGAGCAACGCATGGCAAAGATTGGCGAAGGTGGTTGGCAAGCTGTTTCATCAACCAACGTTGCCTTTGAAGGTTATCCGGCGCCAAGAGCGTTAACTGTCGCTGAAATTGCGCAGTTGGTAAAAGATTTTGCCGATGCGGCGCGGCGCGCGGTGGAAGTTGGCTTTGATGTAATCGAGATACATGCAGCGCATGGTTATCTGCTGCATCAGTTTTATTCTCCGGTTTCTAATGATCGAACCGATGAATATGGTGGAAGTTTTGAAAACCGAATTCGTTTCTTAATGGAGGTAACGCGTGCTGTGCGCGCTGCGATTGGCGATCAGGTGGCGCTCTTTGTTCGCATCTCAGCAACTGATTGGGTTGATTACGGTTGGAACTTGGTTGATTCAGTCGAATTGGCAGCGCAGTTGAAAGACGCGGGCGTTGATCTCATCGATGTTTCATCAGGTGGCGCAGTCCACAATGCGCCAATTAAGGCAACGCCTGGATTCCAAGTTCCTTTTGCGGCAGCGATTCGCAAAGAAGCGGGTATCCCAACGGCGGCAGTTGGTTTGATTACCGAACCGGCACAGGCGCAATACATTATTGAGACCGAAGAAGCAGATGCGGTTTTCTTGGCGCGGGCGATGTTGCGCAATCCGCGTTGGGCGATGAGCGCTGCAGAGGCTTTGGGTGTAAAGATTCCGTGGTCGATGCCGCTAGATCGCGGCCGAACTATTTAACTACTTTCCGTTCTTACATTTCTCTGAACAATATTTAACGTTCTCCCAATCGCGCGCCCATTTCTTGCGCCATTCAAAGGGCAGTGCGCACGTTGCACATATTTTCGGCGGAAAGCCGTTCTTAGTCTTCGCGATCACTCGAGAAGAATAGATGTAACGCAAAGTAATCAAAAATGGGATCCCGCGACGTATACGGGATCCCATTTTTGACTTGCATGACCCTGGTGGGATTCGAACCCACAACCTCTCGCTACGTCTCAGGAGTGCTCTATCCGTTGAGCTACAGGGCCATGACGTGAAGTTAGAGAAATTGAAAATCAAAATGTGAAAACTTTTCATCCCTGTGGATATTTCTAGTGATATGGTTGTCAAACGTCGCAGGAGTGTGAGTTACAGGAAAAGCCCGCAGAGGAATCTGCGGGCTTTCACTTTGTGCGAATTTAACTAATTCGTTTCTAGCGCCCAGGTGTAATAACCGTGATGCCGCCAAAAGGTTGAGAGTCCAAATCAGCGAGTGCTTTAGCGCCTTCAGTTAAACCAACTTCGCGAGTAATAAGCACCGCTGGATTTAATTTGCCGCTGGCAACGAGCGCCAACATTTCTGGGTAATCCTTCGCCGCCATTCCGTGCGAACCAAGTAGATCTAACTCCCACGCGATAACGCGGGCCATTGGAATATCAGTTAAGCCATTTGCGGTAAGCAAAAGGCCAAGTTGTAAATGACGGCCGCGACGAGCAAGGGAAAGCACAGATGCGCTGGCAGTTTGTTGACTTCCTAGCGCATCGACCGCGACATCTGCTCCCCCAATGTCTTGCATATAAGCAACTGGGTCAATGAGTTTTGAATTGATTGTTTCGGCGCCAAGTGATTTAGCTATGTCAAGTGCGGCATCGTTTATGTCGACGGCGTAAACCTTTGCGCCCTGAGATTTGGCGATGATGACTGCGCTTAATCCGACTCCGCCACAACCGTAGATAACAACTGTTTCGCCAGCTTTAACTTGTGCGCGCTTGATGAGGCCGCGATAGGAAGTTGCAAAACGACAGCCGAGTGCTGCAGCGGTTGCGAAGGAAACGTTTTCAGGAATTGTCACTAGGTTGAAATCGGCGTTATCGATTGAAACGTATTCGGCGAAAGACCCGAAACCGGTAAAGCCTGGCTGAGTTTGTGTTGGACAGACTTGGGCATCACCACGTGTGCAGTACTGGCATTTGCCGCAGCCGCAGACAAAGGGAACAGTTACGCGATCGCCGACTTTATAATTTGTAACAGCGCTGCCAATTTCTGAAATCACGCCGGCTAATTCGTGGCCCGGAACATGCGGCAAGACGATATCTGAATCATGTCCCATCCAGGCGTGCCAATCGCTGCGGCAAAGCCCGGTTGCTTCGACTTTGATAACGACGCCGTCATTGCTGGCAGTCGGCGCCTGAATATCTTTTATTTCAAGTGGGCCCTTAAATTGCGTAAAGTAGATTGCTTTCATTAACGCTGGCCAATTCGAAGCTTTAGCAAGATAGTCATAAGTGGATGGTAGGCGAAAAATTTAAGAAATTGTTACTTGTCTTGCTTTTTTAAATCCATATAAAAATTTTCATGTGGACCAACCACCAAAAGCGTTATTTCGCGTGGGGAGATAATGCGGTAGGCCAGCAGCCACTGATTATTATTCGATCTGAATTTATATCCGCTCACGCCATTCAGATCACCTATCTTGGCATCGCCAAGTTCTGGGTTTTCTGAAATCGCTTTTACAGCCTTATCGAGTGCTCGCTTTTGGTTTGGGTGCAGACGCCTAAGCGAACGCGAAAATTGGGCACCGTAGGTGACTTTCATTAGCCGAAGGAGTACTCCTCTGTGGCTTCTTCAGCATCTGCTTTCATAATTTCCCGAATTAACGAAAATGATAGATCTGGATTTTCTTCGGCGATAAGTGCCATACGAAAATAATATTCAATTTGGCGTGGGACAGAACGATGTTCTACGGCGGCGATACGTTTGGCATCTTCGACTAGTTCATCGGAAAGTTTTACGGTTTGCGCCACGTATTTCTCCTTTGTTGGGACAAGGTGAGCATATCAGGAGAGGTTGCAAAAGGTTACCTTTTTACACCTGGAATCCCCGCCAGGCGTTGCTTGTCTTACAGCGGCTGGTGTTCAGGCGGAGATGATGAAAAAAGCGAAACTAATTTCCTCGTTGGCTAATTTCATAGCCCCAGACATCAAAGTCATCGAGATCAACTTTTTTATAACCGCGAGCTTCGAGCGCAGATACCGCTTGGGCGCGATGTTCGATTGAGTGATGCACCGCTTGGGTGATAATCGTCGAGCGCATCCAATGGAAAGTTTGGCCATCGCGGTGTACTTCGATTGATTGATCGTCAAGCTCAACGAGTTTAAGTAAGCGCGCATCATTAGTTGCCAATACTTTTGCGATCTCGCGCAATTCGGCCATGTTCTTTGGCGGTTCAAGAACAACGCTTTCCTTGCCTTCTAAGCGCGATGCGTAACCGCCAGATGAAGCGGCGATATGGCGCAGGATTTCGCGGACCGGAAATTCGGGGTCAGTTGCATAGGCATCGAGGGCTTCGGCGGGTAACTCGGCAATTAATTTGTAGATCTCTTGATTGGCCCAGGCCATATGTTCGAGTGCGCACTTAAGTGAAATTGTCATGGACGAATACTACTTTTTCTTGTAGCCAGACGGGCATTTTGGCGAAACGCCAGTGACTTTCTTGGTTGCCTTGCCCTTAACGCAAGTGATCGTTATTTTCTTAGGTGCTGCAACGGGTTTGGCGAGAGACGCTGGTGATGCTGATGCCGAAGGCGTTGGCGTTGGTGTTGGTTTTGCTTTCGCTTTTTCGGTTGCTTCTTGGGCAAGTGCTGCCGCAACGAACTCTTCCGCTTTCTTCAAGATATCTAGATGATCGTAAATTGGTGATGCATATCCGATGCCACCCTTACCATCGTAATAGCCAGCTGCACCACAGGCATAACCGTTCATTCCATTCGGCGTAACCGCTAGGTAAATTTCTTCACCTTTATATCTCGCCGTCAGAGATCCACCAGAATCACCACTACACGGACTGACTTTCCCGCCGCCCCAAGTGAGCAGACTTCCTTTAAGCTGAGGTCGTTCGTAACCCACTAAAGAAAGAAAATCTTCATAGGGACGTACCTGAACTTTTAATTTTCGGGGTTCGAGCGATCTTCCAAACGGATCTTGCGGGCATGGCAATTGATCACCTTCCTTGCAGCGATCTTTGTATTCGCCATATCCGGTAATTTCCACGAAAGCACGCTCGCTTTCTAGCTCTTTGGCAATTTCGCGTGTAGCTAATTTTGCAGGTTCAACATCTGCAATATCTTCACCAACAACATAGATAGCAAAATCTCCCAAAGTTGCATTTTCATATCGCATAGAAGTAGAAACCCATTTCTTTACGACTTTAAATTTTTTCAAGTTATCTGTGACTTTGGAATTGGGTAATCCTGCGAAAGCTGGCAAACCTGAATAATCAATTTTGTTACCGTTGCTATCGAAATTCATCTCACCGTGACCTGCGGTGAAGATAATTCTTGGCGCATACAAATAACCTGACCAGCCCGGCGAGTTCTGATTTATTTCACGAAACATAGGCACAATGCGTGGGTTTGAGTAGTCGATGACGCCGTTATACGAAGCGTTTGCGGGTTGAATGAGCGCTAACGCAGATAGCGCTATCACAACGGCGGCGGCGCGAAATTTCACTTGCCAAAAATATGGCGTTGATCAACTCATGTAAATAGTTACTCTGCGTTAGAAAATACTAATGGCCACGCTTAACTACGGCGTGGCCATTAGGTGTGCGTACCGCTGAGGGGGCTCGAACCCCTACACTCCCATTAGTTAGATAGGTGCTCTATCCATTGAGCTACAGCGGTACGCAGGACGGAACCTAAGTCAGAGCAAGTTGGCTGACTTAGGTTTTTTATTTGGTTGTGGATAAATGTCAGATCAAACCTTTAGACTGTAATTAGTTGGTGGGATGCTCTATTCATTGGGTTGCAGCGGTAAAGGACGGAATCAATTGATGGGATTTATCGCAAAATGGAAAGCCAAGCGCGCATACAACCACGCGATGCAGGTTTACGATGCCGAACTAACCGATTGGCAGAGCGATGTTGAGATATTTCAAAAAGCGCGCGATGCATTTGTTATTGCCGCTAAAGGCGAAGATGTAATAAGTAATCAAACGATTCAAAAGCCCGGCGAAATTGTGATCTGGACTGCGCAAGGTCAATTCCATGAAGCTGCCCGTGGCGCAGGAAGTTATCAAGGCTCTAGCCAAGGTTTTAGCATCCCGGTAGTTGCAGGTATTCGCTATCGCGTTGGTGCAACTCGCGGTACATATGTTTCTGGTGATCCAATTCAGAAATATGCCGAAGTCGGCGATGTACTTTTAACAACCCAACGTGTTTTGTTTAACGGAATGTTTAATACCAAAGAGTGGGCCTTTGCAAAGTGGAACGGCGCCGCCGCATCCGCTGATGAAACGGATTACATATTTCATGTCAGCAATCGCCAGAAGACGTCGGGGGTTTTATTTGGCCCCCGCGATGGTCGCGAATTTAACCGTTTTCTATCCTGCGCCCTGATCGCTGCCGAATACGGCATCGACCGTGTCATCGAAGAGATAGATAAGAATATGAAGGAACTTGCCGAAGATAAGCCTGTGATCCCACCCCTTGCAATGCAGGAGCCGAAAGCGCTCGAATAGGGCTGCATAAATCTCGGGGGCTATTGACGGCTAACTATTGAGTCGAGTTAGGCTCAAACGTCGATTTGCGAATGGGGTTTTACGTGAGTTCAGTCCGTAAATTTGGAGCGGCTTTAGTGGCTGCGCTTTTGCTCGGGTCTTTGATTCAGACCGGTGCCGCTGAGGCCGGTGCAAAAATTCCTTCGACAGTTCCTTACTTTGGTCTCTATTTAAATGAAGCCTTCGACCTAAATATCGAACCAGATAACTTTTGGGCTAACGCCGATAGCGCAGATCACAGCAAGATTCTTCGTTGTTCGGGGTTGGACGATCCGATTTGTACAAATGCAACAAATATTAAGACGATCCATAATCTACCGGCATGTTCAATTGATTCATCATTGGACTGTATTAAATCTGTGTGGGCGATAGATTCAGCCGGTAAGAAAATTGAAGGACAGTTTTTAAATTCACTTCCCGTAAAAGGAACAACTGATCGCGCAGCTATTCCAGAAATGTTGTTATCGGCCGCAAATGGTTTTGGTGGACTCTGGAAAATTCCAGGAGCAGTCAATGGTGGCGGCGAAGAGAATTACTTTGTTTCGATGCGCATTGATTCTTACGCAAACAAGTCTGCGGGCGCTCTTCTTAATTCAACTAAATTTTATTACGGTCAAGTTTTGGCTGGGATCATTCCAGTAAAGCCTGTTGCTGGTAGTTATGTTCCGATGAACTTCCGGCCAAGTTGGAACGGTTCTGCATCACCAGTGGCAAACTCTGGCCCTTCTTACACGCCGCAAGGTGAGCGATGCACTGTTGTCGATAGCGGTGTTTGCCAATTGCCGCAAGATTTTCCAACAGGTTATCGCTTTGGGATGTCTGTGCAATTGGCGCAGAAAGTAAGCGGTTGGTTTCATGGACGTATCGCTCTCCCCCAAATTGAAATAACTCAAAAGGGTGCGGGGCAGTTGGTAAATATTGAAGCGGAACCAGTCAAAGTTTCAACGCTTGATTTTACGATTCCAAATGCGCAGATCCCTGATTCTGTTCGTAAAGTTATTTTTGATGGATCAGATTGGGGCGTAATGGGCGCGCCAAATGGCGGAATACAAACAATGTTAAATGGTCTCTCCAATCCGCAGACTATGCAGATCATGAACGAGATGTTGCCAACAATTGGTGACAAAGCTTCTAAAACCACCCAGTACTGGTCTTATCGCGCTTTAAATACTTGGCAGAACCCAGAAATTGAAAAGTGCACAAAGTCGAAAGATGAATTAGGTGGAGTGGTTACTACCAATGCGCTCACCTACGGTGATGGTCCTCCGACTTTCAATAAATCAACCGGCTCGCTGGAATACCGAGTGGCATCCCCACACTTTGAGGCTAATGGCGCAGTTGCTTCTGGCACCTATGACTTGGCAATCAATGGCGTGGTTGCGAGATGTATTTATGGATTTTCCAGCGCTCCGATTCAGGCCGAAATTTCAATCACCACATCCGATGGTGAAAAGAAAGTGGCAACGACTATTGTTAATGAGAAGAACGGTTGGCTCTATCTATCCGCGAAAGGATTTACCTTCTCCTCTCCCACAATTAACGTGAAACTTTCACAGGAGAAAGAAATTGTTGTGGCACCAACCCCATCTCCAACTCCAGTGGCAACAGTCACTGTTGCGAAGAAATCGATAACTATTACCTGCGTAAAGGGTAAGGCGACGAAAAAGGTAACTGGGACAAGCCCTAAGTGCCCAACGGGATATAAAAAGAAGTAGAAAATGTTCCGACAAGGACCTTTGGGAAAATTGTTAAAGCGAAAGAGATTGAAATTATTAATCGTATTAGTGATGACAATCTCGAGTTTGACAAATTCGGCGAATGCCGGGGGTCAAATTCCATCCAGTGTTCCGCAATTAGGTCTGCAATTTGTTGAGGATTGGTTGGTTGCCTCCTTCCCAGATGTTTTTCTGGCTATTAATAATCCTGGTGATGCCTCTACTTGGATGGATTGTGAAAATGTCGATGATCCTAAATGCACCGCTGCCAGCACGATTTTGACGAGTAAATATTTCCCAATTTGTACCAACGATACAAAACTGAGCTGCATCAAAGAAGTTTGGGCGGTCAACCAAAGTGGGAAAAGAATAGCTGGGCAATTTTCGCAATACGTCCCAAAACAGAGTAAATATGATTTTCCAGAAATTGCAGAGATGAATTTGCCAGCAAGTAAAGGCCTTGGGGCGGTTTGGCGGATTCCAGATGTTAAAAATTCTAGTGGTGAAGACTATTACTTTGTCACAATGCGCAATTTGGCTTTTATAAATAAACCTGCCAACCAGCCGCTGCGAAAATCAAAGAATGTGATCGGCGAGTTGAATGCCATGATCGTTCCGGTTCAGAAAATTGGAGGCATATATCGGGAATTGATTGCTAATGGTTTCTCGGCAAATCGCGATGCGAAGGCTCCGGATGGATCCGACTGCGTTGTTGTGGAGACATCAAATTGCTTCGCTCAACGAAGCTTTCCTAACGGCTACAAGTTTGGTTTGACTATTAAACTAAGTGAGAAATTATCGGGCTGGTTTCATGGTCGATTAGCGCAACCAAATATCGTTACCAAAGATTGGTTAAATGGCCAAGAAATTTCTATCGAAGCCGAGCCAGTTAAGGTTCCGGAACTAAATTTTATGGTGCCTAATAGTCAAATTCCTGATTCGATACGAAAGTTAGTTTTTTCCGGAAGTTCCTTTGGAATATCTGGCGAACCTGGCATTGGGATAAAAATCGTCGAGTACTTGTCATCACCTAGGGCGATGGAATTAACCAAAGGCTTCCTTCCTGCCATAAATGATAAAGCCACTAATTCAAATTTATATTGGTCATTTAAGAAATTAAATTATGGAGCCGATGACGCGGTACGCATATGCTCTGATAACAGTGGCAAGTTGGCAGGTGTAGTTACGACCAACTCCCTTACTTATAGTGCAGGTCCACCCAGTTTTGATGAAAACTCTGGAATGTTGACCTATAAATTGACTTCCCCTCACTATTTAGAATCAGGCGAATTGGCTTCGGGAAGTTATGACTTAGTGCTTCGCAGCGACGTGGCGAGATGCCTTTACGGCTTTTCTGATGCTCCTGTTCAAGCGGAAATTTCAATCACTAGCGAGAGCGGTGAAAAACGAGTTGCGACAACTGTTGTAAATGAGAAGGGTGGATGGCTCTATCTATCCGCGAAAGGATTTACCTTCTCCTCTCCGACAATTAATGTAAAGCTTTCGCAAGAGAAAACTGAAGGTTCAACCCCAACTCCTAGTGCGACAGTCACCGTTGCGAAGAAATCGATAACTATTACTTGTTTAAAGGGTAAGTTGACGAAGAAGGTAACCGGGACAAGCCCTAAGTGCCCAACGGGATATAAAAAGAAGTAACCCCTAGACTTGCGCCAATTCTTTAACGAGAGATTTGGCGGTTAATCAGGTGGCAACTTTCTTTACCGGCGGCACAATTTGGTGTGGCATAGGTTGCATCGCAGATTCGCTGCGCATCGATGGTGAGAAGATTGTTGAAATAAATGGGTCGGCTCATGCTGGCGATACCGTGGTTGATTTGGGCGGGGCCTTTCTAGCGCCGGCATTTATGGATGGCCATGCACATCCATTGTTTGGAGGACGCGAAGCGCAAGGTCCGCAAGTAAATGGTCTGCAAACTGTCGCCGAAATGATTGCTGAGGTTAAAAGATTTGCCGATGCCAATCCAAAAGCAACTTGGATTATTGGTGGTGCATATGAAGCCGCTGCAGTTAGCGGTGGAGATTTCTTAGCAACTTGGTTAGATGAAGCAGTTAGCGATCGCCCCGTTGTTTTGCAAGCGGTTGATCACCACACAATCTGGGTAAATAGCAAAGCGTTGGAAATCGCCGGTATTACTGCGGAAACTTTAGATCCTGATGGCGGCACCATTGCGCGAAATAGCGACGGTTCTGCGCGCGGAACGCTACGCGAACCATCTGCGATGGATTTGATTATGAAGTGCGCACCCGAGCGCACGTTGGAAGATGATGTAGCAGCGATTGCCTGGTCTTCTGATCGTTACTTAGAAAGTGGTGTAACCGCATCTGTTGATGCCTGGGTTCGCGAAGGTATGGCTGAGGCGTACATGGCTGCTGATAAATCAGGTGTGCTCAAGATAGATATGGATTTATATTTGTTAGCGCAACCTGATTCGTGGCGCGCCAACGTCGAATACTTTAGGCAGATCCGCGAACAAGTACGCGCCTTAGGTCCACAATCTAAGTTGGCATGTAAAACGATAAAGATTATTGGCGACGGTGCGCTATCTGCAGGAACCGCTGCTTTGTTATCGCCATATTTAGATGATCCATCATCGAAGGGGCTATTGATTTGGAGCGATGATGAGATCCTAGATGCCGCAGTTTTATTTGATGCGCAAGGTTTTCAATTACATATGCACGCCATCGGCGATGCCGCAGTTCGTCAGGCGCTAGATACGATTGAAAAGATGGCTGCGGTAAATCCCAAGTGGGACCGTCGTCCGGTAATTACACACGCGCAGTTAATTGACCTGGCAGATTTGCCGCGCTTTGCATCCCTTGGCGTAATCGCAAACTTCCAACCTTTGTGGACTTATTTAGATCCGATGAATAAAGAGTTAATTTCCCCGCGCATCGGTGATGAGCGAAATAATCGCCAATATCAATTGCGGTCAATGGTCAAAAGCGGTGCGCGCATAAGTTACGGCAGCGACTGGCCAGTTACCTCTTACCTACCCTTGTTGGCACTTGCTGTTCCGACCCATCGCCAGTCACCAGATAAATGGCCGGCTGAAGGTTGGAGCGCGCACGAGTCGATATCAGTGGAAGAGAGCTTGAGTTTCTACACCGCCGGCGTTGCCTATCAGGGATTTAATGAAAAGCGCTTTGGCGAGATCGCCGTTGGAATGCAGGCCGATCTGATGATCTTGGAGCAGAACCCGCTGGTGGTTGCGCCACATGATGTGGCGAGCATCAAGATTCGCGCCGTTTATAAATCTGGGGTTGCCGTCATAGGATGAGGGCATGACTACAACTGTTGGCCACTGGATTGATAATAAAGAAGTACCAAGCACATCAGGGCGCACCGCTCCTGTTTATGACCCGGCGCTAGGCGTTGAAACCAAGCGCGTTGCTCTGGCCAACGGTGCTGAAATCGAAGCGGCAATTGCTTCAGCGAAGAAAGCGTTTCCAGGTTGGTCAAAGACTTCACTTGCAGCGCGCCAACAAATCGTCTTTAAATTTCGCGAACTGCTAAATGCGAAGAAGGGCGAACTCGCTGAGATCATTACCAGCGAGCATGGAAAAGTTTTATCTGATGCGCTCGGTGAAATTACGCGTGGTCAAGAAGTAGTCGAGTTTGCAGTTGGTATGCCACAACTTATTAAGGGTTACTACTCTGAAAACGTTTCAACTGGCGTTGATGTTTACTCAACGCGTCAGGCGCTGGGCGTTGTCGGCATCATCTCTCCATTTAACTTCCCAGCGATGGTTCCAATGTGGTTCTACCCAATCGCCATCGCAGCCGGTAACACAGTTGTACTGAAACCTTCTGAGAAAGATCCATCAGCATCTATCTGGATCGCCAAGATTTGGAAAGAAGCTGGACTTCCTGATGGCGTATTTAACGTTCTTAATGGTGATAAAGAATCAGTAGATGGTTTGCTGCACTCCCCTGACGTTGAATCGATTTCATTTGTTGGGTCAACACCGATTGCGCGCTACATCTACGAAGAGTGCGCAAAAGCTGGAAAGCGCGTGCAATCACTTGGTGGCGCCAAGAACCATATGTTGGTCTTGCCAGATGCTGACCTAGAACTCGTTGCAGATTCAGCGATTAACGCAGGATTTGGTTCTGCCGGAGAACGTTGCATGGCGATCTCAGTTGTTGTCGCTGTTGAGCCGGTTGCCGATGCGCTTATCGAAAAGATTGTGACTCGCATGGATAAATTGCGCACAGGTGATGGTCGCCGTGGTTGCGATATGGGTCCACTGGTTACCAAAGAACACCGTGACAAAGTTGCCTCATATATCGATGTTGCAGTTAAAGATGGTGCAAAGGTTGTTGTTGATGGTCGCGGTGTAAAGGCCGATGGAGAGGCTGCTGGTTTCTGGCTTGGGCCGACCCTGATTGATCAAGTACCAACTACTTCAAGTGTTTATAAGGATGAAATCTTCGGGCCAGTCCTTTCTATTGTTCGCGTAAAGACATATGACGAAGGCGTTGCGCTAATTAATAGCGGCGCATTCGGTAACGGAACTGCGATCTTTACAAATGATGGTGGCGCAGCTCGTCGCTTCCAGAATGAAATTCAAGTTGGTATGGTCGGAATCAACGTACCGATTCCGGTGCCAGTTGCGTACTACTCATTCGGTGGTTGGAAGCAATCACTATTTGGCGATACCAAGGCGCACGGTGAAGAAGGCGTTCATTTCTTTACGCGCGGTAAAGCGATCACTAGTCGTTGGCTTGATCCAAGCCATGGTGGAATTAACCTCGGCTTCCCACAAAACTAAGCCGTTTAGAAACAACCAAGATGTCAGATCAGTGGCACTATAAAAAAGGCGAGTTAGCTAACGCTGACTGGGATTTAGCCTTTGATGCCACTAAATCTAAAGTTGCGGGTATCAAGCACGTTGGAATCCGAATCGGTACCGTTACTGCTGCAAAGCCACTTCATATCACCGCAGATTCGCAAGAGCGCACCATCTTTGTTTTAGATGGTTCAGATATCACTGTTACCTACACGCATCACGATCAAAGTGAAACTCTGGCGCTACGTGGGCGCGCAAGCGTATTTTCTGGTCCAACCGATCACTTGTATCTACCAATTAATACATCTGCAGTAATCAATGGTGATGCACGTATCGCCGTCGGTGAAGCGCCAGCTAAAAATGAAAAGGCTGTCTCGTTGAAATTGCGTGAAGATGTTCCGGTATTTATCCGTGGCGCTGGCCGGGAAACGCGTCAGGTTCATAATTTCGGAATGCCCGATAATCTCGATGCCGATCGCTTTGTAGTTGTAGAAGTAATTGTTCCGGCCGGCAACTGGTCGGGCACCCCCGCCCATAAACACGATTGTTATATCCCGGGCAAAGAATCTAACCTGGAAGAGATCTACTACTTTGAATCAGCGCTAGAACGAGGTCGAGTTGCAACGGGCGCAGTTGATCCAGTTGGTTACTTCCGCGGGTATTCATCTGATGAGCGTGAATACGATCTCACCACTGAAGTTCGCTCTGGTGATTTAGTTCTTGTCCCTCACGGTTGGCATGGCCCAGTGGCCGCGGGTGCTGGATACGATCTGTACTTCTTTAATGTGATGGCTGGGCCGGATCCGCTGCGCGAATGGAATATCACCGATGATCCGCACCACGCTTGGATCCGTGAGAGTTGGAAAGACCAGAAACCAGATCCAAGATTGCCTTACACAAGTTAACTAAAGCCGAGAAAGAGGAACCGATGACAACTCGCAGAATGAGCGTTGGACAAGCAATTGTCGAATTCTTGGCGCATCAATACACAGTTGATGGCGCACATCGCGAACGCACTATCCAAGGTGTCTTTGGAATCTTCGGTCATGGCAACGTCGCTGGAATCGGCCAAGCGTTGAAACAACTTTCTACAACCTCACCTGATGTTATGCCTTACTTTCAAGCGCGCAATGAACAAGCAATGGTTCACGAATCTTCAGCTTTCGCGCGTATGAAACGTCGTCGCGCAACATTTGCTTGCACCGCATCGGTCGGTCCTGGTGCAACAAATATGCTCACGGGCGCTGCCGTTGCAACAACCAACCGACTACCGGTTCTGCTCTTGCCCTCAGATACTTTTGCTAATCGCGCCGCTGATCCAGTGCTGCAGCAACTCGAACAACCGTATGACTTATCAATGACGGTTAACGATGCATTTAAACCGCTCTCTAAATTCTTCGACCGCATCAATCGTCCAGAACAGATTTACTCATCGCTACTAAATGCAATGCGCGTCTTAACCGACCCCGTCGAAACAGGTGCGGTAACTATTTGCTTACCTGAAGATGTTCAGGCCGAAATCATCGATGTGCCAATTGAGTTCTTAGCCGATCGCGAATGGCATATTCGTCGCCCCCGCCCTGATGCGGGAATATGCGCAGAGGCGGCTAAGTTGATTCGCGCCGCTAAGCGCCCTGTAATCGTTGCTGGTGGCGGAGTTATCTACTCCGATGCTCACGCAGCCCTTGCAAACTTTGTGGAAGCAACTGGTATTCCAGTTGGCGTTTCTCAAGCCGGCGTTGGTTCACTTAACTGGGATCACCCACAAATGACTGGTTCGGTTGGTGCAACCGGCACAACTGCTTCTAATCGTTTGGCTGCTAATGCAGACTTAGTAATAGGTATCGGCACTCGTTACAGCGATTTCACAACAGCATCACGTACTGCTTGGCAGAATAATGATGTTAGATTTATAAATATCAACGTAGGAGCCTTCGATGCTTTCAAGCACGGTAGCGCAACGCCTATCGTCGCCGATGCCCGCGAAACCCTGATTGAACTAAGCGCAGAGTTAAAGGGATATTCGATTGATGCTTCATACGGTAAAGAGATCGCAGATGAAAAAGCGCAGTGGGATAAAACTGTGGATGCGGCATTTGTAGATCGAAAGTTACCTAAACCAAGTCAGACCGAGATCATCGGCGCAGTGCAAGCAGCATCTGATCCGCGTGATGTTTTAATTTGCGCCGCTGGTTCGTTACCTGGTGATCTTCATAAGTTGTGGCGGGTTCGCGATCAACTGGGCTATCACGTTGAGTACGCATTCTCTTGCATGGGTTATGAAATTGCGGCAGGTCTCGGCGTTGCTCGTGCCGACGCATCACGCACACCAATTGTTATGGTCGGAGATGGCTCTTACTTAATGATGCACACTGAAATGGTTTCAGCTGTCGCTGAAGGTTTGAAGTTTGTAATCGTCTTAATTCAGAACCACGGCTTCGCATCTATTGGCCATCTCTCCGAAGATGTTGGCTCAATGCGTTACGGAACCAAATACCGTTACCGCGATGGCAAGGGCAACAACTTCGAAACCGGTGATGTTTTGCCAGTTGATCTTGCGACCAATGCCGAGAGCTTGGGAATGAATGTAATTCGCATCAATGAATCCCCTAATGCGATCGCAGATTTATCCGCTGCTGTAAAGGCGGCGAAGGCACATCCAAAGGCAACGTTGATCCATATCAACAACGATCCACTGATATATGCACCGGATGGTGAAGGTTGGTGGGATGTTCCGATTACCGCTGAATCAACGCTTGCATCAACGCAAAATGCATATGCGGGTTACAAAGAAGCGATTAAGCGCCAGAAGAAATATCTAGGCAAGGGCGCTAGCGAAAGAAAGTAATTTCTTTTGGTAATTAAACGTAAGTGACTTCGCGGAAGGTACGTTTAATTGAAAGCGTGTACTTATCATTCTTTGGATCAGTTACTCTAAAGAAGCAGATGATTCGCTTGCCGTACTTCTTTTCTTCAGCGCCAGGATCTGGAAAGAAATATCCGTAAGTTAGCGACTGCGGTAAATCTTTCTGACCAGTTAAAGTACTTACAGCTGCATAATCGCAGGCAAGTCCTGCTTCTTTCTTAGCAGCATCTGAAGATAAATCTTTAGCCTTGATGGTTCCGGTATAGAAAACTTCGTAGTGATGCGGTGAAGTACAACTAGTTGAATAAAGTGTTTTGTAATTTGTATCAGTCCACATGCTTGGCTTAGTGGGCGCTTTATTTGCCGCATAACAGCCAGTCTTTAGTTCAAGGTAGAAAGTGCCTTTCGAAAGCGCCTGGGCAGCGGGAGATCCTGCTATGAAGAGAGCAAGGAACGCTGTAGTTGCTAATTTCTTTGCGCGCATGCGTAGATCATATGACCTAAACCTCAAGTTGAAGGTTTAGGTTAATCAAAATGTAATAAGAATTAACGCTTGCGAAACGGCGCGTGAATAGCAGATTGCTTGGTCTCGGTTACTCTTGCCCCACAAACGTTTTGTAGGCCGATTGCCCTAATCGGCCGCGTCTAAATAAGGAGCTCCACTTGATTAAGAGAATTTCAGCTGTAACAGCTGCACTCGCTCTTGCAACAGTTGGTTTCATTGTTCCAGCACAGGCTGCAACAGTTGAAGCAGATTGCGGCACAACCGGTGCATTCTGTGTTGGTCTCGTAACTGACCTCGGAAAGGTTGATGACAAGTCATTTAACCAATCTGCATGGGAAGGTGCGAAGGCTGGCGCAGCGAAGGCTGGCGGTTTCGCTAAGTACATCGAAACAACAGATTCCAAAGATTACGCAAAGAACATGGCACTTTTCGCTGACAAGGGTTACAACGTAATTGTTACAGTTGGATTCTTGATGGGTGATGCAACTATCGCCGCAGCAAAGAAGTACCCAAAGATTAAGTTCATCGGTGTTGACCAGTTCAACGGTTCAACCGAAACTAACTACACAGGTCTAATCTTCGACGAAGATAAGGCTGGCTTCTTGGCCGGTTACCTCGCTGGATACCTAACAAAGACCAATAAGGTCGGCGCAGTATTTGGTATGAAGGAAGTTCTTCCTGTTCGCAAGTTCGGTGAAGGATACGAAAACGGTATTGCTTACGCAGCTAAAGAGCGCAGCAAGAAGATCAAGTCAACTGTTGTTTACCACGCAGCTGGCGACAATGCCTTCGCAGATCCAGCATGGGGCGCAACAACTGCAAACCAACTTCTTACACAGGGATATGACATTATCTTCGGTGCAGGCGGATCAACTGGTAACGGTGCTCTAGGTAAGGTTGCACAGAAGGCTGGCGCACTCTGCATCGGTGTTGACACTGATCAGTACTACACAGTCCCTGAAGCAAAGGCTTGCCTTGTAACTTCAGCTGAGAAGAAGCTAACACTTGGAGTTTCAACACTTGTTGGTCAGGCTAAGGCCGGAACAATCAAGGGTGGAAACTACACAGGTCAAGTTGGCCTCTCACCATTCCACGATCTAGATTCAAAGGTTCCTTCAGTTGTTAAGGTTCGCTTGAAGAAGATCACAACTGGCGTTCTTGCTGGTTCAGTTTCAACTGGCTTCAAGGGTTAATTAAAACCTTAATAAGTTAGTAAAGAGCGGGTGCGTGAAAACGCACCCGCTCTTTCTTTATTTCAAAAAAGCAATAAGATTGCCAATTATGAGCGATACAAAAGTCGTCACCGAAGTGAAAGCCAAATCAAATAAAAGTTTTGATGTTGGCTCTTGGTTAATCCCAATCATTGCTGTTCTTGTTGCAATGTTCCTTGCCGCCCTTCTAATGAAAGCGCAAGGCTCTAATCCAATTACTGCCTATAAGTCTCTCTTCAAGACCGCTTTCGGGTCACTTGAAGGAATTGGTATGACTCTTGGTAAATCAACTCCACTAGTACTTAGCGGACTTGCGGTTGCAGTAGGTCTACGCGCTGGCCTCTTTAATATTGGCGCTCAAGGACAATTGCTTTCAGGTGCACTCGCTGCTGCTTGGGCTGGCGTAACTTTTCAAGGAATACCTGGATATATCCATATCCCTATCGCGCTAATCGCTGGCGCATTTTTCGGATCTATCGTCGCCGGAATCTCAGGTTTCCTAAAGGCTTACCGCGGTGTACATGAAGTTATTACAACAATCATGCTCAATAGCATCGTGATGGGTATCGCAGATTATTTAGCATCACATCAATTGCGCGAACCAGATCAATTCTTAACGCGGACCTCTGAAATTCAAGCCAGCGCGAAGATGCCGGTCTACGCTCACCTTCCACTAGGTTTCTTTATCGCAGTCGCACTTGCGCTCTTTATTTGGTGGATTCTGGGACGAACCACCAGCGGTTTCCGAATTGAAACTGTTGGACGCAATCGCCATGCTGCTTGGTATGCCGGCATCTCAGTAAAGCGCACTGTGGTTTCGGCGATGCTTATCTCTGGCGCTATTGCAGGTCTGGGCGGTGCGGTTGAAACGCTTGGCATTACTTATCGTTATGCACCAGCCTTTAACTTAGGCCTAGGCTTTGATGGCATCACGATTGCGCTGTTGGGCCGCGTTCATCCGCTCGGAATTATTCCAGGAGCGATCTTGATCGGTGGAATGCGTGCGGGCGCTGCCAATATGCAATTTGATTCAGGTGTTGCTCCCGAACTAGTGGATCTCTTAATGGCTTTAATCTTGTTGCTTGTTACGGCACCTCTCATTACCCGCTTTTTTAAGAATAGCTCTAATAAAGCGATGACCAGCGGATGGGGTAGCTAATATGAAATTACTATCAAAACGTAACGGTTACTTCTTATTTGCAATTCTGGCAACCGTATTTTTCTACACTCGCGATAGCGATATCACTACTTCGGTATATGCAACAGGTACCGCTTTTGCACTTCCTTTAGCGCTTGCTGCGATGGTCGGAATCATGTGCGAACGCACCGGTATTGTAAATATTGGTATTGAAGGCACGATGTTACTTTCTGCCTTTGTCGCCTTCTTTGTCTCCTCGCTTACGCAGAACATTTTGATTGGGCTCTTTGCCGCGATCTTGACTGGTTCGATCATGGGCTTGCTGTTGGCGCTAATGGCTGTCTCATGGCGTATGGATCAGATCATCGCCGGAACCATCTTAAATATTTTGGCGACTGGCTTGACTTCATTCTTATACGTTCAAGGTAAGACGATTCCCAGCGTCTTTCAAGCGATATCAGTTCCGGGGCTTTCTAAGATTTCTTTCTTTGGCCCAGTTCTCTTTATCCATGGACCGCTAACTTTTCTCGGACTTGCAATTATCTTGACTCTTTACGTTGCGATTTATCACACTCCTTGGGGGCTTCGTTCGCGCGCAGTTGGCGAGCATCCATCGAGCGCCGATACCGCCGGCGTATCAGTGGCACGTCTGCGCTATATAAATGTCACTATCGCAGGTGCAATCGGTGCACTTGCTGGCGCATATTTAAGCCTTGAACTCGTTGGTTCATTTGAACGTGGCTTTACCGCGGGCAAGGGCTTTACCGCACTAGCTTTGATGATCTTCGGTCGATGGAACCCGCTGGGCGCACTTGGCGCAGCGCTCTTCTTTGGTTTGGCGCAAGCTTATGCAAACCAGTTAATGATCGATCAAGTTGTAAATATTCCAACGCAATTTACTGCAGCGTTGCCATACATCATGACCATCGTCGTATTAACAATTTCTGCTGGGAAGGTGCGTCCACCTGCTGCAGAAGGACAACCATATGAGAAGGGACAGGCATAATGAGCGCTCTTCTAGAAGTAAATGGCATCACCAAGCGCTATCCCGGTGTCATCGCCAACGACAATGTTTCGCTAACAGTTAGCGCTGGAGAAGTTGTTGCGCTACTTGGCGAAAATGGTGCAGGTAAATCAACTCTGCTCAAAGCAGTATTTGGTTTGATCAAGCCTGACTCTGGTGAAATTAAAATCGGTGGAACCCCAATAGTCTTTGGCGATACCGCGGGAGTTATCTCACGCGGCGTAGGTATGGTTCACCAGCACTTCCAATTGGTGCCAGTGATGACCGTCGCTGAAAACCTAATCCTGGGAGATGAGCCAAAGCGTGGCTTATTTATAAATCAGAAATCAGCGCGCGATGAAATTATTACGCTCTCTAAGCGTTATGGGCTAGAAGTAGATCCTGATGCCGTCATCGAAGACTTGCCGGTTGGAATGCAGCAGCGCGTAGAAATTCTTAAGGCGCTACGCAAAGATGTTAAGTTACTCATTCTCGATGAGCCAACTGCAGTTCTTACTCCACAAGAGATCGATGAACTACTCGAAGTCATCCGTAATTTAGCTAAATCAGGTGTTGGCGTAGTTCTAATTACCCACAAACTCCACGAAGTAATGGCGGTGGCTGATCGCGTCGTCGTTCTACGTGGTGGGAAATTAGTCGGTACTACTTCACCGAAAGAGACTGATGAGGCTGGGCTAGCGCAGATGATGGTTGGCCGTTCCGTTGTCCTTCAAGTAAATCGCACTGAAGCTAAACGTGGTGAGGTTGTTCTTGAAGTTAAGGGCTTGGAAGTACGCGATGATCGCAAGATCTTGTCAGTTAAGGGCGTCGACCTAACTCTGCATAAAGGTGAGATCCTTGGAGTTGCCGGAGTTGAAGGTAACGGGCAACGCGAGCTAGTTGAAGCGATCTGCGGAATGCGTCATCGCGAATCAGGTAGCGTCTCAATCAACGGAGTTGCCACAAAAGATATGGCTCCGCATTCAGTTCACGAAGCAGGTATTTCCCATATTCCAGAAGATCGTGAAAAACATGGATTGGTTGCTAACTACACCATCGCCGATAACTTAGTTCTCAATCAATTCGATCAAGAACCATTTGCCAAGGGTTGGATCCGCAATCTCAGTGAAGTAGCAAATAACGCCGAACAACTTGTCGAAAAGTTTGATATCCGCACACCTTCGGCCTTCAACACCGCTGGTTCACTCTCTGGTGGAAATAAACAGAAAGTGGTGGTTGCGCGCGAATTAAGCGAAGCCCTTCCGGTTCTAGTCGCTGCACAGCCAACTCGTGGCGTAGATGTCGGTTCGATCGAATTCATCCATAACCAGTTGATCTCAGCCCGCGATAACGGCGCTGGCGTACTCCTGGTTTCAGCTGAACTCGACGAAATTCTTTCTCTCTCAGATCGCATCGCGGTTATGTCTGATGGAAAGATCGTGGCAATTGTTGAATCCAAGGATGCAGATCGCAACTACATTGGACGTTTAATGGCTGGTCTAAAGGAGTAAGTAAATTGAAGATCGCAATAATTGCTGGCACCGGTTTTTACAACCTACCAGCGCTCGAAGGAAAACCCGCCACAACAGTTGAAACAGCGTATGGTCCAGCAGTAATTACAACTGGTACTTGGCATGGCGCTGAAGTCGCCTTTCTAACGCGCCACGGGGTAAACCACACAGTTCCACCTAGCCAGGTGAACTATCGGGCAAATATCCAAGCCCTGAAAAATTGGGGAGCCGAGCTAGTTATCGGCGTAAATGTTGTAGGCGGAGTTTCCAAGAAGCTAAAGCCAGGCGCACTTCAATTGGTCGATGACTTTATTGATTTCACACACGGCCGCGCAGATACCTTCTTTGATGGAGTGCAAGAAGGCGGCGTGCAACATATAGATATGACTTACATCTACGATCGCGAAATTCAAAAAGCGCTGGCTAAATCTGCAAAGAAATCTGAGATTAAGTTACATAAGCACGGCATCTACGCCGTCTTTAACGGACCACGCTTTGAATCTCCCGCCGAAATCCGTATGTGTGCGGCGATGGGCGTAACTGTTGTCGGTATGACTGGAGTACCAGAGGCGACTTTGGCGCGTGAAGCAGGGCTTCGTTACGCCGCAATTGCAGCGGTAGCAAATCCAGCGGCAGGTCTTTCGAAAGAGGAAATCAGCCATGAAGGCGTTGGTGAAGTAATAAAGGGCTGCGCGGGCAACGTCATCACAATTATTGATGGTGCCATAAAAATTATGGCTTCTTAAATGGATCTCTTAATTATCAATGCGCGGTATGTAGTTACCTCCAATGGCAGTGATGAGATCTTAGAAAATATATCTATCGGTATTAAAGATGGAAAGATTGCATATATCGGAACCGAAAAGCCCGCTGCTTCTAAAACTTATGATGCAACAGGTAAGTTAATTGCGCCAGGCTTGATTAATAGCCATACCCATTTAGGAATGTCGCTATTGCGTGGTTGGGCCGAAGGCGTAAACCTGCAAGGCTTTCTCGAAAGAGTTTGGGCTGCAGAAGGTGCGATCATGGACGAGCCAACTTGCGAACTCGGCACCGAACTCGGAGCGTTAGAGGCTTTGTTATCTGGCACCACAACCACCATGGATATGTATTTAAATCCTGCCGCCACGCATCGTGGCGCGGTGCGAGTTGGATTGCGCCATATTGCAGGGCCGATCTTCTTTGATTTTCCTGGTTTAGATGGCCTGCAATGGCACGAGCGCATTGAACGCGCGCATCAGTGGAAGGCAGTTCTAGCCGAAATTGGTGGTCCTTATATTCCAACGTATCTAATGCCGCATTCGACTTATACAGACTCTCCTGAGAATTTGACCCAAGTTGCCGCAATCGCCAAAGAGCTTGGCGCGCGTATTCATTTGCATGTCTCTGAGACACAAGCTGAAAATGATGATGTCAATACGCGTTACGGCAAAACCCCGACTGAGGTCTGCCGCGATACTGGAATTCTGGATGTTCCAACGATATTTGGCCATGGCGTTCATTTATCGGATTCAGATATGGCAATCGCTGCAAATAAAGGAACATCGGTTGGCCACTGCCCCGGAAGTAATTTAAAACTTGGTTCTGGTTTGGCGCGCTTTAATGATTTGCGTAAAGCCGGTATCAAAGTCGGCCTAGGCACAGATTCATGTTCATCATCAAATGATCTAGATATGTTCTCGGTAATGCGCATGGCAGCTCACGTGGTTGCACTTCGCAACTCCCCCGCTGATGTTGATCTAACGTCAATAGTTCGCGCCGCAACGATTGAAGCCGCATATGCCGTAGGCCTTGGTGATCGCGTAGGCAGTATTGAGATCGGTAAAGAGGCAGATCTGATCGCACTCGATTTGCATGCGGCACATCTAACTCCGGTTCACGATGTAAATGCGCTCTTGGTATTTGCCGCAGGTCGTGGCGATGTGACCGATGTTTGGGTTTCAGGAGATCAAGTCGTTGCCAACCGAACCAGCACCAAGATCAATCTTACGGATCTCATTTCCAGAGTAAACGAGCGAGTTAAAGCTTTGGAACCACTTCGTTGAAATTTGCTGGCGATAGCGTTCTAGTAACTGGCGCTTCAGGTTTAATCGGCCAGGCATACGTTAAACGATTTCTCGAGCTTGGCTTTACCGTCATCGCACAAGTAAATACCGGATCAATTCCAGCTCGCGATAAGTTGCATGTAATCGCCGCCGATTTATCGGTGATCGGATCTGGAAAGTCACTTGTACAAGAAGCCTGCGCGCGTGCTGGAAAATTGGATTATGTAATCAATAACGCAGCAAACCAAGCAGTTCTCGATCCCGCGACCGCGCACCGTTCCGAGATTGAGTTAATGATGCGAATCAATGTTGATGCCCCCAAAGAGATAATCGATGAAGCAGCTTCATCAGGTGTTCAAGTTGTTTTAAATATCTCATCGGTTGAAGCGCTTAATCCACGCGCTGGCCATGAAATTTATGGTGCCAGTAAAGCCGCACTTGATGTCTTAACGCGTTCAGCATCTCGCGCTCATGCGCCAATGCGTGTACTCGGCTTGCGTTTAGGTTTAATCGGTCGTGACGGAATTGAAAAAGCATGGCCCGAAGGCGTTGCTGCTTGGAAAGCGGCTACACCGTTGGCACGTTATGCCAGCGCCGAAGAAGTTGTTGGAGTTACTGAATTTTTACTATCAGATGCCAACTCTTGGGCAACTGGTTCGACTTATGATTTTGATGGTGGCTTAGGCGCGAGCTCTTGGTAACTGCTTCTTAAGAATTCTCTAGCATCGGGGTGCGCAGCATTTTCGATGATGTTTTGGGCTTGCTCATCAGCGGTGTGGCCAAAACAAGCCGCTAAACCTTGTTCGGTAACTACATAAGAATGCTGAAAACTTGTTATGTGGGTATCGAGCTTTGGAACAATAGTTGAAACATTTGCCTTTGGGTGCCAAGAAGGAAGTGCAATAAATGATCGTCCCCCACGTGAATGCAACGCACCAACGATAAAGTCAGTTGAACCTCCGAAACCTGAGTAAACCTGACCACGTACATAACTGGCATTGGCTTGATCGAATAAATCTACCTGCAGAGCCGCATTAATAGATTGCATCTTGGCTTGCTTTGCAATCGCACTTGGATCATTGGTTCGTTCGGTGCGTAACATCTGCACCCCGCGATTTAAGTTAAGCCATTCGTAGAGTTCTGCAGAGCCGAAGACGAAAGAAGCGGTTATTGGAATATCAGGGTCCAGCACTCCCATCTTATGGAGATCAAATACCCCATCGCTAAACATCTCAGTCCAGATACGGATTCCCTTGCGATTACTTAAAGCCTTAAGTACCGAATCCGGCATTGCACCGATTCCAAGCTGCAGCGTCGAGTTATCTTCAATTAGCGAGGCGATGTGATCGCCTATCGACAGCGATTCGGGAGCAAAAATTACTTCAGGTTTTTCATTGAGTGGTTCATCTACCTCAATTAAGTAATCTATTTCAGATTCATATATCTGGGCATCACCATATGTATATGGCATCTGCTTATTGGCTTGGGCAAATACCAAACCGCCATGAGCGCGCGCAGTTTCTATAGCTGCAGGCAAGATATTTACTTCAGTACCAAGGCTTACCGTGTCGAAACGTTTCTCAGAGGTATGCAAGAAAACTGCATCAGGACGGGCGAAGTCACGAATTACAACGGGAAGCAAACTAAGTCGCGATGGAATATAGGAAAGTCGCGGACTTCGGCGCATACCTGGGCCAATGAAGGCTGATTCGAAAGTAATTCCGTCGCGATCCGGAATACCTTTCTGGGCATTGAGCATATGTAAACGAAAATTAGGCAGGGCTTTATCTGCAGCCGCGAGAAGAGTTTGTGGAGTAGCAAAGTTTCCGGATGCGATGATTCGCGGATTATCGGGCAGGCTCGCTAGTATCGAAGCGAGTTGTTCGGTATTAATGACTCGCATACTTAAATTCTATATCAACGTGGCGAAGTAAATAACAAAGTCATCGCCAGAAAGAGAATTCCAGCTGCTGAAAATACTGTTAAGCCGCGTCGAACTTTTGGCCGTTCCAAAATTACTGAGGCGCGCGCGACTAAAGCGATGACTATTGAATACCAAGATGCAGATGTGAGTGCCTGCACTATTGACAATAAGAAGATGCCAAGTGCTAAATTAAATTCTGCTGGAACAAATGCTGGGATAAATGCAACGGCAAATACCGCCGCCTTGACGTTGGTGATATTTGTAAGAAAGCCCAAGCGAAAGGCTGGCCCTAGGCCAGTCTTGGCAGCGCCAGAGTAATCAAACCGACCGTACTCTTTGCGCGCTTGCCAAAGTGTTTGCAGACTCAAGAAAGTTAAATATGCAACGCCGGTATATTTAAGAACGTTATAAGCGGTATGTGATCGCGCAAAGATCTGCGACAACCCAATTGCCGATGCGCTACCCCAGACAATAAGCGCCGAACTAGTTCCGAGCAGAGTTGTGAAAGCGGTGCGTGGCCCACCCATAATCGCTTGGCGCAAGATCATGGCAACGGTTTGACCTGGAACTAAGGCCAATAGATATGCCGTCGCGATAAATGGCGGCACTACCTTTAGAAAATCGATCAATATAGACATACCTATCCTGCGTAGCCCCGAAGGGATTCGAACCCTCGTAGCTGACTTGAGAAGCCAGAGTCCTAGGCCGCTAGACGACGGGGCCCTAGTACATTTTTTCTTTCGCTGGGGTACCAGGACTCGAACCTAGACTTACTGAACCAGAATCAGCAGGGCTGCCAATTACCCCATACCCCATTAGAACAGGGGTAAGAATACCGCAATTTTTACAGGAAATTTATAGGTCGATCGCCGCGGAGATTCGGGCTAGACAGGCATCTTTACCTAGTAACTCCATTGATTCAAAGAGCGGTGGTGAAATGGTGCTGCCAGTCGTTGCAATACGAACTGCACCGAATGCAATTCGTGGCTTTAGCCCCAACTCTTCGATTAATGATGTGCGAAGTGCCGCTTCAATGCTTTCATGGCTCCAAGTTGTAAGTGGTGTTAACTCGGCAAGAGAACGCTTAAGAACATCTTTAGATGCGCCATCGGTAACCTTCGGAAGCGATGCTTCTTCCACTTTGAAATCTTTTACAAATAAGAAGCGCAGCATCGCAGGTACTTCATCTAATTTAACGATACGTTCTTGAATTAGTGGCAGCGCTTGTTTAACAAGGGCAATTTCTGAATCTGAACCAGTGATTACGCCGGCTTTGGTTAAGAAAGGTAGCGCCCACTTTAGAAATTCATCAAGAGTGAGAGCACGGATCTTATCGCCGTTGATCGCTTCCAGCTTCTTCATATCAAAGCGGGCAGGTGAAGAGTGAACTTTATCTACAGTAAACAATTCGCAAAGTTCGGCCATGGTTACATTTTCACGATCTTCACCAGGTGACCAACCGAGGAGCGCTAAATAGTTACAGATTGCTTCAGGTAAATATCCTTGTTCGCGATACCAAGCGATAGATACTTCGCCGTTTCGCTTAGAAAGTTTGGCATTGTCTTGGCCCATAACGAACGGCAGGTGGGCAAAGATTGGATAATCTTCAATCGCAACGCCCATCGCCTGATAGACGCGGATCTGACGAGGTGTAGATGAGAGCAGATCTTCACCGCGTAGCACGTGAGTTACCTTCATCAAAATATCATCGACCGCAACTGCCAAGGTATAAAGCGGTGATCCGTCTGCGCGAACAAGCACAAAGTCAGGGACGAATTTGTGGTCGAAGGTAACTTCGCCACGGATCTCATCGTTAAAGGTTGTTGAGCCCTCTGGCATGCGCATGCGGATAACTGCTTCGCGACCTTGCGCTTTATAGGCTGCAATCTGGTCGGAGGTTAAATCGCGGCAGTGTCCGTTATAGCCAGGTGCCACATTTGCTGCGCGTTGTGCTTCGCGCACTGCTTCTAGCTCTTCAGGTGAGCAGTAGCAGTGATACGCATCTTTCTGATCTAAAAACTTCTGTGCCCAATGTGCATAGATATCTAAACGTTGTGATTGTAGATAAGGACCATTTTCGCCACCGACCTCTGGGCCCTCATCCCAATTGAGACCAAGCCATTTCAAAGTATCGATAGCAGCTTGGATGTACTCGTCGGTGACGCGAGTTGTATCGGTATCTTCAATACGGAATAAGAATGTGCCACCTGTGTGGCGCGCATAGGCCCAGTCAAAGAGCGCAGTGCGGATATTTCCGACATGCAGGTCACCAGTTGGAGAAGGTGCAAAACGAACTTTTACTTTTCTATTTGCGATATTTGCCGTCACGGTTTTGCACTCACCTTATTTGTTAGTTGGCCCAAGCCATCGATTCCGATAACGACGTTGCCACGTTCGATCAGTGGACCGATTCCAGCGGGAGTTCCGGTGATGATTACATCCCCCGGCAATAGCGTCATTACCTGCGAAACAAATACCACGATATCGGCAACGCTAAAGATCATCTGATCAAGGGTTGCATCTTGGCGTATCTCGTCATTGACCTTAGAAAAAATTCGTTGCGTGCCGGGCACAAAATCAGTTTCGATCCATGGACCGAGCGGGCAGAAGGTATCAAAACCCTTAGCGCGCGCCCATTGGCCATCGCTCTTTTGAAGTTCGCGACAGGTAACGTCATTGGCCAAGGTGTATCCAAAGATAACTTCAGAAACGCGCTCTTTTGGTACATCTTTACAAACGCGACCGATGACGACGGCGAGCTCTGCTTCATAATCAATTGTTGGCGCCATGGCTGGCCAGACGATGGTGTCACCCGGCCCAATAACTGATGTATTTGGTTTAAGGAAGATTATTGGTTCTTTCGGAACTTCTGAACCCATCTCTTTTGCATGGTCGGCATAGTTCTTACCGACGGCAACGATCTTGCTGCGCGGAATAACGGGGGCAAGTAAGCGAACTTTGGTCAGTTCAACCTTTGCCGCGGTCTTAGTTACGCCGTGATAGATCGGATCTCCGGAGATAACGCTGATCTGATTGTCATCTTCGAGGATGCCAAAGAGCGGATCGGTACCTAAACCTGATTCCGGGCCTGGTGAGAAGCGAACAATACGCATTGGGCTATCTTACGCCCTTGTCACACTTCCATTTGCATCGATATAAAAGAGCGAAGCAAGAGCGGAGTGTTGCTTAATCACTGCAACTTTGGCATCTGGCAATCCTGCATAAACAACGCCTTCGATACCTGATATTTGTGATGCCAGGGCCACAACAAATACCGCTTCAACTGCATCAAGTGTTAAATCTGGCGATGCCACGTTAATGGCAACGTAGGTACGGCCAGTTGAATCACGTAGCGCTGCGGCTTGCTCTGCACCAGAGCGTGCAAGAGTTGATGTAGCAAGAGTCGCTAACTTTTGATCTTCGGGGTTTTCAAAGCGGTTATCTAAGGTTGCATCACTCATGCTCATCAACCTCTCCCTCTTTGACTCTCTCAATAATTACCGAGCTAATTTTACGACGACGACCAAGGGGGCGCTCTGATGTAATTGACCAACCCGACATTGAAATAGTGCTTCCGGCGATTGGTACTCGCCCGAGCTTCTGCGCCATTAGCCCACCAATTGTGTCGACATCTTCAAAGTCTTCTTTCTCAATCTCGATCTTTAACTCATCTGCGAGATCTTCGATATGCAAAGTTGCTTTGGCGCGCGCCTTATCTTCGTTGATCCAGGTAAATGCTTCAACGCCATCATCAAACTCATCGGCAATCTCACCAACAATTTCTTCGATGATATCTTCGATCGTAATGATGCCGGCAGTTCCGCCGTATTCATCGACCACGATCGCCAAGTGAATCTGATCGCGCTGCATCTCTTTCAATAGTTCTGCCGCAATCTTAATTTCTGGAACAAATACCGCAGGGCGCATATGTTGTTCAACTTTTTCAGATGTTTCAGCCTCATGGTGATCAAGGGCGCGCTTAGCTAAATCTTTTACATAGGCGATACCGATGATCTTGTCGAGATTCTCGCCAACGACAGGTATACGTGAGTAACCGCTGCGCAGCGCCAGTGAAAGCGCCTGACGTAAGGTCTTATCGCGCTCAATCCAAACCATATCTGTTCGGTGCACCATCAACTCCCGCACCAAGGTATCGCCGAGTTCAAATACTGAGTGGATCATCTCGTGCTCATCGGATTCCACTAATCCACGTTCGTGGGCTTGATCTACCAGGTCGCGAAGTTCGGCTTCATTGGTAAATGGGCCACCCCGAAAACCTTTACCTGGGGTAATGGCGTTACCGATCGCGATCAATAAGTTGGTAACTGGACCCAAGATAAATGCCAAAAAGTAGGCAACCGAAATTCCGGCGCGCGCCCACTTATGTGGTTGTTGGCGCCCTAAAGTACGGGGTCCAACTCCGACTACAACGTATGAAAGGACAACCATAACCACAACGGTTGTGATCATCGCTTGTGCCGATGAGTACTGGCGCAGCAACGCAACTGCCAACAGCGCCGCAGCAGTAAATTCGCAAATCTTTCGAACTAGTAAAAGTACATTTAAATAACGAGAAGGGTGCTGCGAATACTTCTTGAGCAGGTGTCCCCCACGCTTGCTTTCCAGTTCTTCAATTAAGACGCGTGAGATAGCGGTAAGCGCGGATTCTGATGCAGCCAGAAACCCAGCAAATGCGATAAGTGCGACGATTGCGGTGATATTTGTCAGATTCATAGACTCGCCTGCCAGTTCTTAACTAAATCTTCTTGCAGGGTGAACATAATTTTCTCATCTTCCTTATTGGCATGGTCATAACCCAAAATATGCAGTAATCCATGTGCTGCAAGGATAAAGATTTCGTGTTCTGTGGAATGGCCCGCAGTCTTGGCCTGACTTGCAGCAACTGTGGGCGCGATAACGATGTCGCCGAGGGTTACTGCATCCTCAGGGTTTTCGGGCATATCCATTGGGAAGGACAAAACATCAGTTGGTCCTGGCTCATCCATCCATTTAATGTGAAGTTCGGTCATCTCATTTTCATCGACAAAAACCAAATTAACTTCACAATCAGGATTGAGCTTTAACTGCCCCAGACTGTGCTCAAGTAGCGCGCGCACTTGATCTGCGGGCACGAGTTCGCCAGATTTATTGGTGATTTCTATGGTCATGGTTATTTAAATTATGAGTTTCGGATATTGCGTGGGGCGGTCTTTGCCGCATCAAATTCTGCGTAGGCCTTAACGATATCGCCGATCAATCGGTGACGAACTACATCTTCAGCGGTTAACTCAAGGAATGCGATGTCATCGATACCTTGCAAGATATCTGTGATCACACGAAGTCCAGACTTGGCGCCATTTGGGAGATCTACTTGCGTCACATCGCCAGTGACCACCATCTTTGAGCCAAAACCTAGTCGAGTTAAGAACATCTTCATCTGTTCTGGCGTGGTGTTCTGGGCTTCATCCAAGATAATAAAAGAGTCGTTTAAGGTGCGACCGCGCATATATGCCAGTGGAGCAACTTCAATGACACCTGTTTGAATCAATCGTGGAATCGAATCGACATCAATCATGTCGTGCAGAGCATCAAAGAGTGGACGTAAGTACGGATCGATCTTCTCGCTGAGAGTGCCTGGTAAGAATCCCAAACTTTCGCCGGCCTCAACTGCGGGACGAGTTAAAACGATGCGATTTACTTTCTTAGCCTGTAACGCAGCAACGGCTTTGGCCATCGCCAGATAAGTCTTTCCGGTACCTGCCGGACCGATTCCAAAGGTGATGGTGTTCTCTTCAATCGCATCTACATAGCGTTTTTGATTTGCAGTCTTGGGTCTAATGGTGCGACCGCGGTTAGATACGATATTTAACGATAAGACTTCGGCTGGACTTTCGGCTGGTTCATTTCCCAACATAGCGATGCTCCGTTGAACTGCATCAACGCTTAAGGATTGTCCGGATCGAATAACTACGGTCATCTCGGTAAATAGCTTTTCAATTGCAATTACATCGATATGTGGACCGCGCAGAGTTATCTCGTTACTGCGAACCGTGATATTAACGCTGGGAAAAGCTGCTTCGATGGCTCGCAAATTGGCATCGTTTGCTCCGATGAGTGAGACCATCGGAATCGCAGGTGGGACGGTTATTAAAGTGCGTTCCATATATCGCTGATACTACTTTTAACCGGGTGGCCAAGCGAGTCCACGCCCGCCCAAGAGATGTAAATGAGCGTGAAAGACGCTCTGGCCAGCATCGGCGCCGGTGTTAAAGACGGTGCGATAGCCAGTCAACGCGCGTTCTGCAGCGATCTCGGCGGCGGCGGTAAATAAATCAGCGGTAATCGTTGGCGAGATCTTGGCAAGCGAAGCCGCGTTTTCGGTATGCACCGTCGGAATTAAAAGAACATGGGTCGGCGCTTGTGGATTTAAATCGTTAAAGGCAACGACATTTTCACTGCGGTAAAGAATTTCTGCCGGAATCTGACCTTCAATAATTTTGCAGAAGATGCAATCTGGATCAAGTGCCATGAGCGCGACTATACCTTTACCAGATTCGCAAGGAAGCGTTTAAGCCAGATAAGGCCGCCATTCCAGCATGTGCTGAGCGAAATATGGGGCGACCAAGCAAGGCAGTCTTTGCACCGGCTGCGGTAAATAGCGCTAGCTCTTCATCAGTTAGTCCGCCTTCGGGTCCGATGATTACTAATACTTTCTTTGCGGTTGGGTTAACTACATCAGTTAACTTCTGTTGTGCGCTTTCATGGAAGACGATTGCTAAATCATAATTTGCAATTTCGGCTGCAATTTTTTTGGCGTCAAGTACTCCCATAACAAATGGAATTCGATTACGACGAGTCTGTTTACTCGCTTCACGCGCTGTTGTTGCCAACTTCTGTATGAGATCTGGAGTTGCCTTACCGATAGATCGCGCAGCAGCCCAAAGCAGAATTACATCGGCACCGCCTGCGGTATTTAACTCGATAGTCTCTTTTAAGCGATCACCCTTAGTTAACGCCTGTGCCACATGAAATTCGACTGGTAGCGCTTCTTCAAATCCAGTTGTTATGACCTGAACGCTCATATCTTTCTTGCCAACCGTTAAAACTTTTACAACCGACCAAGAGCCTTGGCCATTTGATAGCGCTAAAGAGTCGCCAACTTGGGTGCGCAATACCCGGATCGCATGCGCGGCATCATCGCCCGCAAATTGATAAGTAGTTCCAACCGTTGTTGGCAGATCAGCAACAAAGAATAGGCTAAGCATTAACGGCCAAAGGCATCTCTAAATTTGCTAAAGAAACCTTGTTCGTGACCTTTGATCTTTACATCTCCTGGCTTTTCACCGCGCGATGCCGCAAATTTACGGAGCAAATCTTCTTGTTCGCGATTTAACTTATGCGGCGTCTGAACTTCTACGTGAACGATTAGATCACCGCGCGAGCCGGCGCGCAGGCGAGTCATACCTTTTCCGCGGATTGGAATCGTCGCTCCGCTTTGCGTGCCGGGGCGCACTTCAACTTCAATCTCGCCATCAAGAGATTCGACTTTTACCTTAGTGCCAAGTGCCGCTGCCGCGAATGAAACTTCTATCGCCACATGCAAGTTATGCCCGTCGCGAATTAAGAATGGATGTTCTGCTTCAACGATTTCCACATATAGATCGCCTGCGGGACCGCCACCTGCGCCAACTTCTCCGCGACCAGCTAATTGAATTCGGTTACCGGTTTCAACACCGGCCGGAATCTTGACGCTGATATTTTGTCTGGCGCGTACCCGTCCATCGCCAGCACATTCGCGACAAGGGTTTTGAATAACGCTGCCATAACCCTGACATGCAGAACATGGGCGCGAAGTCATAACTTGTCCTAAGAAGGAACGTTGTACTTGTTGCGTTTCACCCCGGCCCTTACAAACTTGACACATTGCTGGCGCAGAGGAATCTGCCGAACCTTGTCCACTGCACTTGGTGCATGTGACAGCGTTTTCAACAGAGATATCTCGCTCAGTACCAAAGCAAGCTTCGTTTAAATCTACTTCAACGCGAATCAGCGCATCTTGTCCTTGGCGCATTCGTGGACGTGGTCCGCGGTTCTGGCCTCCCCCGAAGAATGCATCCATGATGTCGCTGAAGCCACCGCCACCAAATCCGCCGCCGAATCCACCGAAACCCGAACCGCCCATGTCATATGACTGGCGTTTCTGCGGGTCACTTAAAACTTCATAGGCAGCGGTAACTTCCTTAAATTTATCTTGCACTGCAGGATCGGGATTTACATCCGGATGAAGTTCGCGGGCTATTTTGCGGTAGGCCTTTTTTATCTCATCTGCACTTGCCCCGCGATCAACGCCGAGCGTTTGGTAATGGTCAGACATTTATTAATTAGCCTCCGCAATGTAGCGCCCAACATAGCGGGCAACCGCAGAAACTGCAGCCATAGAACCGGCGTAATCCATTCGGGTTGGCCCCAAAATACCCAACGCCCCAACAGGTGATTCAGGTGCGCCATAACCAACCGTTACAAGAGAAGTTTGGCGTAAATTGCTCTCGCTTTGCTCGCCACCGATACGCACTTGCACGGTGTCGTTAGCATCGCCAAGTAGACGTAGTAAAACAACTTGTTCTTCCAGCGCTTCTAGAATTGGCGATAGCGATGTTCCTAAATTTTCACCAGAACGCGCCAGGTTGGCAGTTCCTGAAATAGTCATCTTTTCGCTGCTCGCGCTATCGCCAGTGATGGGATAAGTAATAACAGCAACTTGTTTCGTTAAATCGGCCAATAACTTGGCAGATCTCTTCATCAACTGCTCCAAATTGTTTGCTTCATCTAAAAAGGTTTCAATTGCACGACGTTCGGCAGATGACATTGGTTTAACTGTTGCTAACTTATCTACAAATACGCGATAGCCACGATCGGTTGGAATTCGACCGGCTGAGGTATGGGGATGGGTAATCAAACCTTCATCTTCAAGAACTGCCATCTCGTTGCGGATCGTGGCCGGTGAAAGGCCGAGAGAAGTTTTATCGGCAATAGCCTTAGAGCCGACAGGTTCTTGGGTTGCTACGTACTCATCAACGATGGCGCGCAATATCTCGAGGCGACGTTGTGATTGCATAGCTTTATCTATAGTTCTTCTCTTTAGTTGGGCTTTAAATTAAAACTAGGGCGATTGAAATAAGGGTTAATAGAAAGAAGGCTGGAAATGCAGTCTTAGCTTTATTGGCTTTGAAATGAACGAAGATCGCTCCCGCCATAAAGAACCACAGCCCAACAAGTGGAAAGTAGGCCATCCAGTTCCACTTCAAACCAAGGATTAAGCCCAGCGCCAAGAGCGCTTCAAAAGTGCCGATTACTCGCGCAATTCCATCTTTGACATTTACATCACGAGTGCCGGAAAGTCCTTTTGGGTTGCCGCTGGCTTTGGAGAGGCCAGAGATTACAAAGACGACGGCTAGAAATGCCAGGATTATGGTTGCGGTAGTAGTCATGGGCTAAAGGTACTACAGGCGCTTAGGCCAGCGCCTCTCGGACTAAACGATCAGCGATTAATCGCCCTTTTGCAGTTAGTTGGATCGCATCATTAATTATCTCTACATGGCCCGAAGATTTATAGGCCGCCAAATTTTCTTTTCCTGTATCACTAAGGAGTGAAAGCGCTAATCCGGTACGCATCCGGATAGCCAACATGATCGATTCATCACGGATTTGTTCGGTGGTTAGCTCTTCGGAATCTGCAATTGGTGATTGGCCGGCAAATAATTTTTGTTTATATGCAGTTGGATGTTTCACATTCCAGAAACGTTTTCTATCAACGTGTGAATGCGCACCAGGCCCAAGACCCCACCAATTGGCGCTCTTCCAATAAGCAATATTGTGCAAACATTCTTTGCCAGGCTTTGCCCAATTAGAAAGTTCATACCAATTTAATCCCGCAGAATTACACATTTGATCAACCAACAAATACATATCTGCCATTAGATCATCGTTGGGCATAGTTAACTCACCGCGTTTAATCTGGGCTGCCAGCTTGGTTCCTGTTTCAACTATTAGCGCATATGCGCTGATGTGGTCGATATCTAGCGATAGCGCTTCGGTGACGGTGCTTTGCCAATCCTCAAGTGATTCACCTGGAGTTCCATAAATTAAATCGACGCTGATACTTGCAAAGCCGGCCGCGCGCGCCATATCAACTGCGCGCTTCACATTTGCGGGATTGTGGGTGCGATCAAGGGCTGCGAGAACATGAGGTTGCGCCGATTGCATACCGAATGAGATGCGGTTAAAACCCGCCGCGAGGTAAGCCGCTAACTTCTCTTCTGTAACAGAATCCGGGTTGGCCTCCAAAGTGATCTCACAGTCAGCAGTTAAACCGTTACGCGCCTTGATTGCGCTAATTACTCGCCCTAAATCATTGGCAGGTAGCAGCGACGGGGTTCCTCCCCCGAAGAAGATGGTGGGAACTTGATCTTTCGGTGCGCTTTCTAGCTCACGCAGAACCGCATCGATGTAATCGTTGGAGACGATCTCAAGAGTTGCGCCATCTTGTAATTCAGATGGTGTGTAGGTATTGAAGTCGCAATACCCGCAGCGCTTTATGCAATACGGGATATGTACGTAAAAAGAGAGCACGATCAGTCTTGCTTACGCGCGGCTTTAATCTTTTCGATATCAGCATCAGTAGCAAGGGCGGCAACGAAAGCTTCTTGCGGAACCTCAACGCGACCCACCATCTTCATCCGCTTCTTTCCTTCCTTCTGCTTTTCCAGAAGTTTGCGCTTACGGGAAATATCGCCGCCGTAACACTTGGCGAGAACATCTTTACGGATTGCGCGGATACTCTCGCGCGCGATGATGCGTGAACCGATGGCAGCCTGAATAGGAACTTCGAATTGTTGACGCGGAATTAGCTCGCGTAGCTTGCCGGTCATCATTACGCCATATGAGTAAGCCTTATCGCGGTGAACAATTGCGCTAAAGGCGTCGACTGCTTCACCCTGTAACAAGATATCGACCTTAACTAGATTTCCTTCTTCATCGCCAAGTTCTTCGTAATCTAGGGATGCATAACCCTTAGTACGGCTCTTTAATTGATCGAAGAAATCAAAGACGATTTCGGCAAGCGGCAAGGTATAGCGGATTTCCACGCGATCTTCTGAGATGTAATCCATGCCTTGCATAATTCCACGACGTTCTTGGCAGAGCTCCATGATGGTTCCGATGAATTCAGATGGGGCAAGGATCGTGCTCTTTACGATTGGTTCTTTTACGTTATTGATCTTGCCATCTGGAAATTCTGATGGGTTAGTGACGACAAATTCTTTACCATCTTCAAGAGTCACGCGATAAACCACGTTTGGCGCAGTTGAAATCAAGTTGATGCCAGATTCGCGTTCTAGGCGTTCGCGCACGATCTCCATGTGAAGCAAGCCGAGGAAGCCGCAACGGAATCCAAAGCCCAGCGCTGCAGAACTTTCGGGTTCGTACACAAGCGCGGCATCATTTAGCTGCAACTTATCTAAAGCATCGCGAAGTAATGGAAAATCTGCGCCATCTAATGGAAACAACCCTGAGAAGACCATCGGCTTCGGATCTTTATATCCGGCAAGCGCTGTCTTAGTTGGGTTTTGATAAGTAGTAACTGTGTCACCAACTCGTGATTGACGCACATCTTTTACACCCGTAATTAAATAACCTACTTCGCCAACACCTAAACCTTTGCTCGGAAGAGGTTCTGGTGAAATTACGCCGACTTCGAGCGCCTCATGGCGAACGCCGGTTGAAAACATTTGAATCTGTTCGCGCGGATTTAAGTGGCCATCGACCACGCGGACATAGGTAACTACACCGCGATATGAGTCATAGACAGAGTCGAAGATTAGTGCGCGAGCAGGCGCATTGGCATCGCCGACTGGCGCAGGTATTTGTGCAACGATCTGATCGAGAAGTTCCGCAACGCCATCGCCGGTCTTTCCCGAAACACGCAGGCAATCTTCTGGTTGGCAACCAATTAGGCGAGCAAGTTCTGCCGCAAATTTTTCGGGTTGCGCATTTGGAAGATCGATCTTATTTAGCACCGGAATAATTGTTAGATTGTTCTCCATAGCAAGGTAAAGGTTGGCAAGTGTCTGCGCTTCGATTCCTTGCGCACAGTCAACGAGCAAGACTGCGCCTTCACAGGCGGCGAGCGAGCGCGAAACTTCGTAGGTAAAGTCGACGTGCCCGGGTGTATCGATCATATTCAGGATGTATTCCTGGCCATCGATACCACTGCGCCATGGCAGACGAACCGCTTGGGATTTAATAGTGATGCCGCGTTCGCGTTCGATATCCATGCGATCTAGATATTGCGCGCGCATATTGCGGGCTTCTACAACTTCGGTAATGCCGA
>JAHECV010000006.1:38018-40996 GCA_024641555.1 Candidatus Planktophila sp.
CTGCGCCATGGCAGACGAACCGCTTGGGATTTAATAGTGATGCCGCGTTCGCGTTCGATATCCATGCGATCTAGATATTGCGCGCGCATATTGCGGGCTTCTACAACTTCGGTAATGCCGAGCATGCGATCGGCAAGCGTTGATTTGCCGTGATCGATATGGGCGATGATGCAGAAGTTACGGATCTGCGCCGGATTAGTTGCTGCAGGTTGCGGGGCCTTGGCAATGGCAATTGCAGGCACTTAGGCGACCTCTAACTTAATTAAATAGTTGTGGCGAATAAAATTAACGTGCGCCGGCTTTAGCAGCTGCCTTGGCCATGGCTGACTTCTTATTTGCAGCAGCGTTGCGGTGAATAACGCCCTTTGAAACTGCAACATCAAGTGCCTTTGAAGCCGCGCGGAGTTCAGCGGTAGTTGCAGCAGCATCTCCCTTAGCAGCGGCTTCGCGGAACTTGCGAATAGCTGTCTTAATTGAAGATGAGACAGACTTGTTGCGAAGGTAGGCCTTCTCGTTTGTCTTGATTCGCTTGATCTGCGACTTGATATTTGCCACGTGTATTACTCCGAACGTTTAAAGCTTGGATGACCCTTTTGGTTATCTCAGCAGACGCGAAGGTTATCAGCGCAGGGGGTTCAGGCTCAAATTGAGGTGAAATCCCCGCGTGATCACCTTTAGCGAGCCGCCCTTGCCGCAGTGATCGTGGCCAAGGCTTTTTCGAGGGCGTAGATCGGATCGGTTGCCGCACCTTTTACCTGCGCATCTGCGAGTGCGATCGCTTGCACCGCTTTAGAAAGTGCGCGCGGTGTCCAACCCTGTAATTGGCGGCGGGCTTTATCGATCTGCCACGGCGCCATACCAAGTTGGCCGGCGAGTTCAAAAGATTTCGCACCATTTGCCGATCCCGAAACTTTTGCCAGACTGCGCAGCGCCGCAGCGATCGCTGAGGTAACCAGCACGGGATCGGTGCCAGTTTCAATTGCGCTACGTAGTGAAATTAACGCTATTGGTAAATTGCCATCGATAGTTGCATCGGCTACATCAAAGCCGGTTGTTTCTACGCGGCCCCGATGAAATTCGTCAATGTATTTCTCATCAATCACACCAGCAGGAGCATCGAGTGCGATCTGTGAAACCGCTTGTTGTAGCTCGCGCATTTCGCCACCAAGTGCGCCTACTAAGGCAGCGACCGCTCCGGGAGAGGCTTTACGACCGGAATCTAAAAATAACTCTTTAACGAATTGTTCTTTCTCGGCCGCTTTCTTTAAGGGCTCGCAGGGAATAATTTCTGGCTTAACTTTCTTAATTGCATCAAGTAACGCTTTGCCCTTAACGCCGCCCTTATGGACGAAGATAACTGTGGTTGTGGCATCTGGCTCGGGCAGGTAACGAGTGATCTCATCGCGCGAATCTTCAGGAAGATCTTGTAGATCCTTAATAATAAGCGCGCGGCGTTCGGAAAAGAGTGAAGGAGCTAGCGCATCGGAGATATCTCCAACTAAGGCATCGCCGGCGCTGATGATGGTTACTTCCGCTTTTTCTTCTTTTAACTGCGCAGAAATTTTAGAGAGCGCGCGATCGGCTAGCGCAGCTTCAGAGCCAAGGATGAGATAGAAATCATTCATCGAATTGCTCCTCATCTTTTTAACTTTCCTAGCTCGTTACTCCCACCGCAGAAAGGTAAATTTCGATCTACTGGTGCGCACCGTTAAGTGATGGTTGTGGGCGCTGATTGCGATCGCGCCATCTCTGTCGGTACGCAGTACTTTAGCGCCTGCCTGCGCCAAAAGTTCCAAGGTGGCTGGTGCGGGATGGCCATAACTATTGCCTGCGCCAACGCTGATCATCGCAACTTGCGGTGATAACGCTCTAGTAAAGAGTTGATCTTGATAAGCCGAACCGTGGTGACAAACTTTATAAATATCGACTTCGCGCATCGTGGCTGCGATAACGCTCTGCGTTAACGGTTCCATGTCGCCTCCTGCAAAGAGCGAGTAATCCTTGGTTGTTACACGCACCGCAATGCTTGAATTATTGGGGTCATAACTTCCCGAATCTGGCCATAAAACTTCGATCTTTACCGGGCCCTTCGTACTTTCTATTTGCGCAGTTGTTCCACGTTTAACGTTCTGATACCAAGTCTGCGAAATATGTCTGCCCTTTTTTACCCCTGACCAACCTGCGATGTGGTCGGCGTGGCCGTGCGTAATAATCAATAAGGGAATCTCGCGTACGCTCAACTGTTTTAAACAGCGATCAATCAACTCAGGATCAGGGCCGGTATCGATAACAATCGCGCGATGATTGCCGAGATTTATTGCCGCGCCATCGCCTTGCCCGACATCGCAATTTGCTACCTGCCATTCTCCCGTTGGAAAACGTTGCAGATATGTCAAGGCAAGTATCAAGACAAGCACAACGGTGACAATTCGCTTTGGTGCCAGAAGTAATAAAGTGATTACAACTGCTACGAGAAGAAAACCCACCAGCCCTTTCTGCAGAGTTAAAACGCGAAAACCAGCTGCCCAATCGGCGACCCAGGCAATCCAAAGCGCCAAAGGTTTAACGCAAGAGATTAAGAGGTGAGAAAGTTGCGGAAATATTGGCGATAGCAAAGCCGCTATAAATCCCACAATTGTTATGGGGGCGACCGCGGGTGCGGCAAAGAGATTAGCGAGCAGAGAAGTTGGCGAAAGATAGCCAGAGAGCGCAACGATTACTGGGGCGCAGAAGATCATCGCCGCAATTGGTGGCGCAGCCGCCTGTGCCAAAAAATTAGGTACTGCCCGAGCAAAGAATTCACTAACGCGTGGTGCAAAGAGCAGCAAACCCGCGGTTGCTAAAACTGAAAGTGCAAAACCAGGATCGCGCGCTTGCCACGGATCTCCAACTACAACTAAGGCGATCGCCAACCCCAAAGCCGGCAGCGAATCTACGCCCCGTTTGGTTCCGTATGCCACCAACAAAACAGCAGCCAT
>JAHECV010000031.1:0-3231 GCA_024641555.1 Candidatus Planktophila sp.
CTAAGCCATGGATATTTATGGAGAGTGGCTTGGATTTTCTGGCTTACGGATGCGCGATCTTGGAACTCCGCAGCGGCATCATATGTGGCCGTTTCTTGACTCACTTGTGGTCCTTTCAAATCTTTATTTGAACTGAAACTTAATTGAGTTAAAGAGGGCGACCGCCGAAGCAGCCGCCCTCTTTAAACACTCTTCTTTAGTTATTCACTAAAGAGTAGGGATTAACCCCAAGCGTTTGCTAGACCGTATTCAGTTGTCTCTGATGGAACACCATCTTGTGGGTCATCAGTGATCAACTTGACACCTGTATTGAAGAAGTCAAGGCCTTCAGAAACTGCAGGCTTTGTACCGTTCTTTACGATGTCGTAGATAGCCTGGACGCCAAGGTCAGCCATCAATAGTGGGTACTGCTGTGAAGTTGCATTGATGCAACCTGACTTAACAGCGCCGATACCGGCTCCACCACCGTCAACAGAAACCATTGCATCGATCGTTACGCCAGCGGCCTTAGCAGCTGCGCATGCACCGATTGCTGTTGGTTCGTTGATTGTGTAAACAACGTTGATCTTCTTGTTCTTAGCAAGAAGCTTCTCAAGACCTGTACGGCCGCCTTCTTCGTTAGCACCTGTTGCTACGTTTCCAACGATCTCGTAATCGCCACCTGAGTACTTGCCAGTCTTGGCTTCGTCTCCCATGACCTTAGGATCCTTAACGTCGATTCCCATTCCATCAAGGAATCCGTTATCGCGGCAGTAGTCAACAGACACAATACGATCATCGAAGATGTCGAGAAGTGCGATTGTTGCCTTCTTGCCAGCAAGCTTCTTAGCTGTCCACTGACCGATCAAACGACCAGCTTCGCAGTTATCTGTTGCGAAAGTGATGTCGACGATGTCAGCAGGATCTGGTGGTGTGTCAAGCGCAATAACGAATAGACCTGCATCGCGGGCCTTAGTGATTGCTGCGTTAACTTCTGTTGATACTGGAACGATCAAGATACCAGCGTGCTTTGCAGAGATAGCATTTTCGATTGCTGAGATCTGGCCAGCGTAATCTGACTCATCTTTACCAGATGAAACAGTTAGTTCAACGCCAAGTGATTCTGCCTTAGCAGTAGCACCCTTGATCATTGCAACGAAGAATGGGTTTGACTGATCTTTTGTAATTAGTGAAACAGCAACTTTGTCGCTGCCGCTATCGCTCTTTGAACATGCAGAGAGCACAAGCATTGACGCTGCAGCTACAGCAACAATTGCTGCAGTACGGCGTGAGAAAAGCTTTGCCATATGTATTTCCTCCTATAGGTGGGGTCAAGCGATACCGATAGTACATAGCCACCCCGCTCAATAAAAGGGTTTTTCGATGAAAATTCGATCGTTACCGAACCGTTACTAGCCTCTGAAAACGGCGTTATTTGGCCAAATTATCCGCGTAGCAGCAGGATTTCAAAGGGGGTTAGTGAGAGAGGAATATCGCCGATTAGGGGATTTATCTCAGCATATGACCACCAGTCCATGATCTGGCTCGCCCTATCGCATACGTCGGCGTGCAGACTTTGAATGGATTTATATCCAACTAATACCTTCGGTGTAATTTCAACGCTCCAGGGGCGTAGTGATGCCACAACCATCTTTCGTGATTCGCGATCTTCAAATGCCACCCAAGAATTATCTTGCGATGTTGCGATCGTTATCTCGTGCGCATGATGCGCACCAAGAGCTGCGAGAGCATGAAAAGTTGGTGAGAACTTAATTGCCGAACCATCGGCGTAAATAACTCCGTAATCACCGAATAGTTCGTGCCAAGTTCCGGAATAAGCACCCGCGCTCGCCAGGGCGAAGACCGAACCAAGAGTCCATGCCGCCGCAGATAAGTTTTTAATTTGCGCCGCCATATCTGGTTGCGCAAAGTTGATTCGATTATCGCGCAAGTGACCAGTTTCGGGATTACCGCGAGTCGAGAATGTGATTGGTGAGATAGAAACTTGTGGCGCAATAAATTTTTTAGCAAATTCAATTGATTCACGTTGCGTGTACAAAGTTTTGAAAGTTGTCTCCATGTCGCTCGAATGAACTGTTGGAACCATTGAGTACGAAACAGAATCTCCAAAGTCATATTTATTTCGATGAAGATCTACTAAGTAGGCATCACTGCCTGGGACGAAAGTGTTTAATGATTCATTTGTTGGGAGATCCTGAGCCTGAACAATTTCTCGACCTTCGCGGTGGATCAGTAGACGAGAACCTGCCGGAACCTGAGAACTTAAATGTTCAACTTCTCTGGCAAGATCGGCACCGTAATGTGATGAAAGCAGCGCCGCTTCAAGCGCTAGGCCACTCTTACTTATCGTTGCAATCTTCTGTGCGGATAAAGATTCTTCGTTTACACGGATATGGTCGATATCGAGAATAAATAAAGCCTTTTCGAGGTCATCGTTGGGAAGCAACGCTTCGGTATTAAATTGCAGACCGATCCGCGGCAGCGAGGCAACATCTTTAGCAATTATTTTCGTTACATCTGTGCCTAAATTACTCGGAACAGTAACTTCAAACTCGACAAACTGGTGCCAAGTGACGCCTTTTTCGATTACAAATGGACGCGGTTCAGCCAATGAACCGCTGTAGATCTTGTAAGTGTTATCCGTCCAGTTGCGTTGATCTTCAGCTTCTAGGACTTTTCCAGTCGAGACGACTTTCAGCGATCGTTTATCTTTGGCTACGAAGTGCATAGCTTTGCTTGCTGGAAATAACCCCTGAGTAACGCCATCAATCACCCGTTGCGGAGATATTTCAGAAATTAGATCGTACCCACTTTCGGAAGTCTTAACTGTTGCGCCCATCCAGTCGCCGGTGTGAAGACAGAAACAAACCCCCCAACGATTTATCTCGAATCTTCCAAGTCCAGTTAATTTGTAATCAACAGAAAATTTTCCGCCCGGCTGCAAAGTTATAATTGTCTTACCTTGCATTGCGCCCGAAAATGAATCAGTAATAGTTACAACGCAATTTTCGCCATGCATTTCTACAACTTCGCTATGTTCATCAGGTTCTAAGGTTGACCAATCCCAAGGGCGTATCGCGGTGTAAAGCAGGTCGATGAGTTGCACACCTTGATAAGTGACGTTTCTAATAGCTGCGCGCGCGATATCTAGAGTAAAACCAGCGCCTTCAACCCGCTGTGTGTCGGGCCAAAATTGGTGGGTCATCGCGCAGTCATTCCGCCATCAACTGC
>JAHECV010000031.1:3331-9087 GCA_024641555.1 Candidatus Planktophila sp.
TCAGACCGGTAATCAAAGCCGAACCAATACCGCCGCTACCGCCGGTTACGACAACGCTATAACCCTGTAACTCCATAGTTAGGATCCTATCGATCTACGTAAGTTGGAAACGCTGGTCTTTGCCCAAGTGTTTTCAAGTTCAACAGTTGCTTCGTAACTATTTTGGCGTGGCGTCCAGAGTTCAATGACTGCCGTGATCTCTCGCTTTACCCCACCAACTGCAGATATAACTTCGGCAACGTTTAGCCGTCCTTCGCCAAGAGCGGTACCCCGAACCGTAAAGCCCATCTGCCCGTTGGTTCGAATTACTTCGAAATCTTTCATGTGAACATTTATGGCACGTGGCGCCAGCGCTGGAATTACGGTATTCGGTGCCTCTACTGCGCCTAATGAATTAACAGTATCTAGGCAGATTCCAACCCAATCTGAACCAACCCGATCGATAATCTCGTTAAATTCTGAACAAGTTAAACGATCGTGATTTTCAATTGCTAATTTAATACCGACATCTTTGAATTTTGATTCAAATGGTTTTAGTAGTTCCACTATCTCAGGGATGTTCGGTTCGTGTCCTTTACTGTCTATAACTACACGAAGAATTGGTGAACCGAGTATTTGCGAAATTCGGAGAAAATTTGCAATATTTTCAGATTTAATTCCACGTGTACCTACTTCCAAACCGATTCCATAACTATCGGCTTGCGCCTTTACTTTTAATAAATCTTCATCGCTAAGCCCGCCAATCGGTAAATTATCGGCAATTTGCAGCACATCGGCCTTGAATTCGTGGGCGCGCTCCAGGAGTTCAAGTGCGCTCATCGCCACTGGATGTTCTGGCTCTATTCCGCCGATCGCCCAGGGAAAGGTGAAACTGGAAATACCTAGTTTCATGTAGTTACTTATCTCCGCCGGTTATTTGCTTAACGCTAGCGAGCACATTTTCGGGTTTGAATATGGCATCCCAATCATCACGGAAGAGCGAACCTTGCGCGTTTTTTAGCGCCATGAGTGCGCCATCAGATAACTTCCAGTTAAGTTCTTCGAATAATAAAGCGATGCTTATCTGCAAATGTCCCATACAGAAATCCTTTGCGGCAGCTTCCGGAACACCAAGATCAATCACTTTTTGCAGGCCTTGAGTGATTACTTCTACGCAACCATTAATTAGCGTTTCGCTAAGTGCGGGTTCGAGAAGCGCCATTTGTTGAACTGTTATGCGGTGGCTCGCGCTGATTGGCGCAAACATTTCGGTAGCAATTGTTTCAACTAGATCTGCTTCTTCTTCAGTTCCCCAAGCGATTGCAAATACCAACGCTTGCGTTGCAAGTCCGCCTCCCCAGTAATCACGACGGGCTGCTGGATCTGATTCACCCAAAAGACTAAATACCGGCGGATGGGTTGGATGACAAACAAAGCAAGAGATATCTGCACGATGCTTAACGCGGTCTGCAGCGATTGCTGCTGGATCAAGGAAGAGAATTTTTGTTCCGGGATCTAACTTCGGGACAACTTCGTCTGAGATCTGACGAACCAGCGCGTCGGGAGTTGTAAAAATAACTACATCGGTTCCCTTAAGCGCATCATCTAACTCCATAACTGTATGACCGGCCTCGCGGATACGGGTTTGTCCGGCTTCTGATTTTTCGACGAAGCGAAGCTCATACTTCTTTGTATCAAGAAGTGGCTTGGTTACACGGTTACCCATTTTGCCGCCAGCGCCTAAAATCGTAATGACAGTCATCAGAACTCCTTAATTTTAATTTCAGTTAACTTTTTCAACTCTAGCAGCAGCGAATATCCCTGCGGTAGGCTCCTCAGGTGCCAGATTCAATGAGCGATTTAGCCAATAGATATGTAATCGGGGTGGATTACGGAACCCTTTCGGGCCGTGCGCTACTTGTTCGCGTTTCAGATGGAACCGAGATTGCCACTGCCGTTTACGAATACCCGCATGCAGTTGTTGAAGATAAATTACCGACCTCAGGAGCGAAGTTGCCACCCGATTGGGCGCTACAAGTTCCTTCAGATTATGTAGATGTTTTAAAGGTGACCGTACCTGCAGTGCTCAAAGAATCAGGAATCGATCCCAAATTAGTCATCGGGATAACTACAGATTTCACTGCGTGCACTGTACTTCCGGTTAAAAGCGATGGCACCCCCCTCTGCGAACTTCCCGAGTTTTCTAAGAACCCACATGCTTTTGTAAAATTATGGAAACATCATTCTGCACAACCTCATGCAGATCGTATTAATGATCTTGCCCATTCCTGGAAAGAGCCTTGGATCTCACGTTACGGCGGAAAGATTTCATCCGAATGGGAATTTGCAAAAGCGCTCCAGGTTTTAGAAGAAGCTCCCGAGATTTACCAAGCGATGGATAAATGGGTGGAAGCTGCCGACTGGATTATCTGGCAACTCTGCGGAAACTATGTACGCAATATCTGCACCGCAGGATATAAAGGTATTTACCAAGATGGAAAGTATCCAACGAAAAAGTACTTAGCCGCCTTAAACCCAAACTTTGAAAACTTTATTGGTGAAAAGTTGGAACAAGAGATTGGCGTACTTGGGGCATCTGCCGGAACGCTAACCGCTGAAGCGGCAAAGTGGACTGGACTTCCTGAAGGAATTGCAGTTGCAGTTGGAAACGTTGATGCACACGTAACTTCCGCTGCAGCTAATGCGGTAAACCCAGGACAAATGGTTGCGATCATGGGAACTTCGACTTGTCACGTCATGGTCTCAGAAAAATTTGCAGAAGTTCCTGGCATGTGTGGCGTTGTAGATGGCGGAATCATCGATGGCGCGCTCGGTTATGAAGCCGGACAATCAGGGGTTGGCGATATCTTCGGTTGGTTCGCCAATAATTACGCATCAGCCGAGTACACCGCAGCCGCTGCGGCAAAAGGCGTTGATATTCATACCTATCTATCAGAGCTGGCTAGCGCACAGCCTGTTGGCGCACATGGTTTGGTAGCCCTGGATTGGCAGAGCGGAAATCGTTCAACTCTCGTTGATCACCAGCTATCTGGCCTGATTATGGGGCTAACACTTTCCACAAAGCCTGAAGAAATTTATCGGGCGATCGTTGAATCAACTGCTTACGGTGCCCGCAAGATCGTGCAGACTTTTAACGAATCTGGTGTGCCAGTAAAAGAATTCATCGCAGCTGGTGGGTTGATTAAAAATAATTTTGTAATGCAGATCTACGCAGATGTATTAAATATGCCGATCACAATTATTAAATCTGCTCAAGGACCGGCGCTCGGCTCTGCAATTCACGCGGCCGTTGCCGCGGGTGCGTATAAGGATGTACAAACCGCTGCGGCGGCGATGGGTGGAGTCGCAAGTGAGCGTTACCAACCAAATCCAGCGAACACAAAGGTCTATGACGAACTTTATAAGCATTACAACGATCTATACGAAAGCTTTGGCCACAACGGCGCAATGCATTCGTTGCGTGCGATTCGTGATCGTGCGCTCACAGCTGCGGAAGGAAAATAATGAGTTCCGATAAAGATTTGCGCGAAAAAGTTTGTAAGCTAAACATAGATCTGCAACGTTACGGATTAGTTGCCTGGACCGCTGGCAATGTTTCGGAACTTATGTCAGATGGCAAGCGCTTTATGATTAAACCGAGCGGAGTCAGCTACGAAGATCTAAAGCCATCACAAATGATTATCTGCGATCTTGATGGAAATGTTTTAGAAGGCGAACTTTCACCATCTAGTGATACGCATACCCATGCTTATATTTATCGCAACATGGCTGGCGTTGGCGGAGTTGTTCATACGCATTCAAATTATGCAGCGGCATGGAGCGCAATTCACAGCTCTATTCCGTGCGCACTAACGGCTATGGCCGATGAGTTCGGTGGCGAAATTCCACTTGGACCATTTGCGCTTATCGGTAACGATGCAATTGGAAAAGGTGTGGTCGAAACCCTTACAGGTCACCGTTCTTCTGCCGTAATTATGAAAAACCACGGCGTTTTCTCAATCGGAAAAGATGCAACCGCAGCAGTTAAATCTGCAGTGATGTGTGAAGATGTTGCTAAAACAACTTGGATCGCCAAGACACTTGGCACACTTCAATTAATTGATCAAGAGAGCGTTGATAAGTTGTATGACCGCTATCAAAATATTTACGGACAACGCGGGAAATAAGCGTATCCAAATACGAATTTCAGTTGTAGCAACGGTTGTGGGAGAATTTGCCTATGGCCAACGATGAACGCTTAACCCTCTCAGTCGACTGCGGCGGTCTCTTTTTAAAGAGCTGCGTACTCGATGAGTCGGGGACGATGCATTCCAAGCCAAGTCGGATCGAAACTCCATATCCGCTTTCACCAGATCGATTTATTGAAACTATAAAAGGTATTTCAGACTCACTCCCAACGACCTATCGTGCAACTGTAGGTATGCCCGGAATGATTCGCCACGGAGTGGTTATCTCCACGCCGCATTACATGACCAAAGCTGGTCCTCGCACAAAGATTGATCCTGAACTCCAAGAGCAATGGAGCGGATTTGATATGCAGAATGCGCTTACTAAGAAATTAGCGATGCCAACTCGTGTATTAAATGATGCAGAAGTCCACGGAGCCGGAATCATCTCTGGCTCTGGTTACGAAGTTGTAATCACACTTGGCACCGGACTTGGTTTTGCAATTTTTTACGGCGGATCACTTTCACCTCATATTGAGTTTTCTCATGCACCAGTGCGTCGCGCTACAACTTATGACACCTGGATCGGCGAACATGAACGGCGTCGTCTTGGAAATGCATTCTGGTCACGACGGATTCGCGCCATGGTTGATGAGCTTCGCCCAGTATTTATGTGGGATCGCCTCTATATCGGTGGTGGAAATGCACGTTGTATTCGCCAGGCTGATCTGGATCGTATGGGCGATGAAGTCGTAATTGTGCCAAACGCTGCAGGTGTAGCCGGTGGCGTTCGCGCCTGGACGCTTGAACAGTACAAGTAATTAAATATTTAGCTTAAAAATCCCGGCCGCTATCCCTGCAAATTGCGCAGCTCCCGTTGCGCCAGCCTCAGTCGCATCGGAAATTTTATAGCTTCCAAATTGTCTATTTTTTGCGCTAGCGATCATGGGATTCTTGATCCAGCCACCAGCAATGACAACATCGCTTGCCTTGCCAGTGAATTTCTCTATAAGTGAAACCATCGCCGCGGAGTCTTCGATTAAATGTTCAGTAGTCGCCCGAAAAAGCGCTGCCGGAGTCACTGCATCATCGAGATTTGTAACTGAAAGACCGTGATAATCATTTACAACGCGCATCGCGCTAGCTGTTGGATCAATTTTTAGCGCGGCTTCACCAAGTGCGACTTTTTCATCGCGCGTAGAGACACCGACAAGTGAACAGACTCTTTCAAGAGTTAATCCAGTCGGAAGCGCACCAAGCAAAGTGAAATGGTCGGCAATTACCGAGCAACTCAATCCAACATTTGCTGCAGCGAGTTCCGCGATAGCTTCGCGGGATAGTGGTTTCTTAAAAGTACGTAGTAGCGCTTCTGCAGTTCCCATGGAATCAAAGAGCGAACCTTCATTAATCGCACCGCAGTAATAAGCGGCGGTAAAGTGATCATGTCCGGCAATGGTAATTACCGCACCTCGCAATACTTCTGGTGCTTCGTTATTAACAATTCCGATTGGCTCGCCTGCAACAACTAAGCGCGCTAAGAAATCTTCACCGCCACCGACTAGCGCCATCGCTTCATGCCAAGGTGCGCGA
>JAHECV010000035.1 GCA_024641555.1 Candidatus Planktophila sp.
CTTCGGCAACCAGCGCTGTTGGAGAATTTATATTGGCTGACTCAGAAGAGTTTGTCGGTTTAGTTGCTGCAAATAGCGGTTGCGCATTCGCCGATGCGACAGAGAAGTTAATTGAACAACTCAAATCAGATAAAACTCTACGAAGTCGCTGCCATCACCAAGCAGAGAACTTTCCTTGGTCCTCCACAATTTCGCAGATGCTCTCGCTTGGAAAGAAATCCGATTTCCATAACTTGCGGGCAGCCTAGCGATGAACGCACCAGTGACTTTTGCCGTAATTGGTGACAGCGCCGCATCTGGCGTTGGAGATTCGGATGGAAAAGGAAACAATTTTGGGTGGAGCTATCACCTCGCAAAATCTTTCCAAGAGCCTCTGGTATTTATCAATGCCGCCCGCCCCGGTGCGCGATCTGCTGAAGTTTTAGAAATTCAACTTCCTAAGATTTTGGCGCATAACCCAGATTTGGTAGCGGTTGTTGTAGGTGGAAATGATTTGCTACGCAGCAACTTTAATCCGCAGAAATTCGCTGAAAATCTACGGCGCACTTTGCTTGAGCTTGTCTCTAGAGGATGCACCGTCATGCTGTTAGAACTTCATGATCCAACAAAGATCGTTCCAATGCCTTATCTAATTGGGAGAATCTGCCGCCGGAGAGTTGCGGCAGTAAATCTAGCGACGCGAGAATTGGCAAAAACTTTTGGCGCGGTCCTATTGCAGACCCGATCACTGGAAGATATCTATGCTCGCGAAAAATGGCATGTTGATCGAATGCACCCAAGTAAATTAGGGCACCAATTTATTGCAGCGCAATATGCAAAGTTGCTGCTCGAGCGCGGCTTTGAAATTGCTGAAGTTCAAATTGATCCGCTAAATAACCGTAGCCGCAAAGATTCGATCAAGTGGATGCTAAAGAACGGAACTCCATGGTTTCTTAAGCGCAGCGTTGATCTTCTCCCTGGGCTCATTTGGCTCAGCGCAGCTGAAATAGTTTTCATTATTCGTCAAAATCTCGACCGAATTTTTACCCAAAAGAAAGAATTACAAGGCAAGATAACCCAATGCTTCCTGCAGACCCCCGCACCCTTGGCGCAACCCTTACCGATGGTGGCGCCAACTTTGCAATCTGGTCAAATGCTGCAGATGCCATCGAGCTCTGCCTCTTCAATGAGGTCAATGGCAAGTTAGTTGAAACTCGCTTTGCGATGTCACATCGCAATGGACCAATTTGGCATGGCTACTTGGCGGGAGTCCGAGCCGGGCAACGTTATGGCTATCGCGTTTACGGACCGTGGCAACCAGAACACGGAGTGCGCTTTAACGCGGCAAAGTTATTGATCGATCCGTACACGCATCAATTAGATGGCCAGCTTGAATATGTTCCCGAGATTTACGGGCATATAGCAAGTGATGGGATCGGAAGTGGTGATAACACCGTGCGCGATGATCGCGACAGCGCAGGCCATGTTCCTTATTCAGTTGTTACTAGCCACGCGGTGCGCGAGATTCATCGTCCATTGGTGCCTTGGGCCAACACCTTAATTTACGAAGCACATGTTCAAGGATTTACTTCAAAAAATGCGGCGATTCCGGAAGCAGAACGTGGAACTTATAAAGCCCTCGGCCACCCCAGCACAATTGCACATTTAAAGAAATTGGGAGTTACCGCGTTAGAACTTTTGCCGATACATTCTTATTTAACTGAACCAACGATTTGGGAACGTGGTCGGAAAAATCATTGGGGTTATAACGCAATTGCATTCACCGCACCGCACGGTGAATACGCGGCAACTTCTGATCCAATTGCCGAATTGCAAGAAGCGGTCGATCGTTTACATGAACATGGAATCGAAGTAATTCTCGATGTTGTCTACAACCACACCGCCGAAGGTGGCGTAGGCGGACCAACGCTCTCTTTTAAAGGAATCGATAATAAAGCTTGGTACCGCCAAGATAACCAAGGAAATTACATTGATGTAACTGGATGCGGAAACACTTTGGCCAGTAGCAATCCACATGCAGTTCGCCACATTATTGATTCACTTCGTTGGTGGGTCGAAGTTATTGGTATTGATGGATTTAGATTCGATTTAGCAACTGCGCTCTACACCAGCCACACTGCATTTAACTCATCGCTCATGTCGGCTATTGAGGCAGATTCAGTTCTGCGTAATTTCAAGATGATTGCCGAACCTTGGGATGTAACACGTTATTCACTTGGTGATTTTCCGCATCCTTGGCGCGAGTGGAACGATGCTTACCGCGACTCAGTTCGACAGTTCTGGTTGGGTGATTTAGCGCGAGGTTATGGTGAAGGCGTAGCAGATGTGGCCTCACGTATTAGTGGATCGAGCGATATTTTCTATTATCGCGGCCCAACTTCTTCAATTAACTTCCTAACTGCGCACGATGGCTTCACCTTGGCCGATGCGGTTAGGTACCAAGAAAAACATAACCAACCCAATAATGAAGATAATAAAGATGGCAATAACGATAATCGTTCCTGGAATCTTGGGGTTGAAGGTCCAACGGATGATCCGCTAATTAACAAACATCGATTGCAACTACAGAAATCTATGTTGGCAACCCTGCTTTTATCTTCAGGTGTACCGATGCTGACAATGGGTGATGAAATTGGGAGATCTCAAAATGGTTCTAATAATGGTTACTCACTGCCCCGTGATAAATCTGCCTTATTAGAAGATAGCGCAGCAAACTTTATGGGTGGCTGGGCAAATAGTTGGAACCTAAGTGAGTCAGAGAAAGATTTATTTGATTCGGTATCAGAACTTGCGCATATCCGAAAGCAATATCTAGAGGGCGTGGCGCATGAATTCTTCACCGGAACGATGGATGCTGGAACAAAGCGAAAAGATATTGCCTGGTTCTCACTTGGTGGCCGCGAAATGCAAGAGGATCATTGGCAAGATGGCGAAAAGCGCAGTCTTACTGTTTTTATTGAAGCTGGCCCAGAACGCGGTCTCTTACTTTTGCTCAACTCTTCAAAATCGCAAACTCCATTTACCTTGCCAGATGAAAACTGGGGACATTCTTTCCGCAGAATTTTCGATGCCGCAACACCAGTTCAGATACATGAACCGATAATTTGTACACCTGCGAGCAAAGTTGATGTTGCAGCGCATTGCGCTCAAGTGTGGCTAGTAACACGCATCTAAAGCAGGCACGAGTACTAGGTAGTAAAGCACCGCTTCGCCTAATATCTAAGCCATGCTCGCTTTTGTATCTCCTGGTCAAGGAGCACAGACTCCCGGAATGCTGACTCCATGGATCGAAGATAGCGCTGCGAAAACTCTATTAACTGAGTGGTCAAGCGCAATCGATTTAGATCTAGTTCGACTTGGAACTACCGCCGGCGCTGATGAAATTAAAGATACTGCAAATGCCCAACCGTTAATCGTTGCTGCTGGGCTACTCGGAGCACGTGCATTAAATTCCAAAAATATTTTTTCATTTGTCGCCGGTCACTCAGTCGGTGAAATTACCGCTGCCGCACTTGCAGAAGTTATCAGTGAAGTCGATGCGATGAAGTTAGTCCGCGCCCGTGGAATTGAAATGGCCAAAGCTGCTGCAATTAAGCCCGCAGGTATGTCTGCTGTACTTGGTGGAGATCGGGAAGTTGTTTTACGCGCCATCGCAGATCTTGGCCTAGTTGCTGCAAATGACAACGGTGGTGGACAGATTGTTGCCGCGGGAGACTTGGATGCACTTGGAGAATTAGCTCCCGAAGGTGCCCGCGTGCGTTCGCTAGCCGTTGCTGGCGCTTTCCATACCTCTTACATGCAACCTGCAGTTGCGCCACTTCGCGAACTGGCTGCTGCTATTGAAGTAAAAGATGCCAAATGCGGAGTTATCTCTAATAAAGATGGAGAAGTAATTCGCAATGGTCGCGAAATCTTAGATCGCATCGTTGCGCAGATCTGTAACCCAGTCCGATGGGATCTATGTATGACAACTCTTTCTCAGAATATTTCTGGAGCCCTTGAAGTGCCACCTGCTGGAACTTTGGTTGGTTTGTTAAAGCGCGCAGTACCGATCGTAGAAACCTTTGCGCTAAAAGCGTTTGCAGATATAGCTCTTGCTGACGAATTTGCGCTTCGACATAACCAAGAAGTAAGTAACTAAGAGTTAAGGGATAGCCATGGCGATTAAGGTAAAAACTGGTAGCGAGAGCACAATTTTATCGGTCGGTGCCTATCGTCCATCTCGTTTAGTTCCGAACTCAGAAATCGTTGACCTGATTGATTCCAGTGACGAATGGATTGTGCAGCGCACGGGTATCGAATCACGTCGCATCGCAGGTGCGGATGAATCGGTTGTAGATATGGCAATCGGCGCAGCAGAACAAGCCTTATCCCGCGCGAAGTTAACCATCACCGATGTTGATGCCGTTGTAGTTGCAACTATTACCTACCCGCACCAAGCGCCATCTGCCGCAACTGCAGTTATTCAGCGGATGGGCCACCCAACTGCAGCGGCCTTCGATATCAGCGCTGCTTGCGCAGGATTCTGTTATGGCGTTGCTATGGCACATGACATGGTTCGCGCGGGAAGTGCGAAAAAAGTTTTGGTTATCGGCGTTGAAAAGATTTCAGATTTTACAGACCCAACCGATCGCGCGACTGCATTTATCTTTGCCGATGGTGCAGGTGCGGTGATCATTGGTGAATCTGCAGATGCCGGAATCGGGCCAGTCGAATGGGGTTCTGATTCGGAAAACCGCGACGCCATCTTGATGAATCCATCTTGGATTGAAGTACGAAATACCGAAAACCAATTAACAAAAGCCGATGTTAAGTGGCCAAATATTACGCAAGAAGGACAGAAAGTTTTCCGTTGGGCGGTTTTCTCAATGAGTAAGGCAGCGCTAAAAGCGCTTGATTCCGCTGGGCTTTCCGTAAATGAAATTGATGCCTTCATTCCACACCAAGCAAATGTGCGCATCATCGAAACAATGGCGAAAGAGATGAAGATGCCAGAGTCGGTAGTAATTGCCGATGACATACGTACCAATGGAAATACATCTGCCGCATCAATTCCGTTGGCGATGGATGCGCTCTTGGCTAAACACCCAGAACTTCACGGCAAAATTGCGCTACTCATCGGATATGGCGCAGGTCTCGTTTATGCGGGGCAAGTTGTGAAATTACCGCCAAAACCATAATTTTCTAGCCAATACCCGCCCGTTTACTAGGAAGTAACGCTTTCCATCAGAGAGAATTACAACCTGTTAGACCCGATCAATAGCAACTCAGGAACAACTTAAGAAAAGGAATAAAACTCATGGCACTTTCAGCCGCAGATGTACTTGCAGGAATCAAAGAGATCGTTGAAGAAGTAGCTGGTATCCCAGCAGCATCAATCGAACTCGATAAAAACTTCACCGATGACCTAGAGGTAGATTCACTCAGCATGGTTGAAGTTGTTGTTGCTTGCGAAGAGCGCTTCGGGGTAAAGATTCCTGATGAGAAAGTAACTGACCTCGCTACAGTAGGAGATGCAGTTAACTTCATAGTTAACGCTGCCGCATAAGTAATTTCATGTCACAACGTCGCGTAGTCGTCACAGGTCTCGGTGCAACTACTCCACTTGGTGGAGATGTTGCATCGACTTGGGCTGCTTTATTAGCCGGAAAGAGCGGCGCTCGTCTTTTAACTGAAGATTGGCGTGAACTCTTGCCTGTGCACTTCGCAGCGCGCGTTGCTGTAGAGCCAGCCGATCAAATGGAGCGCGTTGAGATGCGCCGTTTAGATCGCTCCGAACAATTTGCGTTAGTTGCCTCCCGGGAAGCTTGGAAAGATGCCGGCACACCTGATGTAGATAAGGAAAGACTTGGCGTCGTAATCGCATCCGGAATCGGTGGCGTTATTACCTTGCTCGATCAGTTCGATAATTTGAAAGAGAAAGGCGCGCGCGGAGTCAGCCCACACACTGTTCCGATGTTGATGCCTAACGGACCTGCTGCAAATGTTGGTTTAGAACTACAAGCCCGCGCTGGTGTTCACACACCTGTTAGCGCATGCGCATCTGGCGCAGAAGCTGTTGGTTATGCCCTCGAAATGATTCGCACCAACCGCGCCGACATAATTGTTAGTGGGGGCGTTGAGGCGGCAATTCATCAACTGCCGATGGCTGGCTTTGCCGCGATGAAAGCGCTATCTACTCGCAACGATGCGCCAGAGCGCGCATCACGTCCTTACGATGCTGATCGTGATGGTTTCGTGCTTGGCGAAGGTGGCGGAATATTAGTTCTTGAAGAGTACGAACATGCAAAGGCGCGTGGCGCCAAAATTTACTGCGAGCTAGTCGGCCAAGGTCTTTCCTCAGATGGTTATCACATTGCCGCGCCAGACCCAGATGGATCAGGCGTGCAGCGCGCAATTAAATTCGCACTAGCAAACGCAAATCTTTCGACAAAAGATATTGTTCACTTAAATGCACACGCCACATCAACTCCCGCCGGAGATGTTGCCGAAGCAAATGCGCTTCGCCTAGCACTTGGCGTCGATGCCGATCACGTTGCAGTGTCAGCAACTAAATCAATGACCGGACACTTACTTGGTGGCGCCGGTGCAATCGAATCTGTATTTATTGTTAAAGCGCTGCAAGAAAGATTGGCTCCGCCAACTATCAATATTGAAAACTTAGATCCTGCTGTGACTGTCGATGTGGTTCGAGACACACCACGCTCACTGCCTGCGGGTCAAATCGCTGCGCTCAATGATTCCTTCGGTTTCGGCGGCCACAACGTTGTATTGGCATTTGCAACTCTATAAACTCAATTTTATGGTCCACAACGAGGTTGACCCGCGCGATCCCGAGTTAAGAATCCAACGCTTGCTCGATGTCGGCAGCGTTTCTTTGTTAGTCGAACGCACTGATTGCGGAATGATCGCAGCCACAGGTGCAATAAAAGGTAATCGCGTCGTTGTATTTGCATCCGATGCCACAATAAAAAGTGGTGCACTTGGCGTTACTGGTTCTAAGGTGATTGTTGAAGCCTATAAAGAAGCGATGGCAAAGCAGTTACCGATTATCGGTATCTGGCACTCTGGTGGTGCGCGATTAAGTGATGGCGTTTCATCCCTTGATGCATTCGGAGAAGTTTTTCAATCAATGATCTTGGCCAGCGGTCGTATTCCGCAGTTGTCATTAGTGCTTGGCCCTACCGCAGGTGGTGGTGCTTATGGCCCGGCGTTAACTGACATTGTTGTTTTGGCGCCTGAGGGTCGCATATTTGTAACAGGTCCAGATGTTGTTAAATCGGTAACCGGTGAAGATGTTGATATGGCTTCCCTTGGCGGCCCCGAAGCGCACAGTAAAAATAGCGGTGTTGCGCATGTGATTGCTGCAAGTGAAGAAGCAGCGATTACCGCGATTCAAGAAGCTACTTCGCTATTGGCTAATCAAGGACATTTTGATACCGACCTCAAGGATCGCGATTTATCTGTATTTGTTCCACCTGTTTCTAAGCGAAGTTACGAAGTCCATCCCTTGATCGATGCGATATTGGATAACGATGGAGAGAAGTTAGAGCTCTTGCCGGTCTGGGCAGAAAATATGACAACGGTGCTCGGACGTTTTGGTGGTCGCACGGTAGGCGTGATTGCCAATAACCCGGCACATATTGGCGGAGTTCTCGATTCTGCCGCCGGTGAAAAAGCAGCGCGCTTTGTACGCACCTGCGATGCTTTTGGAATTCCGCTGATTGTTATTGCAGATGTCACTGGATTCTTACCGGGTGCGGGTCAAGAATGGGAAGGCGCCGTTCGTCGTGGTGCGAAGTTGTTGCACGCTTTCGGTGAAGCAGTTGTTCCGCGCGTAACACTAATTACGCGTCGGGCATATGGCGGCGCATTTGTTGCGATGAACGCCAAATCACTTGGCGCCACAAGAGTATTTGCTTGGCCTGGCGCTGAAGTTTCGGTGATGGGAGCAGTTGCGGCGGTTCGAGTATTACATCGCCGCATACTTGCCGATCTTCCACCAGAACAACGTGATGCCATGGAGTTAGAACTTGCCGCAGAGCACGACAAGATCTCCGGTGGCGTTGGACGAGCCGTTGAAATTGGCGCGGTAGATGAGATTATCGATCCACAACACACCAGATCTGCGTTGGCAAGAGCTTTAGCTGCTGCACCACATCGCCGCGGCGCACATGGAAATATTCCGCTTTAATTTAATTTTTAAATCGTTCGTTAACGTAATCTGCAGGCAACTCTATTTCGTGCCCATCAGGTACGCCCATTCGTTCGATAAGTTCTTCGTGACCAAGATACTTACCGCGTAATTCACTTTTGGTGACGCCACGAAAACATGAGGCGTTAAATCCCGGCGACATCGTGCAGGCAAAGAGCGACCAAGTACCACCTGGAGCTACCTCACCGGCTTGAATAACGCCGGCTTTAATCGTGTGCTGCATAACTTGTCCTGCTGCGATATCGCGGCCGAGCAAAATTGTGCGAACAGTGCCGTCGCTATGGAATTCATATAAGGCCACGGGATCGCCTTCATAAAAATGCCAGACTTCATCAAATTCCAAGACGTGCGCAGTTGATGCGCTGCGCGGTGAAGTTAGATAGAGACCTAAACCTGCGGTACCTGCGGGACCACCTGCGGCAGTCTTTGCTTCGGATATATACGTATTTATAAAGTAAGTCTCTTCTACCGGCAGAGGTTTCATGCCGAAATAAGCGATTAACTCTTCCGGGCGCGAAGTCATTGGTTAATTTATTTAGTCGTTATTGACGGTAAAGGTCACTGAGACAGTAGATGTCACCGTCTTCTTAATCGTCGTTGTGTCATATGCGCCACCATCGGATGTCATCGTTGAATCAGGAGTAGTTACCTGGAATACACCGCTCTTCACGCCAGTTACTACGCCCACGTGGCTGCCGACCGCTTTGGTGATTGCTACCGCACGAACCTTGGCATCTTTCATCGCTTCTTCAAGTAATTGTGGACGGAGTTCAGCCAAAGTTGAG
>JAHECV010000044.1 GCA_024641555.1 Candidatus Planktophila sp.
CGATCGCAGCCAATACCCGCGCATAATCACGTGGCATAACTAATGAGATGCGATTTAGCGCGCTGTTCCAATCTGCGAGTAACGCTTGAGCAATCTCGGAACCTGTCTCAGTGAAGAAATCAGAGACCAATGACTTTAGCGAATCTTTCTGATCTTCTGGAACCGCCAAAATATCGACCATTTCAGCATTTACCAGCGCTGGATTTAGATCGAGTACAAAGGCGCGACCGCCGGACATACCTGCGGCGAAGTTTCGGCCAGTGCGCCCCAGCACAACAACGGTTCCGCCAGTCATGTATTCGCAACCGTGGTCGCCGATTCCTTCAACAACTGCAGTTGCACCGGAGTTACGGACACAGAATCTTTCGCCGACCAGTCCACGAATAAAGATCTGACCCGAAGTAGATCCGTAGCCGATTACATTTCCGGCGATTACATTTTCGTGAGATGAAAATGCGGCGCGCTCATCTGGACGCACAATGATGCGACCGCCAGATATTCCTTTTCCTACATAGTCATTGCTATCGCCGTACATGCGAATAACAACGCCTTGTGGCAAGAATGCTCCGAGTGACTGACCAGCAGATCCGTGAAGAGTTACATCAATCGTTCCGGCAGGTAGACCTTCTGCCCCAAAACGACGAGTTACTTCAGCGCCAAGCATGGTCCCCACTGTGCGATTTACATTTCGAACTGGAAGATCAATGCGAACACTTTCACCTTTTTCAAGAGCTGGAGCAGCGAGTTCAATTAACTTGTTATCGAGCGCGGCTGCAAGACCATGGTCTTGAACTGTTGTGCGGTGCAAAGGTGAATCAACGTCGGGGCGAACTAAAAGTGGAGCAAGATCTAATCCACTGGCCTTCCAGTGATTTACCGCATCGCGAGTATCGAGATACTCAACATGTCCGATCGCTTCTTGCAAAGTACGAAAACCCAAGGATGCCAAAATTTCGCGAACTTCTTCTGCAATATATTCAAAGAAAGTTTCAACGAATTCTGGTTTGCCGGAGAAACGTTTGCGAAGATCCGGATTCTGCGTTGCAACGCCTACCGGGCAAGTATCCAAGTGACAGACGCGCATCATGACGCAACCAGATACAACTAGTGGAGCAGTTGCAAAACCATATTCTTCGGCGCCGAGCAGCGCTGCGATAACCACATCGCGGCCAGTCTTTAATTGGCCATCTGCTTGTACGACGATGCGATCACGCAGCCCATTGAGAAGAAGTGTTTGCTGTGTTTCAGCAAGTCCGAGTTCCCATGGAGCACCCGCGTGCTTTAGCGAAGTAAGCGGTGATGCACCAGTACCGCCATCGTGGCCCGAGATAAGAACCACATCAGCATGTGCCTTACTTACACCAGCAGCAACTGTTCCGACACCCACTTCAGCAACTAGCTTTACATGGATGCGGGCATTCTTATTCGCGTTCTTAAGATCGTGAATAAGTTGCGCCAGATCTTCAATCGAATAAATATCGTGATGCGGCGGAGGTGAAATTAAACCAACGCCCGGAGTTGAGTAGCGAACCTTAGCCACCCATGGATAAACCTTGTTGCCAGGAAGCTGTCCACCCTCACCTGGCTTGGCACCTTGGGCGATCTTGATTTGGATATCGTCGGCATTTACCAAGTAATTACTTGTTACTCCGAAACGACCGCTGGCAACTTGTTTGATTGCGCTACGTTTGGAATCACCGTTCTCCATCGGAGTAAAGCGCGCTGGATCTTCGCCACCTTCACCGGTATTTGATTTAGCGCCTAGGCGATTCATGGCGATCGCCAGAGTCTCGTGAACTTCCTGTGAAACTGATCCGTATGACATCGCGCCGGTTGAGAAACGTTTTACGATTTCAGAAATAGGTTCAACTTCATCGATCGAGATAGCAGGACGTGCGCCATCTTTAAAGGCGAAGAGTCCGCGCAAAGTCATTAACTCTTTACTCTGGCCATCAACTTTGCTGGTGTAACGCTTAAAGATGTCATATCGCTTTGAGCGCGTTGAGTGTTGCAACGCGAAAACTGTTTCTGGGTTGAACAAGTGTGGTTCGCCATCGCGACGCCACTGGTATTCACCGCCAATTGGTAGGCGCTTAGAACCTGGGATCGCTCCCCCAGGTGGATAAGCGATGTGATGGCGCGCAATAGTTTCCTCAGCAATTGTGTCGAGGCTGATTCCGCCAAGACGTGATGTAGTACCGACGAAATATTCATCGACTACTTCTTGGGAGAGACCGATCGCTTCAAATACTTGCGCGCCGGTATAAGAAGCGATCGTAGAAATGCCCATCTTCGACATAACTTTTAGAACGCCTTTACCTAAGCTCTTGATGATGTTGCGAACGGCTTTTTCAGGAGTAATTCCGTTAATCACACCTTGCAGAACTAGATCCTCAGCAGATTCCATTGCAAGGTAAGGATTTACAGCAGCTGCTCCATAGCCGATAAGAAGGGCAACATGGTGAACTTCGCGAACATCTCCAGCTTCGACAACGAGACCAACCTTGGTGCGAGTCTTTTCGCGAATTAAATGATGGTGAACGGCGGCTGTCAAAAGTAGTGAAGGAATAGGCGCATCCTCGGCATCGCCATCACGATCGGAGAGAACGATGATGCGTGCGCCATCTGCGATTGCATCGGATACTTCACGCTTAATTTCTTCAAGACGTGCATAAAGTGTGTTTCCATCACCGGATACTGGAAAGAGGCCGCGAACGACATATGCAGCCAAACCTGGATGGTCACCGTCAGCATTTACATGGATGATCTTTGCCAACTCATCGTTATCAATTACTGGAAAGGCAAGTGAAATCTGGCGACAAGATGATGGACCGGGATCTAGCAAATTATGTTCTGGACCGATTGATCCGCCCAAACTCGTAACTAGTTCTTCGCGAATTGCATCAAGTGGCGGGTTGGTAACTTGGGCGAAGAGCTGTGAGAAATAATCAAATAACAGACGCGGTTTTTCGGAGAGCGCAGCGATTGGAGTATCGGTACCCATCGAACCAAGGGCTTCCATCCCGTTCTTCGCCATCGGTGTAATCAATATGCGGAGATCTTCTTCGGTGTAACCGAAGGCGCGTTGGCGACGAACCACTGAAGAGTGTGGATAGACAATGTGCTCGCGAGATGGAAGTTCGGATAACTTCATGATTCCGGCATGGAGCCATTCACCATAAGGCGCTGCATCAGCAAGCGAATCTTTGATTTCATCATCTTCAATAATGCGCCCAGCTTCAATATCTACTAAGAACATCTTTCCTGGTTGCAGACGACCTTTGCGAACGATCTTTTCTGCGGGAAAATCTAAAACTCCAACCTCAGATGCAAGTACTACAAGTCCATCATCTGTTACCCAAAAACGTGAAGGACGTAATCCGTTGCGATCAAGAACCGCACCTACTTGATGTCCATCTGTGAAAGTTACACATGCCGGGCCATCCCATGGCTCCATAAGAGAGGCGTGAAATGCGTAGAAGTCGCGACGTTTCTGCGACATGGTTGTGTGGTTTTCCCACGCTTCTGGAATCATCATGAGAACCGCGTGCGGCAGTGAACGACCGCCGAGATAGAGAAGTTCGAGAACTTCATCGAAGGAGGCAGAGTCGCTTCCGGACATTTCTACAATCGGAAATAGCCGACTGATATCTCCAGGAATTAACTCGCTCGCAAGTAGCGATTCGCGGGCGCGCATCCAGTTGCGATTTCCCTTAACGGTATTGATTTCGCCGTTGTGCGCAATAAAGCGATATGGGTGTGCCAGCGGCCAGGAAGGAAATGTATTAGTTGAAAAACGTGAGTGAACCAGGGCCATTGGTGAGACAACTCGGTCGTCACTTAGATCCGGGAAGAACTCTTCGAGTTGACCTGTTGTGAGCATGCCTTTATAGACAATGGTCTGCGAAGAAAGCGATGGGAAGTAAAGATCTAGCGCATGTTCAGCGCGTTTACGTAGACAGAAAGCCAAACGATCCAACGCGATTCCGGTTTCGTTCTTATTACCGGCGATAAATAGTTGCTCAAACTTTGGCATAACCGAGATAGCGGTTTTACCAAGAGATGATGAGTTAACTGGTAGCTCGCGCCAACCTAAAACTGTTATTCCTTCTTCATTAGCAATCTTGGCGATTTCATCGCGAACTTCGGCGCCTTGCGCAACGAATGCGATACCCGTTGCATAACTTCCTTCAGCAGGTAGTTTGAAATCTGTAACAGCACGATAAAAGGCATCGGGGACGCGAATCAAGATCCCTGCACCATCGCCGCTATCTGGCTCAGCACCTGAGGCGCCGCGATGTTCGAGGTTACGAAGTGCGGTGAGCGCTTTATCAACAATCTCGTGAGTTGCAATTTTATTTAGCGTGGCAACCATCGCAACGCCGCATGCATCATGCTCGTTTGCGGGATCGTAAAGTCCCTGTTGTGCTGGGTAATTAGATGGAAGGGCCATCTGATACACGCTCCTGTTGTTCACACTTAAGAAAAAAAGTGGGACAACTTTGGCCCGATAAAAACCCACCATTGGAGAAGTGAGAGGCAAAAGGGTAGCAACAGTTCTCGCTCTTGGGCACTCCAGATTGAGCCTGGATTGAGGTGAGTTTAGATACCGCTGACGTGAAGTGCTTGACCGATTCCTGCGGTGATCGCCATACCAAAGCAGCCGCCCAGGATCACCCGCAGCGTTGGCGCGAGGATCTTCGAGCCCGCGGTCTTGGCACTTACGATTCCAGTGAAAATTAGACCGACAACGGTAAATCCGACGATGCTAAATGCCACCTTGCCAGGAGTTGGTGCAAAGGCGCCGACAAATGGAACAAGACCGCCAGAGGTGAATGCCGCAGCAGAGGCGATAGCTGCTTGAACAGGTCGCGCTTTGGTATGTGGGAATTGGCCAAGTTCATCTCTTAAATGGGCCTCAAGCGGGTCGCGAGCATGCATTGCCATCGCAACTTCTAACGCCAACTCTGGAGTAAGCCCGCGCTTAATATAAATTTCTTGGAGTTCAAGAAGTTCTGACTCCGGATCGATAGCCAGGTGTTCGATTTCGAGAAGTCGATCTGATTCTTCAATATCATTTTGTGAACGAACTGAAACATACTCGCCCACTGCCATAGACATCGCACCTGCAACTATGCCGGCAGCACCTGCAGTGATTAAGAATCCTTGGGCATCGGCTCCGCCGGTCTTAGCTGCAGTCACGCCGATCATGAGAGAGGCGGTTGAAACTAAACCGTCATTTGCGCCAAGAACTGCGGCGCGTAACCAACCCGCGCGATGAGTGCGGTGATGGAGATTTCTTTGATAGACATCTTCTAAAGCCATATTTAGAGCCTACCTGATAGCCAATAAATTTTGGCGCAGGCTCAATACTTGTCTCGCGCTTGCAATCTCGAAAAGATCACACCTGCAATAGCAATCAAGGCCAGGCTTACCCACTGATTGATGCGCATCCCCGCCAATTGATGCGCCGTATCAATACGTAGAGACTCGATGAAGAATCGGCCAAGTGAGTAGAGAGCTACATAAGCGGCAAAGGTCGCCCCGGCCGACCAATTTCCGGCGAAGCGAATTAAGAGAAGCGCGAGAATCGTGCACCAAATTGCTTCATAGAGAAATGTCGGATGAAAGGTTTCAAATAAACCGTAACCACTTGGGCGATATTTATATGGGATTGCCAACCCCCACCAAGTATTGAGTGGACGTCCAAAAAGTTCAGCGTTAAACCAATTACCAAATCTGCCAATTGCTTGCGCAAATAATATTCCAGGCGCGATCGCATCTAGAAATACGCCAAAGCTAGGCAGATTTATTGACTTTGCTAACTTACGGTATGAAATCAGCGCACCGAGTGCGCCGAGTGAGATGGCGCCCCAAATTCCTAGTCCGCCCTGCCAGATTTTTAACGCTGCAACTGGATCGCCGTTGGCACCAAAGTAATTATCTGGAGACGTAACGACGTGATAGAGCCTTCCGCCAATGATGCCGGCGGGCACGGCAATTACTGCGACTTCAGAGACAACGCCTTGTAGCGATGGATCGTGCGCCGCTAGGCGTTTATTGCCCAACCAAATAGCAATGGCGATTCCAACGATTATGCAGAGAGCATAAAAATGAACGTTAAATGGCCCTATCGAAAACTGCGACAAAGTCGGAGTCGGAATCGAACGGAACATTATTTATCTTTAGGCGTTTTTGACAGCGAGCATAAATTCACCTAAATCGCCGTAAGCCTTGTTGCGATCGATTTCCTTACCGTTGATGAATACAGTCGGTGTTGAGTTAACGTTTCGCTTTGCGCCTTCTTCGGCCACGTTTTTTACCCAACCCATATAGTCCTGATTTTGAACGCACTTGTCATAATCAGGACTTGCGATTCCGAGCCCCAGGGCTAGCGTCTTAAAGTAAGAAGTAGTCCAGGCTCCTGAATTTTCAGCAGGCTGATTTGCATAAAGCGTCTTATGGAATTGCAAGAACTTTCCTTGATCGGCCGAACAAGCTGCGGCATTTGCGGCCAACTGCGATTCTCCACCAAGGAATGAGAGCATATGGAAGGCAACCTTGGCTTTCTTGGTTGTGATTAGATCTTCGATATATGCGCCACTAATACTTTCAAAACGTTGGCATGATGGGCATTGGAAATCTTCGTAAATTTCAATAAATGGCACATCTGTCAAATCTTTATTGAAGACCATTCCGTAGCGGTCCTCTACTGAAACACTGGCTGGAATAGCGGCGCTCGAATCTGACTTCTTTGACAGAACTGTCGGTACCAACATAATTAAGACGACGCCAACAACGACTGCGATTACAAGGTTGCGAGTGAAGTTATCTTTACCGCCATTTGGCTTCTTAGCTTGCGCCATCTTTATTCCACTTCTCCTGCCGTAGTTCGGTTTGATTCTTTATCTACTGAAAATTTAGTAACTGGGTAGCGAATTAAGAATAGAGCCAGCGCCACCAAACCAGCATCTCTGAGAATCTCCTGAAGGTAGCGAGTCTCACCGGGAGCAACCGATCCTCCCCCGCCGAAGCAGCCACAATCAATATTTAAGCCACGCGCCCAAGCCTGCCCAATGGCGATAATAAATATGAACATAGTGAAACCACCTAGAGCGGCGACGATGCGTGTGCCGGCACCGAGAATCAAGAGTAGTCCGACCGCGATTTCGAAAAAAGGAAGAACTAATCCCAAGAAATTTGCTACCGAGATCGGTAATAGTTCGTAGGCGCGTACCGCCATTTGTGATTTATCAGGTGAGCCAACCTTTAAATATCCGGCGGCAAAGAGGACTCCACCGAGAATCAATCTAGAAATTAGCCCAATCCATGGTTGCGCTTTCAAAAATTTATTCATCGACCTTCGCGAACTCCTTTAGCTAACTCTTTAGCAAGCTCGGTGACTGCTGTTAAACCCGCTGCTTCAGTTGGCGCATCCTGCAGCGCCTTTATAAATGCTGACCCGACGATGACGCCATCTGCATATGCCGCTACGCCTTTGGCTTGTTCACGGGTAGAAACTCCCAGGCCAACTGCGATTGGTAAATCTGTAGTTTTGCGAATTCGGGCTACTAAATCGGCAGCACCAGATGAAACAGAATTTCGTGCTCCGGTTACACCCATCAAACTAGCGGCGTAGACAAAACCACCGCAAGCAGATGTCACTTTAGGCAGGCGAGAATCGGAAGTGCTAGGTGCTACCACATAAATAGGGCTAATTGCGTTGGCCTTTGTTGCAGAAAGCCAACCAGCAGATTCTTCAATTGTTAAATCTGGAGTGATTACACCTGAGCCACCATTAGCGGCGATAGCTTCGGCAAATTCATTAACTCCAAAACGCTCAATTGGGTTCCAGTAAGTCATAACAACCGCCGCCACTCCCGCATCGGTAGCAGTTTTAAGCGCTGACATTACTTCAGCAGAACCAGTTCCATTTTCTAGCGCAGTCACTGCTGCTGCTTGGATGGTTGGCCCGTCCATTACTGGATCGCTATATGGAAAACCAATTTCAATCGCATCTACGCCGGCCTCGACAAAGGCTTGAATTACCTTGGCACAACCGGCTTGTGATGGAAAACCGGCCGGAATGTAGGCAATCAAAGCAGCGCGATTTTCAGCGCGCACCTTTGTAAATAAGTTATCTAGCGCAGTCATTAATCGAGAGGAATTCCAAAATATTGCGCAGCGGTTTGTACATCTTTATCGCCACGACCTGAAAGATTTATAACGATGATTGCATCTTTTCCGAGTTCATTTCCAACTTGTAAAGCGCCGGCAAGTGCATGAGCAGTTTCGATTGCAGGGATGATTCCTTCAGTCTTGGAAAGAAGTGCAAATGCGTGCATCGCTTGTTCATCTGTGATCGCGCGATACTCAGCGCGACCGATGTCGTGGAGATATGCATGTTCTGGACCTACCCCTGGATAATCAAGACCTGCGGAAATTGAATGTGATTCAACTGTCTGTCCATTGGCATCTTGTAGAACATAAGAACGTGTTCCGTGGAGCACCCCTGGAGTTCCACCTGTAATGGTTGCAGCATGGCGACCAGTTTCAACGCCATCACCGCCTGCTTCAAGTCCGATCAAGCGAACTGATGGATCAGTTATGAAGCGGTGGAAAATTCCAATCGCATTTGATCCCCCACCCACGCAGGCAAGAACGGCATCAGGTAAACGTCCAGTGAGTGCGAGAACTTGTTCGCGCGTTTCTTCACCGATGATCTTATGGAAATCTCGAACCATGGTTGGGAATGGATGTGGTCCAGCAACAGTTCCCAACAAGTAATGGGTTGTTTCTACATTGGTAACCCAATCGCGCAT
>JAHECV010000009.1:0-1400 GCA_024641555.1 Candidatus Planktophila sp.
GAATTCTCGGAAATATTTTTCGTTTCGAGGCGCGCTTTGAGCGCTATCGCACGCTAGGAAATCCTGATTCGTGGCGGGAAAGGCTGACACCTGCCGAAGGCGGCGGAAAACTCCTTGATCTACAGCCGCATCTGCTTTCCACGGCAATCGACTTTTTTGGTCAGGGAGAACTGCAGTTTTCATCTGTGCGTTCAATTCGTGGACTATCCGATGATGATTCATTCCTTGTGCTCAAGCATGAAAAAAATATTGATTCTTATCTTTCAGCGTGCGAAGTCATGGGTTCTCCTGGCCCAAGAATTCGCCTAACCGGCGATAAAGCCTCATTAGTAGTTCATGGTTTAGATCCACAAGAAGGCTATCTGCGCCAAGGTTTATATCCGGAAAATGGAAGATGGTCGGTTGATACCCGTACACCAGCCTTCATCCATCGCGGAGATGAGATAACTGAATACGACAGCGTGCCGGGAGATTATGTGCAGTTCTATTTGCAAGTTAAAACTGCGCTGCAAAATGGATCTGTAATGCCAGTTAGCACCGAAGATGCTTTATATATTGCGCGAACTATCGACCAAGCTAGAGCCAGCTCAATTAGATAAAGTTTTAAGCAACACCGATTGCATCAACAACGAAAATTAAAGTCTCGTTTGGTCCGATTGGCCCGCCGCCTTGCGCTCCGTAACCTAGGTCAGGCGGAATAACTAGCAAGCGACGCCCACCGACTTTCATCCCTGGAATACCTTGTTGCCATCCCACAATTACATTGGCAAGTGGGAATGTCGCTGGTGACCCACTAGTCCATGAAGATTCAATGAGCTTGCCATTTGACCAGGTCATAAGCGTGTAATGAACTGTCATTGTAGAAGTCGGAAGTGCTTCTGCACCTGTACCGACAATTATATCTTTTGTAATCAAAGTTGTTGGAGGGTTACCGGTTGGTGCACCAATAGTTGGTGCTTCGCCTTGATTCGTAGTAACCGTTGGCAAGTTATCTGTTGCATCGATCATTTTTTTATCTCCACATCCGGTCAGTAATAAAGCTGAAACTGCAATAAGTGCAAAAAGTTTCTTCTTCACTTCTTATCTCCTTCACCGATTTCGCGGATGAGTTTAAATTCGCCTGATCCAAGTTGGCCTTGGTCGCGATACATCTCTAACTTTGCTCGAGTATCGGCGATATCTAAATTGCGCATAGTCAGCTGGCCAATGCGATCAACTGGCCCAAAGGCAGCGCTTTCGGTACGTTCCATAGATAACTTGTCTGGGTGGTAGCTAAGTGCTGGACCAGTTGTATTGATAATCGAGAAGTCATCTCCTCGGCGCAGGCGAATCGTTACTTCGCCAGTGACGGCTGAGGCAACCCAACGTTGCAGAGATTCACGCAACATAAGTGATTGTGG
>JAHECV010000009.1:1500-38953 GCA_024641555.1 Candidatus Planktophila sp.
ACCAAGAGCGTTCCGGTAACTGCGCGGCCAAGCGGAGTTGTATTGAAATATTGCTTTCCGCCCGAGCGAATATGGAAGGCCCCACATGCAATTGCAGCTAAGCCTTCTTCAACCAAAGATGTCTTGCAATCGACTAATCGTGAAATCTCAGCGCCGTATTCTTTTGCACGCACGGGCACAGAATCGATATCGGTCTCGTCATATTGACCAAGGTCTGCCGTGTAAGTGCAAGGGATTGCGCCTTTATCGCGCATCCAGGCAACGGCTACAGAAGTATCGAGGCCACCTGAGAATGCAATGCCGACTTTTTCGCCGACTGGAAGGGATGCGAGCACTTTAGACATGCGCGCAAGTCTAACGGTTGAGAAGGGCAGCTAGTGCGGGCTTTACTTTCCAGAGATCGGCCATCGCTAAATAGCGCTGCTCCTCAGCCGAATCAGCGACCGCGCCTGTCTTTATAGCGCGAATCATCAAATTTCTTGGTGTGTGCTCTCCCCCAATAAATTCAATTGCCTCAACGCGATATCCAGATAACTTCATTAACTGGATTCTTAGCGCATCAGTCAGCAAGTCGCCGAGGCGTTCTTTCATAATTCCATTGCGTGTGAGCAACGACCACGGCTCTGGGCTCTCAACCATTTGTGCCTGAATATCATGATGGCAACATGGTGCAACCAAAATCAACTTTGCCTCTGATTTAACCGACCAGGCCAGAGCATCATCAGTTGCGGTATCGCAGGCATGCAAGGCGATTGCGATATCAGCGGATTTAAGTGTCGTCTCTGAAATTTCTTCTGCGCGGAAGGAAATAGTTTCAGAGATGCCAAGTTTCTTTGCAATCTCATTATTTCTAACACGGGCGCTGTCACGTACATCGATTCCAACAACTCTTACCGGAATTCCTTCAGACCTTAAATATTGGTGCGCTGCAAAGGTTAGGTAGGCATGGCCGCAACCGAGATCGACAATAGTTAATGGGTGCTCTTGCGTTGGCTTGGCGATATGCCCTGCTTCAATCGCCGAATTCAGCGATGGAACAAGTAAACGGAGAAATTCTTCCACTTGAAGATACTTATCATTCTTGCTTGCTTTCACTTTTCCAGATGAATCAGAAATGCCAATTTCAATTAGGAAAGGATCTGCCGCATCGAGCAGACGAGATTTATTGCGATCGTGAGATAAATCGGCCTGGAATTCACCGCTTGCTCGGTGGATTAGCGCCTCACCTTTCTTGGTGATTCGAATAGATAATGATTTGGTTTTCTCTTCGATATGAATATTTGCATAACCTGCTTCAAGCAGGCCCAGAGCTATGAATTCGTTAGGCGAATAATTTTTGGTGGTCATCGCTCGGCCATCGCTTTGCGAGATTTGGTACCTGATCTCGCCCTTTAATAAAACTGGCTTAACGTCAACTCGCTCACTTGGGGTCTGCATATTGCGGCGCCGCCCTGAAAGAACTAGTCGAACAAAATTCTCCGAGTTTTTTAAGGTGGCCACTACCTCACCGATTGCATCCTCGAGTGTCGCAGCCATGTAATCAAAATACCGCACTTGTCTTTCTAATACGATCTGCCAATGATTTCTCAGAACGCTTGGATCCTAACCACCGCAATTCTGGCGATAGTGGTCGCCTTTGACTTCACTTGGGCCGTGTTGCGGCGAAACCAGAACACATCACTCAAAGAGGCGACACTTTGGAGTCTTTTCTATGTTTCACTCGCGATTGGCTTTGGAATTCATCTCGGGACCTGGACCGATGCTCAGACGCAACAAGAATTTTTTGCTGGTTGGCTTACCGAGTATTCCCTCTCTTTCGATAATCTCTTCGTTTTTGTAATAATTCTGACGCGATTGAAGATCGAAGAGAAAAGTAAGCAACTTGCGCTCTTGCTCGGAATTTTGATCGCCCTCGTCTTTAGAATTATCGCGATCACGATAGGTGCCGCAGCGATAAAGCAATTTGAGTGGATTTTCTTCCTATTTGGCGCCTTCCTGATCTATACCGCTGTGCATCTCTTCATGGAAAGTTCTCACGATAAAGAGGAAGAAGAGAAGGAAAGTCGCTTGATTACTTATCTGAGCGCAAAAGGTATGAAGCCTTTCACAATTGCACTAATTGCCCTTGGAGCGACAGATATTCTCTTTGCTTTGGATTCGATTCCAGCTATTTTCGGGCTAACTGAAAATGTATACGTAGTCGTAACTGCAAATGTCTTTGCGCTTATGGGATTGCGCCAGTTGTATTTCCTAATTGGTGGATTGATGCAACGCTTGGTCTATATAGGAAAAGGTCTATCAGTTATCCTGGGCTTTATCGGTATTAAATTACTTTTCCATGCATTCCATGCAGTTGATATCCATAAAATTGGTGGATTTAAGATCCCCGATATTTCCATTACACAGAGTCTTACAGTGATCGTGACTTGCTTGGCTGTTGCAACAATAGCGAGTTTGATAAAGACTTCACGTAAATAAAGATTACGGTTAAACAGGTATCTCTATCGAGATAGCGAGTCCACCCAACTTGCTCTTGCTGAGCTTTAGCGCGCCTTTATGTTCTTGAACGATTGCGGCAATGATGCTTAGTCCAAGGCCGGAACCACCACTTTCACGAGAACGTGAAGGATCAAAGCGGTTCATCGCCTTTATTTCAGTTCCATAAGCTGACTCAGGTAGCCCAGGACCACCATCTTCAATGATCAATTCCGCGCGTTTGCCGTTTGACTTGAGCGAAATTGCAACTGGTGCATTGGCTGGCGTATGTCGAACAATATTTGACAAACAATTTTGAATAAGACGGTTCAAGTGCTCACGTGAGCCACTTACGATGCAATCGCTGGGAATCGAGGTTGAAATCTCACGTTCGCTATTGAAAACTTTAAAGTCATTAACATGGGCAAGTAGCAACTCATCAAAATCAATTTCTTGGAAATCAACCGGTTTACTCTCTCCTAATTCGGCAAGGAGTAAAAGGTCATGGATGAGATTTTCCATACGTTCAATCTCCGAATTAACGCGCGAGAAAGCCCTTACTTGATCGGCAGCATCGGTGAACTGCCCCTTGCTCAGCATTTCGTTATATCCCTTTATCACCGTTAGTGGGGTTCGAAGTTCGTGCGAGGCATCTCCTAAAAATTTCTGCATTCGCTCGAGAGCTTGGGCATCAAGGCCACGGTTATGGCGACGTAAGAAGTAAATTGAGAAGAAGATCGCTAACGCATCAGCAGCGGTGGTAAAAATTCCAAGATTTCTTAGATTATTTTTAAAGTTTTCATTTAATTGATCTAGCGAAGAGGCTATGACTAAGAAATCTCCTCCAGAAATAACAACTGATCGAAACCGGAACGGGTTTGCCGATTCGACCGAAATCGCGCCAGGAATACCTTTCGTAACTGTCCGCAAATCAGATATACCAGGATAAATCAAATGTGATTTGTTAATCACCGTTTCGATGCCTTCTTGGGTTACCAGTGAGATTGTTAAATCCAAACTCTCTTCTTGCACCGTTAGCAGCGCAGCCGAGATTGCTTCTTCTGGATAAGTATTAACTCGCGCGACAACCAAATTTAAGGCTTTGTCGATACGGTTTAAATCCGAATTTCGTGAATCGATTGTTGCAAAGCCACCAATTACACTCGATAATAAAGTGGTAACAAAGATCGAAATGACTGCAAATCTGCTACCCGAACGCTTCATAACTACTTAGGTTCCTGGATTACAAACCCAACGCCGCGCACTGTTTTTATGCCTTCGAAACCATCTCGGTGCAATTTCTTTCGTAGGTATGAGATATAGGTGTCGGCGACCGTGCTCTCTGATTCGAAGGTAATTCCCCACACTTCATCGAGTAATAGGCTCTTGCTTAAAACTCGATTTTTATTCTCAATCAAGACTTGCAATAAACGAAATTCAGTGGGAGATAAGTCAACTATTTCGCCATTGAAAGTGATTGAGTGGCTAGATTCGTTAACTTTAATGGGACCACAAGATAGATCTGTATCAAGCGAAGTTGAAATCTGGGAACGGCGGAGAATCGCTTTTACTCTGAGAAGGAGTTCTTCCAGCCCAAAGGGTTTAGTTACATAATCATCAGCGCCTAAAGTTAAGCCGCGGGTCACATCGGCGCGATCTGCTCTTGCGCTCAACATCAACGCGGGAGTGTTGTCCCCAGTAGTTCTAAGTCTTTCTACTAGTTCAAATCCGTCCATTAACGGCATGTTTATATCAATGATTAAAAGGTCTGGTTTCTTATTTCTAATAGCCGTTAGAGCGGACATCCCATCAGGAGCAGTTGCTGTTTCAAAGCCCGCTATACGAAGGGCGTCACCAAGAAGCTCTCGGACTCCGGCTTCATCATCTACGATCAAAATCATCTCAGCCATGGCGCTAGCCTTTCATGGTTAATTGCAAATAGCCAAGGTACGATGGAAAAAGCCCCATGAAACGGCGTTTTCACCGAATTTTCACAAAGTTTGCCTTGATACTTGGCCTAAGAAAATTCCTTTATAGAAAAGTTTGGAGAGCTCTTATGGATCGTAGATCTACAAGAAAGTTAACGGCGCTTGTTGCTCTCTTCGCTTTTCTATCACCTGTCGGTGCATCCGCTGATCAAAAAGGTGGTTCGCAACCAAACGCTCCAATGCTAGATGCGAACAACGCCTTCAAAACAGCGATGGATAAATTCCGTCAGGATCAAAAGAATTATCAAGATGCGATGAAGATTTATGAAGAAAAACGTCGCGCTATTAATAAAACCTTTAAGGATGCGGTAGACAAGGCGTTGGCCGATGTAAAGGCGCTCGGCGCGCCAGGGCAAACTCAATTACAAAAGCGCCAGAATATGGCCAATAAACAAGCTGCCGTTTTAACTGCAACGTCAATTCGTGATGCTGCGATAGAGGCGCTTGGCCTGCCACCAGTTCCCCCAACTGCGCCAACTCCGCCGGCAAGAGCTCCAAAGGTGGAGAAGAGTAAGAAAAATGTTCAGCAGGGTGCACCAAGCCCATCTGCCAATTAGTTAATTTAAATAAGTAATCCCGAAAAGTTTAAAACGGTAGCGCGACTACAACGGCTGTTACCAGACCGGCGTAGAGAGCGCTCTGTGCGAAAATCTTTATCGCAGTCATGCGATCTGCCGCACGTGCTGCCGGATCTGCAACGCGAGAGATTGCACCTAACTTTCCAAAGTTAAAGGTTCCAGCAAAACCATAAGCCAAGCAGAATTTCTTACGTGATTGCACCCAGCCAACGCTCATAACCAAAGCTGGAATAAATATTCCGAGCCGTGCCTGGTGGGATACTTCTTTTGTGATGAATGTTGCCAGCGAAGATAAAGTGAAGATCAAACCAATTATCGCAACCATGCGGCGGCGACTTATCTCCCCGTCACCAATATTGCATGTGCCAGGAATGTATTCAGCCTGAGTCACTTACGCATCCTCAAATTCATCATCATCTTCATCTATCCAGGCATCTGCTGGAATATCGTCTTGGCGTTGCGCCCAAGATAAGAAACTCCCGACGGCGCGGAAGGAGACCGCGAGTACGGCAAATAGCGCCAATATTCTGCGGAGCGATTTCATGGGATAAAAATACTCGCTTTGCTTAAGTATTTCTCTATTTAGCAGCGTGCAACGCCGCATCGATATCGGCCCAAAGGTCATCAACGTTTTCAATTCCTACAGAGAGTCGGATTAATGACTCGGGAACGCTTTGACTTTCAATGGGCCAGCGACGACGGCGCTCCCAAAGGGATTCAACTCCTCCGAGGCTAGTTGCATATGTAATTAATTTGGAGGATTCGCAGACTCTATCGGTTTGTTCGCCGTTGCCCGCATATTCAAATGAGACGATAGCCCCGAAACCTTTCATAAAAGCTTTGGCCTTTTCATGTTCTGAATCATTAGGCAGGCCTGGATAGCGAACTCTTGTGACTAGAGGATGAACGCTTAAGCGCTTAGCAAGTTCCAGTGCGTTTTCTGATGACTTCTGAAAGCGAAGCGGGAAGGTGCGAATACCCCGTAGCGCTAAGAAGGCTTCGAATGGTCCTGGAATAGAACCATTGAACTTACGCGCATCTTCTAGCGTCTTGAAGTGAACCGGGCTTGAGGTGCTGAGTGATCCCAATACTACATCGCTGTGGCCCGCCAAATATTTTGTAACCGAATTCATAACGATATCTGCACCCATGGCCAATGGTTTTTGGTTAAGGGCTGTTGCAAAGGTGTTATCAACGGCAACTGTAACTCCGCTAACTTTTGCAGCCTTTATCAGCGCGGGTAAATCTGCAACTTCAAGTCCCGGATTTGTTGGAGATTCAATCCAAAGCAGAGTGGCACCAGCAAGTTCTTGGATAACTTGTTCGGTATCGGTAATTGAAACAAAAGCTACTTGTAAGCGATTGGCGGTCGAGTAATTGCCAAGCAACGTCATCACTCCTGAATAACCTTGATTAGAGGCTACAACTTTTGCACCAACTGGAAGTGTAGAAAATACTGCAGTGACCGCAGCCATTCCAGACGAATAGGTAAGGGTTTTTCCACCTTCGAGTGCGCTAATCGCCTCTTCTAGCGCCAGCCAAGTTTCATTTCCGTAGCGGCCATAACCAATTGCGCCACCTGCAACAAAAGTTGAGTTAAGTGAGATCGGTGGATTTAGCGCGCTATCTGGACCAAAAGGTGGCCGTCCCGCGGTAACTGCAATCGTCTCTGGGCTTAGGTTGTTATCTGAAGTCATGCGCTAAGCCTAATCGTTTGCCAGCGCTGCCATCGCAGCATTATGTCCTGCGATACCGCTCACGCCACCACCGCGACGAGCGCCAGCTCCCGCGAGAAATATATGTTTATCTGAAGTTTCTGAGCCCCACTTGAGTTCAGTTGACTCAGTCCCATCAAGAAATGGGAAATCTAAATCGCGATGGAAGATATTTCCGCGCGGAAGCCCTAGATCGTTCTCTAAATCAAGAGGTGACTTAGCCTCAATTGCAAGTGAACCATCGTTGCATATAGCCAAAACTGATTCGATTGGCTCTTCTAAATATTGGTTAAGGCTATCGAGTGCAGCTTTCTTGGCGGCGCTCTTTGCACCTTCCGGATCTTTATCAAAGAGAGCAGCTGGCGTGTGTAGCCCAAAGAGCGTAAGTGTATGAAAACCTTTTTGGCTTAACTCAGGCGAAAGTATTGTGGGATCGGTCAAGGTATGGCAATACATCTCGAGTGGAAGATTATTTGGTATTTCACCGTTTCGAGAACTTTGATATGCGCTCTCCAACTGGTTATAGCTTTCGTTGATGTGAAAGGTCCCAGCAAATGCCAACTTTGGATCAACCCCAGATTTCAACTTGGGGAGCCTAGTTAGCAACATGTTGATTTTCATCTGTGAACCTTCCAGAGAATCAGGTGCAGGAAGGCCACGGAGTTGGGCAAGAGTTTGTGGTGCGCCCGCGAATAAAAGATCTTTCGCTACATATTTTTGACCAGTTGAAGTAGTAACAGCAACTCCCGTTTGATCGGATTCAATTCCAATAACTTTCGAATTCAACTTAATCTCGACACCGCGTGCGGTTGCCACACGCTTTAACTCGATCACCAGCGCACCCATTCCGCCTTGCGGAACGCGCCACTGGCCGCTTCCATTGCCGATCAAGTGATACAAGAAACAGCGATTAGCTTGTAAATCTTGGGCGGATACAAAAGTTCCAATTAGCGCATCAGTTAATACAACTCCTCGAACAATATCGTCTGAAAAACGCTCTTGAATTACTTCACCAATCGGACGTTCCATTAAATAGTTCCAGGTATTTTCCAGCCCAATCTCGGATTTGAGTTCTGCCGCTGTTTTCAGAGGCTGCAGCATCGCTGGCGCGATACGCACCGCAAGATCCGCAATCTCGTTATAGAAGAGTTGCCAGGCAGAGCCTTCCGCTGAACTTCCAGTTAAAGCTTGAAAATTTTCAGCAGTGCGCTCATCCCAATTCTGCGAAATTAAAAGCCCCGAATCTTTACCTCCCTTTACATAAGGGGTATATGAAGCGATCGAACGTTCTAGGGTTTTAAAGTTGATTCCAAGATCGGCGACAATTTGATCAGGCAGTAGTGAAACTAAATATGAATATCTAGATAAGCGCGCATCATATTCAGGAAATGGGCGCACACTTGTGGTCGCGCCACCAAGCTCTGCAGCGCCTTCAAGAAGTAGAACGGTTTTGGCAGCTTTGGCCATATAGGTGGCTGCGACTAATCCGTTATGTCCCCCGCCAACAACAATGGCATCGTATTTTTTGTCAGTTGTCATAGATGAATTAAAGAGCGCTAGCGATGCGATCGAATGCTTCAGTAATTATCGCAGGGCTAGTTGCAAAGTTCAGGCGAGCGTAATCTTTTCCAAGAGCGCCATATATGTGGCCGGGATTGAAAGCAACTTTTGCGCGTTCAACTAGCGCCGCGCATGGGTCTTCTCCAAGGTTTAGCTGGCTTAGATCTAACCAAGCAAGATAAGAACAATGTGGAAGGTTGTAGCCAATTGCAGGAATTCGAGATGAAACTAAATTGGCAACGAGCCTTCTGTTCTGATCGAGAATTTCTAGAGCAGAATCGAGCCAAACTTCACCGCTTTCAAAAGCTGCCACAGTTGCAAATGCGCCAAGCAGAGATGCGCGATAGTGCATTGCGGGCGCTAGATTATTTAACTGTTCGTGCATTTTCTCGCCTTGCGAAACGATAATTGCGCACTTCAAACCAGCAATATTCCATCCTTTGCTTGCTGCTGTTACGCAGACGCCAACTTCAGCAGCATCTGCTCCCAGTGAAAGAAATGGAGTGAATTGAGATTCTTTAAAAGTTAGTGGGGCATGAATTTCATCGGAAATAACGACGACATTATTTTTCTTAGCAAGCCCAATTATGCGCAGTAAATCTTCTTTACTGTAAACCTTGCCGAGTGGGTTGTGTGGGCTACAAAGCAAATGAACCTTAATTCCACTTTGATAAGCCTTTTCAATTCCATCCCAGTCGTGGCTCCAGCCAGTTCCATCACTTGCGCTTGATTCAGGTTTAAATGGAACGTCGATCATTTCAACTTTTGTTTCGCGAATCCAAGTATAGAAATTTTGATATACCGGAGAACTGATCAACACCTTTTCGCCAGGTTGCGCGAAAACTCGAAGAAGTTCCACGACAGCGACACCAACATCGGTTGCAATGCGAACAAAATTTGATTCAACATCCCAGTGCCAGCGGCGCTTGGCGAACCCCGCAAATGCAGCACCCATCTCTGGAATCGAGCCAAGGTAACCGAGGTCTGACTTATTAACCATCTGCAGAATTACCTCGCGGATTGGCTCGGCAATTGGAAAATCCATCTCAGCAACGGGCAGGGGAAGGATTTCGCGAGGAAAGGCGCGCCATTTTTCACTTCGGTGAGTTTGAAGTTCGGCAAGAGATGGAATTGAAATCTGACGATCGCTCATATGAGCGAGTATGCCAGTTAAGCCTCGTTTGGTGAAAGGCGGCGCGTTGAATTTCTTACAACCAAGGTCGTTGGAAGTACTAAGGAGTGAGGTTCGGCGTTTGGTTTACGTAAGCGTTCCATAATCGACCAAGCTGCCATCTCACCCATAAGTTGTACTGGTTGTTCGATCGTAGTCAGGTCTGTGTATTCGGACATCTCGTGCCCATCAAAACCAATTATCGAAATATCATCGGGAATCTTTAAACCATGACGACGCGCTGCCTGCATCGCGCCAAATGCCATCTCATCAGATTCGCAGAAAAGCGCTGTTGGGCGATTTGGGCGCGCCAGAAGATCATCCATCGCACGCGATGCCGTATTCATGGTGAAATCACCATGTACTTCTCGTGATGGAACCCATTCGAGTCCATTTTCACGTAGCGCTTGCATAAATCCTTTACGGCGATCTTGTGGAACGCTGAAATTAAATGGATCATCGGGATGGCCAGACATTAGACCAATCTTTTTATGGCCTTGATTTACTAAATGTTGCGTTGCAGTTCGAGCAGCAGCAACATCATCAATCGTAACGCTAGAGCAATTCTTGTGATGAATACCTACGAGAGAAACAGGAATACCTAAATTAAGCATCGAATCAAACTCTTCTTCGGTTGGCGGAAGGCTGATAACTATCAGCGCATCGACGCGGCCCTTTAATAGTTGATGTTGGAAGAGGCGCTCACGTCCCTTCATCTGGCTGAAGTTATAGAGAAGTAAATCAAAGCCCGCTTCGCGCAGCGCTTGTTCTGCACCGCTAATCACTTGAGCGAAATACCAACGCGAAATATATGGAGCGACAACACCGATGCTATTTGTGCGGCCAATTGGGGTGCGCTTTGTGGCCGGCGTCAGCGGATAATTGAGTTTCTCTGCCGCCGCTACGATCTTGGCGCGCGTTGCATCATTTACATGGTGGAAACCACGTAGTGCGCGCGAAACTGTTGCCGTCGAAACGCCAGCTTCTTCGGCGATCTCTTTAATTCCGGCCATCACTCCCCCTTCCCACCCAAAACGGGATCAGTAATTTCTGTAACGAGACTGCAAGAAATGTAAAAGTACGGCAAGGAACCTGTAAGTTGCAAGGGCTGAGCGCGCCCAGAGATACCCTACGCATAGCTGATTACGGAAAATTGGAGCGCAAGACGTGAAAAAGGCGAAGCCGCTGGTTACCGAACAAGTTATGCGCGCCGCTGTCTTGGAACTTTCAACCAGAGATAAGCGCTTGGCCAAGGTTATCGCTGCCCATCCGCTCTGCACCATTGGCAGAAATCCCAAACCCGTTACGCATTTTGAATCACTCGTGGAATCGGTAATTTCGCAACAGCTTGCCGTCAAAGCCGCTGACACTATCCACGCCCGAATCGTTGAATTGGCTAAAGGCGAGATAACGCCTAAGAAGATTTTAAAGATAAGCGAAACTCAGATGCGCGCCGCTGGAGTATCTGGAGCTAAATTCAAGACTATCCAAGGCCTTGCCGATGCGGCGCATTCAAATCGAATCCCAATCAATGAATTACATAAGGTTGAAAGCGATATCGAAATTGCGGAACAACTTACTTCTCTCTGGGGCATTGGGCCATGGACTGTCGATATGTTTATGATGCATCAATTAGGGCGATTAAACATTTGGCCCACCGGCGACCTCGGGGTGAGGCGTGGCTACGAAAAGATTTACAATTTAAAGGAAGAGATAACGCCGGCCGAGTTAGATAAAAAAGGCGGGAAATTTAGCCCATATCGCAGCGTCGTTGCTTGGTATTGCTGGCGCGCTTTAGAGAAGTGAAATTACTTCGCCTCTAAAATCATTGAGACTGAGTTAATGCACCAACGTTGATCAGTAGGTACATCATAACCTTCGCCTTCAAAGACGTGGCCCAGATGCGAATCACATGATGCACAACGGACTTCGGTGCGAATTCGTGGCGCAAGAGAACGGTCTTCAATCAAAGTCACTGCGTCATCTGCAGTAGGTGCATAGAAAGATGGCCAGCCACATCCAGAGTGAAATTTGGTTTCTGATCGGAAAAGTTCGGCGCTACAAGCTTTGCATCGATAAATACCAACTGTCTCAGAATCTGTGTATTCACCGGTAAAAGGACGTTCGGTTGCGCCGTTACGCAATACTTCATAGGAGAGCGGATCTAGTTTGGCCTTTAACTCAGCCTCATTAACCTCTATCTTTTTAGCCATTAGATAGTTGCTCCTTGCGGGAATGCGGTCCCCGTACTGGAATGGCAGTCATAGCCATTTGGATTTTTTGCTAAATATTTCTGGTGATACTCCTCAGCCAGGTAATAGATAACGCCATTTGCATCCAAAATTTCAGTAACGATTGGGCCGATTCCATCTGCAGTTAGGGCGCTCTGGTAGAGCTCTTTGGTTGCGAGCGCATCACTCATCTGACCAGCAGTAGTTGTGAAAATTGCGCTCCGATATTGAGTTCCGATATCTCCACCTTGGGCATTAAGCGAAGTTGGATCGTGCATCGTCCAAAATTCTTCAAGCAATCTACGGTATGTGACAACGTTGGGATCAAAATCCACGCAGACCATTTCAGCATGGTTCGTTTTGCCGGTGCATACTTCCTCGTAGCTTGGATTTGCAGTGGTTCCGCCCATATAACCAACGCTTGTACCAACAACTCCATCTATCTTCCAGAATCGCCGTTCGGCTCCCCAGAAACATCCAGTTGCAAAATATGCCTTTTCCATAGCGCGCATTCTTTCAGGTGATGGCCAATCCTGCTCAGTTAGGTAACCTTGACCTACCTGCGCCCCCGTAGCTCAGGGGATAGAGCACCGCCCTCCGGAGGCGGGTGCGCAGGTTCGATTCCTGTCGGGGGCACGCGACCTAAATCACCTCTTCTTGAGGAAATCTCTCTCCATTCATCCTTGTTTATCAACCAAGTAACAGGGAGAATTGTCTACTTACGCGAAATCAAATTGATCTCGTCGCGTCTTAAATTTAAGTTCATTATCTAAAAGGAGTAAAACCATGGATTGGCGACATCAATCAGCGTGCCGCGATGAAGATCCAGAACTCTTCTTCCCAGTTGGAAACACCGGCCCAGCTTTAACTCAGATAGAAGAAGCAAAGAAAGTTTGCAATCGCTGTGTCGTTAAAGATGCTTGCTTAGCTTGGGCGCTGGAGAGCGGACAAGATGCAGGAGTATGGGGCGGGCTTTCTGAAGATGAGCGGCGCGCTCTTAAGCGTCGCGCTGCTCGCAACCGCGCTCGCATGATGGAGCAGAACAACTCAATTTAACTCTTAACCATCAAAGTGGAAAAGTTAATCGCGCTTCCGTACCACTCGTTGTTCGAACTAAATCTATATTTCCGCGTAGTTCATTTTCAGTCAAAGTACGAACGATTTGTAATCCCAGATTTGAGGATTGTGCCAAGGAAAATCCCGCAGGTAAACCGACGCCATCATCGAAAATAATTATCTGCGCATCTGCTTCATTTCGCGCGAGGCTAATCTTCAAATGGCTACCTGATTCGGCAAGACCATGTTCAAGCGCGTTATGAATCAACTCGGTGACTACCAATGAAAGTGGCGTAGCGATACGTGGATCTAGCGCGCCGAGTTCGCCGGTACGAGATATCTGCAACTCCCCCATTCGTGGACTTAGATCCAAGGCGTGTGAGACGAGACGGTTTAAAACATCATCAAATGCAACTGAAGCTTCAACGCTACTGGAAAGCGTCTCGTGAACCAGTGCGATTGAAGCGATACGTCGCACCGCTTCATTTAAAGCAGCACTTGCTGCAGGATCTTCAATGCGGCGCGATTGCAAGCGCAACAATGCAGAAACGGTTTGAAGGTTGTTTTTAACGCGGTGATGGATCTCGCGAATAGTCGCATCTTTAGTGACAAGTTCACGTTCGCGCCGGCGCAGTTCTGTCACATTTTGTAGCAACACAATCGCACCGATGCGATCTCCAGCCGCCAATAGCGGTAGTGCTAATAGATCAACTGTTCCACCAGAGTTTTCGATTTCTACACGGCGCAGCGCCTTTCCACTTAAACCAACCTCTAGCGCCTCTTCATGAGCATCCAACTTAACTATTGAAACACTGCGGGCGACTTCACCTAAATTATTTCCTTCAAGTTCGCCCGACCACCCCATTCGGCTAAATGCAGATTTAGCATTAGGGCTGGCGTAAATTATCGCTCCATTAATATCAAGCCGAATCAACCCATCGCCAACTCGAACGGCGGGATCAAAGTTCTCGCTATGTTCGATGTAGGGAAATGTTCCCTCAGCAACCATTCGGTAAACATTGTGTGCGACTTCACGGTAATTTAACTCAAGACGACTTGGTTGCCGCATTAATTCAGCGTTTCGGTGGCGAGAGATTACCGCAATTACTTGGTCGTCAAGAATTACTGGAATCGTTTCTTCCTTGATATAGATTTCGCCAAATTTTTCTGGCTCTGCATCTCGGATTATCTCGGCACCAGATAGCGCTTGATCAATTCGGGGGCGCGATCCCCAAGTTATTTCTTCTCCGATCAAATCTTGAGTAAAGACCGTTGCAGCAGTGGTTGGGCGGATATGTGCAACTGCCACATAGCCCGAAGGCCAGGATTTAAAATCTTTTCTTAGCGGAACCCAAAGAATCAAATCTGCAAAAGAGAGATCGGCTAAGAGTTGCCAGTCTGTAGTTAACTCGCGAATACGTCTGATCTGTTGATCTGAAAGTGAACTTCGATCACGTAAAAGCTCGGCTAATTTAGGCATTGCTTAACTTCCTTTACGCCACTGGTCGAGCGCCGGGGAAATTTCTTGAGTTGCAAACCAGGTTAACTCTTCGCCGTCAGAAGAAACCGAAAATGCGCATTGCACGCTCTCCCATTTTGCAAAGTCTTTCAAAAGAACAAAGTTTTCGCCATGTTCGGAAATTTCATCATCTGAGATCTCGAGCGCCAAAATGAAACCTAATTGATCCTGATCTTCGCGCATTTCAAGGGCTTCATCAGCGGCGAGCATCGAAAGTAGAAATTCACCCTCTTCTTCATCCATCTCGCTATTTGCAGTTAGAAATTTAATGGTTGGCGCATATAGAGGGCCACATTCCATGGATTTATTGGCCAAGAATGCGGCAATCTCGTCGACTGTGACTGGTAAATATCCGCGCATGAGGGCAAGGGTATAAGAGATTGATGAAAAGAATTACTTGTGCGCTTTACTACCCAGCGCCTTGGCGATGGCAACTATCTCTTTCCGCAAAGCCCCGCGTTCACCAACTTGTACCAGCGTTGCCCGCTCGGTAATCGCCGAGTGACAAGCCCGATAGTCCCAAGGAAGGTTCCATAATGAATCTGAAGCGTGGAATTTTTTATCTACAATCTGCGCCTTCGAACTCTCTTTTAAAGATGGCTGAACCTTTATCTGATGGAGTTTTGAACTGAGCGATAACTTGCCTGCGCTCTGCATGAATCCTTCAGTGCACCTTTGGCTCAACAAATCAGAGTTTGAAATCAAACAGAGGTCATCTGCGTTTCGGCTAGCCCAAATCTTCATTCTTGAGACCCAGCGGCGATCAGTTAATTCTCTGGCTAAGTAAGTAATGGATCCAAGATCGATAATAATCTCATCGAAGCATTTGCCTGCCTCATCAATTATTAAATCAAAGCTTTCCAGCTTCGCTTGCGTTAACTCCATTATTGAAAAGTTAGGGTCTATCTCACGCCATTTCGGATCTACCGCGAGATGGCGAATATCTAGGTAAGTGGCTATTGCTGGCGCCGTAAAGTTTGCATCTATTAATAGCGTGCGAGACCCCAGAAGGGCTAACTCTTGCGCCAAATTAATTGCAAAGGTGGTGCTTCCTGTCGAGTGACGAACCCCGCCGACGGAGATTACATGTGCTGAGATGTTTACCGGAGAATGGATCAACGGTTTCCGGTCGCCCGTCGTGCGAATATTTTCTAGAATGACAAGAAGTAGTTCCTCGGGAGATTTCGGCCGAGGAAATATATTTGAAAAGCCTCGATCATTTCCTAATTCATCAGCAAATCCAAAGAATAAAGCCTCTCTCGTGGATAGGTTGATCAGATCGAAGCTGTTGGTCCCTGGTAAATCCGTTGAAAACAAGACAACTAGTTTTCTACCTTGATGCTCTGCCATGGCTTTCTGTAATTGTGCAAAGTCGAGCGCTCTTGCGACTACGCTCCAACCTTGGCTAAAAAGTGCGCTTGAAACCAGCCCTTCGAATTCGGGATCACTAATTGCAGTAATTACTTGCGGTTGATCGAGCGCGTCCAATTTCTAAGCCATCGCTCTTACTATTACAAGGCGGCCGCTAACTGTAGAACTAAGCAATTCAATAATTTGAGAATCAAATAGCGAAATAGTTAGAGCCACATCAGAGGTGAAGTTGGCAGATTTACGGTCTATCGATCGGATATAAGCTCCAACAACTACTACCTGTGGAACACCAACCTGCATTCCTCCCATAGCTGGTTCTGGGACCCAATAAATATTTACCGCCTCTCCTATAGATATATCTACTGGCAGGTCCGCACTTCTTACCGCAATTGGTACTTGTTGTGCACGCTTGGTTGGAGGGAGATCACTTACCTCATTAATCGAGATTAACTCGCCTTCATTTTGTGCGCGAATTAAGTAGCTACCTATTAATGATGTTTTACTTGCCACATATTTTGAAGATCTATCACCGAGAGCAACTTTGGTTAGCGAGATATCGTCTTCAGTTATTTCAGAGCCGGGAGCCAGTGATTTCTTTGCGATCCAATATGAATCTGTTCGGTTGCCGAGCGCAGTTAGGGCAAGTGCGGAGATAATTGCTGCCGCAAAGAGTGAGCATGCAACTATAAATCGAGTCTGAGCCGCTTTCTTCTGTGTATTCATAGCTGCGAACTAAAGGCCATAACCCGATATTTAACGACTCGCTTTCCACAGTCATACTTTCGGATGAGAAAAATTCATACTTTCTAAGGGTTATTTCGCAGCCGATTTCATCGATTGTGCACGCATGACAACACAACAAGAGTATTTCGGACAGAAACGTGAGCTTCGCTTAATTTCTAGCAGTGAGGATCCAGCGCTATGGACTCACCCACAACTAGATCTCTACTCATTGGCTGAACTTGCTGAAAAGCGAAAATTTGAACCCTTACCCGAGCAACGCGCAAAACTTTATTTAGTACCAACAAATTTTGGAGAAGACTATGAACCAGGTTTTGAACCGGTGCCGACATCGGCGAAGGAACTTCCTGAACTCCATACCTGGACGATGAAATTTGCAGTTAGCGTTGTTGAAATATGGGCTGGACGACGCCAACCTGCACAATTGATTTCTCGTTGTCATCGCCACATCTATATGCAATTGCTGAAACAAGTAGGTAGCCAGAAAGAGATCGGACGAATTAGAACTATCCATCAAAGCGAACCCTTAGATGGAATCTGTGAATCAACAGTAACTGTTAGGTATGGTGATCGGTTAAGAGCAATGGTTATCCGCTTTGAAGGCGTTGATAAACGTTGGCTATGTACCGAACTTCGTTTACTTTAAGCAGCACCGTGGCAACGCTTGAACTTCTTGCCAGAACCACATGGGCATTGTGCATTTCGTGAAATCTCGCCCTTTGTAGAAATTCCAGATTCATCGGCTGCTGTGTACTGCAATGCAGCGCTCTCGGTTGGTTTCTCTGAGATTCCGGCTGCTTTAACTTCGGTTCCATCGCCTTCAACAGTTACCTGCACGTTAAAGACGAGGCTAGCCAGTTCTTCCTTGATTCCATCCATCATCGCCGAGAAGAGTTCATAACCTTCGCGTTGGTATTCAACCAATGGGTCACGTTGTGCCATTGCGCGAAGACCGATTCCTTCTTGGAGATAATCCATTTCATATAGATGCTCACGCCATTTACGATCAAGAACAGAGAGCAAGACTTTACGTTCAAGCTCGCGCAGAACGCCCTCACCAAGCTCGGACTGGCGCTTTTCATATGCCGCCGTCGCATCATCCAGAATTTCATTTGCTAAATAATCGGCATCCAGGGCTGATCGAGATCCAACCTTGGTAATGAGTTCTTCAGGTGTGAAACCAATTGGATAGATCAATTTCAGCGCCTGCCAAAGGCGATCTAGATCCCAATCTTCGCCAAAGCCTTCAGCTGTCTCTGCATTTACATATGCGACCAACGTGTCGGCTAAGAAAGTCTGTACTTGCTTTGAAATATCTTCGCCCTCAAGCACTAAGCGACGCTCGCCATAAATGACTTCACGCTGACGGTTCATGACATCGTCATATTTAAGAACGTTTTTACGGATTTCAAAGTTCTGCGCTTCAACTTGAGTCTGAGCTGAACGAATTGCATTACTTACCATCTTTGACTCAATCGGAGCATCGTCGGGTAAACCTGCCGCAGATAGGAACCGCTCTACGAGAGCAGAATTAAAGCGACGCATGAGCTCGTCTTGTAGAGAAAGATAGAAACGTGATTCGCCAGGATCGCCTTGACGACCTGAACGTCCGCGTAGCTGGTTATCAATACGACGTGATTCGTGGCGCTCAGTACCTAGTACATAGAGACCGCCAAGTGAAATAACTTCTTCGTGCCCCTTGGCAACTGCAGCCTTCTGTTTTGCAATTTCTTCGGGCCAAGCGGCTTCGTATTCGGTTGGGTTATCCACTGGAGATAAACCACGGCGTTGCAGTTCAAAGTCAGCCATAAATTCTGGGTTGCCGCCGAGCATGATGTCAGTACCGCGTCCGGCCATGTTGGTTGCAACGGTTACGGCACCGCGCACACCAGCGCGCGCGATGATTGATGCTTCGCGCTCGTGGTGCTTCGCGTTGAGAACTTCGTGGGGAACTCCGGACTTCTTTAACAACGCCGAAAGCTCTTCTGATTTTTCGACAGAGACTGTTCCGACAAGAACCGGTTGACCTTTGCGATGGCGTTCGACAATATCTTGAGTGACGGCGATAAATTTGCCGAGTTCGGTCTTGTAGACCAAATCTGCTTGATCTATACGTTGCATCGGACGATTTGTTGGAATGGGTACCACGCCGAGCTTATAAATCTGATGGAACTCAGATGCTTCAGTCATCGCGGTACCGGTCATACCTGAAATGGTTTCGTAAAGACGGAAATAGTTCTGCAAAGTAATAGTTGCCAAAGTCTGGTTTTCATCCTTGATATCAATACGCTCTTTAGCTTCTAGCGCTTGATGTAGGCCTTCACTATAACGGCGGCCAGCCAACATGCGGCCAGTGTGCTCGTCGACGATCAAGAGCTCACCGTTCATTACTACATAATCTTTATCCCGCTTAAATAGCTCTTTAGCGCGAACTGAGTTATTTAGATATCCAATAAGAGTTGTATTTGCCGCTTCATAGAGATTTTCAATCTTAAGAAGCTCTTCGACCTTGGTTACACCATCTTCGAGAATGCCGATAGTTTTTTTCTTCTCATCTACTTCATAGTGAGTATCACGTTGTAGTTTGTCGGCGATATTTGCAAATTCAACGTACCACTTGGTGGCCTTGTCAGCCGGTCCGCTGATGATCAAAGGAGTACGGGCTTCGTCGATCAAAATCGAGTCAACTTCATCTACGACTGCGAAGAAGTGATCGCGTTGAACGCAGTCATCTAGTGACCAAGCCATATTGTCACGTAAGTAATCGAAGCCAAATTCATTATTTGTGCCGTAGGTGATATCTGAGTTATATGCCGCACGACGTTCGGCTGGAGTCATGCTATTTACAATTACACCAACAGTTAGACCTAAGAAACGATGGATACGTCCCATCCACTCGCTGTCACGTTCGGCTAGATAATCGTTAACGGTAACCACGTGCACGCCACGTCCGGCGAGCGCATTTAAATATGATGGAAGAGTTGCAACGAGGGTCTTACCTTCACCAGTGCGCATTTCCGCGATATTTCCGCGATGGAGGGCTGCGCCGCCCATTATCTGCACGTCATAGTGGCGTTGACCAAGTGTGCGCTTTGCAGCTTCACGTACAACAGCAAAAGCCTCGGGCATCAAATCATCGAGAGTTGATCCGGCTGCTAAGCGAGATTTGAACTCTGCGGTCTTCGCACGAAGGGCTTCATCGGAGAGTGCAACGATGGTTGGTTCGAAGGCGTTTACTTGATCGACAACCTTGCTTAGCTCGCGAAGAATCTTTCCTTCGCCAGCGCGCATGATGCGGTCAATAATCTTTGCCATTCACGACCCTTTCCTTCATTTTCCTTCAAATCTAGCCCCCTTATCGTAGGGGTTTAGCCGAACAACTAGTTACCGCGCCAAGCACGGAAAATCCTGCGGTACGCAAGGCCCGAATGGCCTCTGCAAGGGTCGCCCCAGTGGTGATTAGATCATCAATAACAATTATCTTGGAGGCGTTATTCCCTGGGGAGTTACGGGATAAGTACTGTGAAGAGACTTCCAGCGCCCCAGAAATATTCAGGGAACGTTCTTCGATATTAAGCTGTGACTGGTCCCTCACCTTGCGGTGGTGTGACAGTGGAAAAATCGCGGGAAGATTCATTTCATTAGCCAGTTCTAAAGTTAACTCCTTTAGAAAATCTCTACCGCGTTTTCGCGTCGCCGACTTCCGCGAAGGCACGGAGACAAGAGTTCCACTACCAAGGCGGTTTATAAATAATTGAAAAGAATGTCTAAGCGCTTGCGAAATTAACTGATCTGCAGCGGCGATTTGAGATTCTTTAGCGCTCAATAAAACCCGAGAAGCGATCGGCGAATACTGGACCGCCGAAAAAACGGGATAGGTATCTCCTAGAACAGATATTTCACGTTTGTAGATGTGTGGGTGCCAGTTAGCTCGACAATCAGAACAAATTGATATACCTAATCTGGAACAACCAATACAACGTGAAGGAAAGATAATTTCTGAGAGTGAATGCATTTCTTGATTCTTGCCAAAACCAAATCTAAGAATACGAAATTTACATTGGTTGAGGATAATCTTTTGGCTGAGGTCTAATCGGACGACCCGATATTTGGTTTCCTGCTGTTATCGGCAAGGTCAAAACAAAGTGGGCGCCCTGTCCAGGTGCACCCCAGGCATCTAACTCACCGTTGTGAAGGCGGGCATCTTCCAGTGCGATGGAAAGTCCAAGACCTGTACCTCCGCGAACGCGTGCACGTGACGGATCAGCGCGCCAGAATCGATCGAACACTCGCGAGAGTGAAGTTGGATCAATGCCCGATCCAAAATCTCGAACTCCGACTCCTACCTCAGTTTCGGTGGCGACGACTGATACCACTATCGGCTTCTCATCAGCATGGTCTAGTGCGTTTGAGAGGAGATTGCGCATTATTCGTTCAACTCTACGGAAATCAGCTTTAATCATCACGTGTTCTGTCTCATGGTCAATATCAATTGAAATTGGATGATCGTGAGCATTTGCTCGTACATCCTCGATGCATCTATCAATCAAACGAACCAAGTCGAATTCAACAGGTTCCAGAACCGCAACTTCGGCATCGAAGCGGCTGACTTCAAGAAGATCTTCCAGTAAACGTTCAAATCGATCTAACTGTGCGACTAGGAGCTCGGAACTTCGCGAGATAGTGGGATCAAAATCTGCTTTCGCGCTATAGATAACTTCAGATGCCATGCGTAAAGTAGTCAACGGAGTTCTTAGTTCGTGCGAAACATCTGATACGAATCTTTGTTGAACTCTAGAAAGATTTTCAAGTCGCGTGATCTGAGATTCGAGCGATAGAGCCATCTCGTTAAAGGCTGTTCCTAACGTTGCAATTTCATCGGAAGTTTCCACTTTCATACGTTGCGAGAAATCACCTTGAGTAAATTGCTGGGCCACTCGAGCTGCTTCGCGAACCGGGCGTACAACTTGGCGCACCACTAACCAGGTGATTAGCGCGATCAGGAATAAAAGCGCCAATCCGGTAAGCAAAAGTGAGCTCTTAATTAGCGAAAGCGTAGTGTTCTGATTGCTTAGTGAATAAACCAAGTACATCTCATAATTACCGGATTCAGGGATGGCAATTCTGCGTCCAGCTATTAGCACGTTTGCTTCTGGGCGATTGTTGTATTGCAGAGTTGCGTATTGGTATTCAACTAAATCGCTAGCTCGAACACGCTTTCTTAATTCAGTTGGAAATGAAGCAACCTTTAACTCATCAGTGGCGGTGCTGTAGTCCGGCGCAAGATCCACGCCCTTAGGTTTTAAAAATTCTTCGAAGCGACTTAGAAATATAGATTTTCGATCCTGATTAAGACTAACCGCAGTAGATGCAATGATTACATCTTGAACCGTCTTGGTAATGATCGAACTTTGCGCACCATTAACAAGGAGGAACTGGTACTGGGCGTTAAAGAAGGAAGATCTAGCTTCGGCAAGCGAAGTTTCAAGGTTTACTTGCTTAACGCCTGCAGATAGCTGCGAATAGAGCGCTGAACCGGTCAGCCAAACAACACCTAGCGATAAAAGAACTGTTGAAAATATAACTTTTGAAGCTAGTGAGGTCCTTAATTTTCTTGCGTAACGGTTCATTTTAGGAACCGCCCATTACTCCAGCTTTATAGCCAACTCCACGAACCGTCATGACAATTTGTGGATGCTCTGGATCATGCTCGACTTTGGAGCGCAGGCGTTGTACATGCACATTTACCAGGCGAGTATCTGTCGAATGGCGGTATCCCCAAACTTCACCGAGTAGCGCATCGCGTGTGAAGACGCGGCCCGGTTCTTTAGCAAGCGCAACGAGTAAATCAAATTCCAGACGAGTTAGCGCGATTTTCTTGCCGCCGCGGCTAACTTCATGCGCGGTGACGTCGATGGTTAAATCTCCGATTGTTAACTGGCCGGAAACATCGGCGTTAGTGCGTCGTAGACGTGTGCGAATACGCGCGATTAGCTCTGATGGATGGCGAAATGGCTTAACCATGTAATCATCTGCGCCAGCTTCGAGACCGCGTACAACGTCGTGAGTATCGCCTTTGGCGCTTAGCATCACGATTGGCACCATTGATTCGGCGCGAATTAATTTACAGACTTCAATTCCATCTAAACCGGGAAGCATTACATCTAGCAGAACGAGATCTGGAGGATTATTTCTAAAAACCTCCAGAACCTCGTCTCCGCGACTTACAAGATCGACATCGATGCCGGCACCGGTTAAAACGATGCCCAGCATCTCTGCGAGGTCTTGGTCGTCATCGACGACCATAACCAAAGTCATTAGCTACCGTGCTCCCAAGAGTTGAGGTACATATCTTGTGCAGGAGTTAATGTATCGATGCGGCCGCCCATTGAAATTAACTTCAAGCTAGCAACTTCCTTATCGATATAAGTTGGAACGTTGTGAACGCCTGCTGGAAGATTCTTAGCTTCCTTAACTAGGTATTCAGCAGTTAGCGCTTGATCAGAGAATGACATATCCATAACTGATGCTGGGTGACCTTCGGCTGCGCCCAAGTTAACTAGGCGACCTTCTGCAAGAAGCAAGAGGCGACGTCCATCAGCTAGAACATATTCATCTGTTTGGTGGCGCATTTTGGCGTTCTTCTTCTTAGCATTTTGTTCAAGCCAGGCTACATCGATTTCAATATCGAAGTGACCTGAGTTAGCCATGATTGCACCATCTTTCATAACAGCGAAGTGCTCATCACGAAGAACATCGCGGTTACCTGTAACGGTTATGAATACATCGCCAAGCTTTGCCGCATCAACCATAGGCATGACGCGGAATCCCTGCATCATCGCATCCAGCGCCTTCGTTGGATCGATTTCAGTAACGATTACATCTGCGCCCATACCCTTTGCGCGTTCTGCAACGCCTTTACCGCAGTATCCAAAGCCGGCTACAACAACTACACGTCCTGCAAGCAGGAAGTTAGTAGCACGAAATACTGCGTCAAGTGTTGATTGACCAGTTCCGTAACGGTTATCAAACATGTGCTTGGTGTCGGTGTCATTGACAGCAATCATTGGGAAGGTAAGAGCGCCATCTTTGGCCATCTGGTTAAGACGAATCACTCCTGTTGTTGTCTCTTCGCAACCTCCGGCGATATTTGGAAGTAATTCTTTGCGAGTGGTGTGAAGTGTATTTACGAGATCGCAACCATCATCAAATACTTGGTGTGGTTCAATATCAAGGGCTGCATTGATATGTTCGTAGTAACCGTCACGATCTACCGCATTGCGCGCAAACACTGAGATTCCGTATTCGTGCACCAAGGCGGCTGCTGTGTCATCTTGTGTTGAAAGTGGGTTTGATGCACAAAGTGCGATCTCTGCGCCGCCTGCTTTAAGCACGCGCATTAAATTAGCGGTCTCGGTTGTGACGTGCATACATGCAGAGATACGTACGCCAGCGAAAGGCTGTGATTTTTCAAAACGTTCACGGATTTGTGCGAGCACTGGCATGTTGCGCTCGGCCCATTCGATGCGCTTGCGGCCTTCAGCGGCAAGAGATGCATCTGCGATATCGTGTTTTGGAATTGTTGTTACAGGTGTCATTTAATTATTTCTCCCTAGTTTAAACGGCTGTTTTTTCGCTTGACCTTCGGCGTAGGGCTCTACTGTGCTAGTCGGCTAGAGGGATAGCGTACTAGTTAAGGGATTAATACGAGGATGTCTAGGTCGCCTCGAATCATGTTAAGTACATCATCCCGCACCTTTTTCATACGGGCTTCCGTGGAAGCCTCAACATTGAGTCGAAGGAGGGGCTCGGTATTGGAGGCGCGTAGGTTAAACCACCAGTTATCGCCATTTACAGTCAGCCCATCAAGGTGATCGATTTCCACGTCGCCTTTCTTGCCATACTTTTTTTCCACGAGCTTCATTGCCGCGCTTGAATCTTTAACTTCAGAATTTATCTCGCCACTTGCCACATAACGTGAATAAGGTTTTAGCAAACTCGATAGCGAGCGATCAGATTCACCGAGCGCTGCAATAGCATGCAACGCCGCGAGCATTCCAGAGTCTGCTCTCCAGAAATCTTTAAAGTAAAAATGGCCAGAATGCTCTCCGCCAAAAACCGCACCAGTATCAGCCATTAACTTCTTTATATATGAGTGTCCGACCCGCGAGCGAATTGCAGTACCGCCATTTTCTTCAACTATTTCGATTACTGCGCGGGATGAAATTAAGTTGTAGATGATGTTTGAACCGGGATACTTCTTTAACTCGCGGTGAGCAATTAGGGCAGTCAACGTTGAAGGGTTAACCAGATCGCCATTTTCATCTACCAAGAAACAGCGATCGGCATCGCCATCAAATGCAAGTCCAATATCGGCTTTATTTTTCTTCACAGCTTTTTGCAAATCCTTTAAATTCTTGGCATCGATAGGATTTGCCTCGTGATTAGGAAAAGTTCCGTCTAGCTCGAAGTACATCGGAATAACTTCGCAATTAAGTCGCTGAAAGACCGCGGGCGCAGTATGTCCCGCCATTCCGTTGCCAGCATCAATTACTACTTTGAGCGGTCGAATATCTTTTAGTTCTACCAAAGTTAGTAGGTGATCTACATATGGAGTTAGTAGATCTTCGCTGGTTTCTTTCCCAACGCTTCTAAAGTCGATTGGAGATCCTTCACTTACAAATCTTTCGATTGTTAAAAGCCCTGATTCTTTGCCAATCGGACGTGCTCCGCTTAGGCAGAGCTTTATTCCGTTGTATTCGGCCGGATTGTGGCTCGCGGTAAACATCGCGCCTGGCAGGTTAAGTTTTCCTGCTGCGAAATAGAGCATATCGGTGGAAGCAAGACCGATTCGAATTACGTTTAGGCCCTGAGAGGTAACTCCAGCCGAAAATGCATCAGCAAATGTTGGTGATGATGGGCGCATATCTTCGCCGATTACAACGGTTCCGGGTTCGCGCTCTTGCTGCAAGAATCGTGCAAAAGCAACCCCGGTAGCAAATGTGAAATCAGCGGTAATTTCAACATCAACTAATCCTCGGATGTCGTAAGCCTTAAATATTGAAATTGTAATTTCCTTTTCTAGTTAAAACTGGCGCTTGATGAGTTTTAAGAAGGAACGGCGCGAAGATGTCCGCGACGTCCCAAAGAATTATGTTCAACGGCTGCTTCGCCTTGTGCATTAACTTCGCTACCTTGATGGCTTGCTGCAACTTCACGAACCGCATCTGCGATAGCCATCAAATCATCATCTGATGGTCCTTGGCTCATTTGTGAACTTTCTTCTTTGATCACAGTCCACCCATTAGGAACGGTAAGTCTCTTGCCGTGCACTTCGCAAAGATCGTATGAATGAGGCTCCGAAAAAGTTGCGAGAGGACCAAGAACTGCAGTGGAATCAGCATAAATATAAGTGAGGGTCATTGAGGCAAGCGCACGACAACTTACTCGCGAACAACTTCGCCCTGTGCGCGCCAATTTACTCATGGATCTAAGGCTAGTGGTGGGCTGGCAAAAAATCAGGGATTGTCAGGGAGTTAATACGCGGATATTTGACACTGGAATTGACGATTTAGTTAGGACGCTGCCAGCGATAAGTGGGAAGTATCCATAACCGCTCTTGGTGGCAATTAAACCAGCCCCATAAATGTCTTTACCGGCTTTGAGGATTGAAATTGACCGGACTCCATCGGGGATCTTTGCTGTGGCAATATCTTCACCCTTAACTTCAAGCTGCTTGCGCTTGCCATTACTGAAGAAGAGTTCAAGTTCTACTTTAACTTGTGCTCCAATAAAGATTAGCTGCGGCGAAAGTCCGGAGTTGGAGAGCGTGAAACTTGTTAAGGGTGTCGCAGCTGTGCTCCAAATAAAATCTGATTTTCCTTCGGCAATCGTTGGCGAAAAAACAGAAGCGAGAATTGGCTCATCTGAACTGACGCGTAACCCGAATTTGCTCGCCGGAATATTGGGGCTTAAATCAAGGGTTACCACTGAGCCACTCTTAACTATCTTATTTTCCAAACCTGCTGGAATAAACGTTCCGTCGGTTGAGAAAACCGTTACGGATACACGCGCATCAATTTCACCAGGTACCAGAATTCGTATCGAGTGCGGCAGTTCTACCGTTTTTGCCCCTGACTTGCGGACGGTGTGCGGGATAGCTGGAATGTAGATAGTTTTTTCGGGTTGCTTTATCGAGTTGATAATATCTCCACCGAGTGCGCGCAACCCTCGGCCTCGTTCATCCAACATATAGCTTGTTACACGGCCGGCACGAGTAAGAGTCTTGACGACAACTGCACGAGATCCCGGTGCCAAAGTATCTAGTCCAATTTCAGAGAATGAATTTGCCTTTAGATTTACCGACTTGGTCGGTTGCGGACCAATCTCATTCCAGATTTCAACGTCAACCGTCGCTGAACTAAGTCCACTGTTTACAAGAATTAGCCGACCTTTACTAGTTACATCTGCGGCTCCCCCGACAAACCAGGCTTCGCTTTGCGATGAGGAGCAAAGCGTCGCGCCAGCCCAAACGCCCTTGCGAATTTGCCAAACTATCGGAGTACTTCCTTGTGATTCAACAACTACAGGCGCCTTGCTCTGCATATATCTAAGAGTTTGGGTAGGTATCAATGAGAGCGATTTAGTTCCGGTTAAGCGGATCTGACTCTTAACTGAGGGCATAGATATTGCAGTTGTTAAATCTTTCGGAGTCGAAGGGCATACAACCGCTGGGAAATTAGTCGAGAATTTTCCACCCGAAACAGCAACGGTTAACACATTTGCAATTACGACTACACCGAGAAAAATTGCAATCAAGAAGAGCGGACGTCTTAGCTTCATGCCAACTCCGCATCTTCGATTTCACGGCGGCGGCGGCCGGCGGGAAGTGCCAGGACAAGAACCGTTATAAATATGATCGTTTGGACTGAAACCCATGCTCGTCGCAATGTCCCGTCGTATAAAAAGGAGACTGAACCCGCTTTAGAAACTTCAAAGGTAGGTAAATTATCAACGCTTCGATTACGTACCAGGCGTATTCCATCTTGCATCGCACGCCATCCCTGCGCATAGTTTTCAGTTAGCGTGAGAACTCCGGCTTCGGGAACGTTGACTGCAAACTCAGATTGACCTACAGGTAGTACAGAAAATTTTCCTGCGAGGTTGGTAAATAAAACTTTGCCAGTTGTACCGGAAATTTTCCACACAATTCCAGCGCTTGTTGAAGAAGCTCGAGTAAATCCGCCAAGGCCGTCAACAATTCTTACTAGATTCTCATCGGCCGGGTTTTTTAGGAAAAGGTATTTAATCCCGTGGACGCCAAATGTTGTACTTGCAGTTAATCCGCTTCCGTCAGCCAGCTCACGCACTGCGTTTGTGATTTGCTCACGGTTTTGCGGGGCCATATCAGGAGCACCTAATATCGCATCGCCTCCTCGTGCTAGATAGAAATTCAAAGTCACATCATCTCCGACGGTGCGTGGACGAATTACTATTGTTTTCGCTTCCTTTTCAATCGCCAAAAACGGAGGAAGAACAACTTCTCGGCCACTCTGCAATGGAGCATCACTGGCGTTGGCTACGATCCAAGCAGTCGAAGAGAGCGCGTACATCGCAGTGGCAAACAATAAAAGCGCTGCAGAGATGTGGCGGATATTTACATGAGTTGCAATAAGTCGTTCTCGTAATTTATCTAGAACAGTTATGCCTGCAATTATTGCTGTTAACGTGGTGATTGCCATTAGCGTTCCGGGATAAAGACGTGTTGCAACGCTGGTTCCATTACCTGTGATTGATACTGCGCTGTAAATTATTGAAAGCAATAGCGTGACGAAGCCAGATTCTGCAATAAATCGCGCACGCGTCGATGAAAATAGCGAGATACCAAGAACCAATGTGAGAGGGCTAAATAAAAACCACGGTAGCGAACCTGGTCCGCCAGGATTTCCAAGTAAGGCAAGGTTTGGACCTCCACCTGGAATCAGAAATCCTGAATCCATGAGAAAGCGATGTGGGTTAACAATTAACTCAAAGCTCCATGGCGCACAAAGTAGAAAAGGCGTAACAACTAAAGCAATACGACGATAAAGGCGGGCATTAAAGAGCGCAATGTTTACTCCACTATTGCTCTCTAAATAATCCCGATAGATGGAAAATCCAGTTAGTGCTAGACCCAAAATGAAAAGGATAGGCGAAAAGGCAAGGAGGACTGCTACTAAAAGCGAGATCGCAAAGATGCGGCGCCAAGTAAAGCTCTCAATTGCAAACCACTGTCTCGCGGTGAGCGCCAGCACAGGCAGAAGTATCAGAATTATCAACGTACTCAATCGACCAGCATTTAAAGTTGAGACCGCAACTGGTGAAATCGCATAGAGAATCGCGCCAGAGGATGTGAGCCAACGATTTTCGGAAAACTCCTTTAGAAGGCGGTGCACAGAAAGCGCCATAATTAAAGGGGCCAAGAAAAAGAGCACAGAGATAAATAAATTTACATTTCCGAAAAATGGTGAAGCAGCAAATGCAGTTATTGCCAACCAAGTAGGTGCCGCCGTCGTTGTGCCCATTGCTATTTCATGCCAGCCGCTGAAATATGAATTCCAGAGTGAGCTGACTTCAGTGGGTTGTTCAGGTAGCGCACCGCCAGAGATCGACCCGATCCTAGTTCGTGACCAGAAGAGCGAAAGCACAATTAAAAATAGTGAAGCAGCCACTAGCGGGCGCTTTAGTAAGGTGAGCCAATTTCGGCTTGCCGCAGGAATCAATAAATCTTCTTCATCTAAATTTTCATCCAAGAGTGATGCGTTTCTTACTTCGGTAACTTGTACTGAAAAGAGTTGGCTACGTACCCATTCCGTAGACCTAGCGCTTGCCAACCTAAGTTGTGACCACCGCGAAGGAATAAATTTCAAGGCAATTCCGGCAGGTACTAAGCGTTGCGCTCTTCTAATCTTTCGAGCGACAACTAATTCGCCGGGGTGCAGGAATAGCGCTCCGACCGCCAAAATCTCATCGCCGGCATAGCCGGGCAACTTTGCAAATAAATATCCAATTGCACGAAAGATAGAACCCGCTAAAAGTTGAATAGTTAGAAGTGGCAATCTCCACCATGAGGAATTGGCGAGTAATACATATGCCGCATTTCGTCGATCCAATAAAAGTGGGCGGTGTAAAAATGCTTCTGCAACATCTACAGAACGTCGTTCATTTGCAGATGCTTCCGCATGAAAACCAATTGCGGCAGAAACGGAAATAGCGGCATACCCAGCTGAATAAAGGCGCCACCCAAAATCAATGTCATCACGGAAGAGATCTAGATTGGGATCGAAGCCGCCTAGCTGTTCAAATACATCGCGACGAATTAGCGCGCCAGCCGTGCTCACAGCAAGGACTTCATGCACTCCATCACGCTGCCCTTGATCATATTCAGCTGGCTCTAGCCCCGTCCAACGATTGCCATTTGCTGCAATGCTGATTCCGATTTCTAAGAGATGGGTGCGATCGTGCCAGCCAAGAAGTTTTGGACCAGCCATCGCAACGTTTGGTCGAGTTGAGACTTCGGCAATTAAATTTTCAAGTGCAAATCGATCTAAGGAAAGATCATCATGAATAATCCATAACCATTCAGATTCAGGATCGCTTACCACTGGAAGAGTTGAAACGGCTCGCGCAATCGCTTCACCAAATCCGGCGTCACGTTCCATTGGCAAAACCGGAATGCGCGCACCCTTAACTAGCTTTGCAGATGAATCAATCGATCCCGTATCAACAGCAACGATTGAGTCAACTGGTAGAGATTGCGCAGTAAGGGAGGTAACAACTTCAGGTAACCACAGTTGACCATCGTGCAGTACAAGAATCGCAGTGACGCGATGTGAACTCATGAGAGTTACGCTGGGCGGCGCTTCAAACGGCGACGCTCACGTTCGGAGAGTCCACCCCAGATTCCAAAACGCTCATCGTGTGCGAGCGCGTATTCCAAACATTCTTGGCGTACATCGCAAGAGAGGCAGACGCGCTTTGCTTCGCGAGTAGAACCGCCTTTTTCAGGGAAGAATGCTTCTGGATCTGTTTGTGCGCAAAGTGCGCGCTCTTGCCAAGAGAGTTCAATGTTCTCTCCGCTTGCTAACTTGATTGATGGTCCAGCAGTAGGGGCTGTTGGATTGCCAGTAGGTGTTGCTTCTGGACGAATCGGCATCGACTAATCTCCTCAAGACCTTCGCGGCCAGCCTCGTGATGAAGTGGCCTTTCTAAAGCGAATTACACGCGTGTAATCCCATTAAGTCAAGTGCGATCCTTAACTTTAGGCGCGCAAAAGCCAAGATTTTGGGGCGAAATTCCGTTTTTTCAGTGATTTATCGACTTAAGCAGGAGAAATATCAAGGTTTTCAGCGGGTGAGATGTATTTCGAGGAAATTTTCGAGCCGGGCGCTATTACAGATCCATGCAAGATAAATGAATCTCTTATCTCGGCGCCATCTCCGATAACTACCCCATCGCCGATGATGGAGTTCGAAATCAATACCCCACTTCCAATCTGGCATTCGGCGCCAATACTCGACCCACCTGTCGCCGCGCTCTGGGGGCCAAAAATGGTTCCGGGGCCTGATGCAAAATCACCGTTTACTAAATCGCGTGAACCTTTAAAGAGGGCAGCGGGTGTTCCAATGTCTAACCAGTAAGACTGTTCGCTGTAACCAAAGACCGGGCGACCTGTGTCAACCAAATTTGGAAAGGTCTCACGTTCTACGCTTACAACTTTATTGCGGGGAATTTCGGAAATCACCGCTGGCGAAAATATATAACAACCAGCGTTGATCGCATTGGTAACTGGGTTTTCCATCTTTTCCAAGAAAGCTGTAACGCGCCCTTGGCTATCGGTAGGTACGCACCCAAAAGCACGTGCATCTGCCACGTTAATTAAATGCAGCGTTGCATCAGATTTATTCTTGCGGTGATAAGCAAGTTGCTCAGAAATACTGTGGTGGCTCAAGACATCACCATTGAAGATAACGAATTCTTCATTTGCGGCTTTTATGGCTTCTAAATCAATTAGCTCCGCAGCATTTCTTATCGCGCCACCAGTGCCCAGTGGTTCTTTTTCTACGGCGTACTTTAAATTCATCCCCCATTTGGCGCCATCGCCAAAGTAAGGAGTAAATACTTCTGAAAGGTATGAGGTTGCCAGGATTACAGTGTTTATCCCAGCTTTCTTTGCGGCAAGAAGTTGGTGCTCGGTGACCGGGAGTCCCCCAACCGGCAACATTGGTTTAGGTGTTTGATTTGTCAGCGGTTTAAGACGAGTACCGAATCCACCAACTAAGAGAATGCCGATCGCCACTTTAAATAGCTCCACTTATGCGTTCGGCAGCATCGCTAATTTGCGCATCGGTTGCGGTCATTGCAATACGTATGTGTGAAGAGCCGAGTTCTCCATAAAATGAACCAGGAGTTGCGACTATCCCGAGCTTTGCCAACCACTCCACCGATTTCCAGCAATCTTCTGATCTAGTACACCAGATGTAGAGACCCGCTGCGGATTCTTCAATTTTAAATCCTGCGGCAATTAAGGCAGGAGAAAGCTTTGCCCGGCGCGCGTTATATCTTTCTCTTTGTACTGCTACATGGGATTCATCTGAAAGCGCGGCGACCATTGCGCTTTGAATCGGCAACGGCACCATCATCCCGGCGTGTTTACGAATTTCGCGTATTTGTGCAATTAACTTTGTATCTCCGATTAGAAAAGCCCCGCGGTAGCCGGCCATTGACGAGCGCTTGGAAAGTGAATGGACAACTAAAATATTGGAATTATCTCCATCGGTATATCTCAGAAGAGATGTGGGCGTAGTCGTATCGCCGAAGTCGATGTAGCACTCATCGCAAACCAAGATCGAATCATTTTCGCGAACCCATTTAACGGCAGCGCGAAGTTCGGATTCCGAGTGCACGCGACCAGTCGGATTTGATGGAGTATTGATCCAAGCAAAATCGGCCTGTGGCCAGGTTGTTGCATCTATATCTACAGAAATTGGCTCTGCCTGCGCAAGTAATGCGCCCACTAAATATGTTGGATAGGCGATATTTGGGTAGATAACTTTTTTACTCTGCAAAATTGTAGGAAGCCACGCCACCAACTCTTTTGAACCAATTACAGGCAAGATATCAAAGTTACCTGACGCGCCTAAATGATTTGTCGCCCAACTTCGAATGGCATCTTGTAATTCTTTTGTGCCAGCCGTGACTGGATAACGTGGAGAATCGGAACTTTTCTGAAGGGCGCTTTGGATAAGTTGTGGAGTTGAATCAACCGGGGTTCCTTGGGAAAGGTCTATCGCGCCTTTTGGGTGTTGTTGCGCGATCTTTGAATATGGGGCGAGCGCATCCCAAGGAAAATCCGGCAGTTTTTCACGCATCGTTTTCCCCGAGAATTTTGCGCTTTAGATTTTCTTGGGAATTATTCTTTTGGCGGAAGCGCTGCAACGGATGCGTGATCGCTATTTGTGAGTCCTACTTTGGCAGCTCCACCTGGTGAACCTAACTCAACGAAGAACTCAGTATTAACCTTTGAGAAATCTTTCCACTGCGATGGGACATCATCTTCGTAGTAAATGGCTTCAACCGGGCAGACCGGCTCGCAGGCTCCGCAATCGACGCATTCGTCGGGTTGGATATAGAGCATGCGGTTACCTTCGTAGATGCAATCAACTGGGCACTCTTCGATACAAGATTTATCTTTGATATCAACGCAAGGCTGAGCAATTACATAGGTCACGAAAGTTCCTCCAGGAAAAGTCCACACCACCCTGCTGATCAGGGCTTGTGATGCCGCTAATTCTAACCATGCACTTGGCCCAACGCCCGATTAAAGTAACGACATGAGCCAGGCAAGCCAAAGATCACAATCGAACCTTGCCGAATCCATAGGCGCCCGGGTGAGCATTCGCCTACACGAACCCACTGGCGGATTTCGAGATATCGTCGGGATCCTTCAAAAGTTTGAACGCGGTCTCGGTGTGTTAATAAACGCCAAAGGCCAGACCCATAATTTCTCAGAAAGCGAGATCGCGATTTGGCGCGAAGTTAAACCGCTTCCCGATCGAGCCGGAGCTGGCGCTCCATATTCATTGCGAATTAATGAATTGGAAATTCTGTCAGACACAACTTGGCCTGCGGACAAGATTATTGAGATTGGAAAATGGCGACTGCGAATTTCCGATGGCTTTACGATGCGCGCAAATTCAGTTCTCCCAACTGGTGCAGCTCCATTTGGAGAGCCAGGAATTGAAATCTCGGATGCCGTAGATGAAGTAATAAAAATTTATAGAGGGCATGGACTTACACCGACTTTCACGGTGCCATTGCCAGTTTACGCAGACCTTGATCAATATTTGCAAAATCAGGGTTGGTCCCTAAAAGTTGGTGCCGAATATCTCGTTAATGAAATTCCCGATGAATTAGAAACTGCTCACTCTGGATTTGATGTAGTTATTCAGGATGAACCAAGTAAAGATTGGCTCTCTGTACAATCAGATTTCGCGCTGGAAAGAATCATGCGCAACTACCCTGCCAAATACGCTGAGGTGCGTCAGCATGGAAGCACAGTTGCAATAGGCAGAATTGCAACGTTGGGTACCTGGTCACTCGCAACTCGAGTCTTTGTAAACCCCGAATTTAGAGGTCGTGGACTTGGAAATCTGCTGATGCGCTCGTTGATGGCTGCGGCGCGAAGTGACGGTGCCACCAAAATCGGATTACAAGTTGATGTTGAAAATGGAGCAGCTTTGGCTTTATACAGTTCTATGGGCTTTCGCTCTCACCATCCTTATCTTTACCGAGTATTGAATGAAGCGAGCTCTAAATGAATTTCTCAATTTACGATACGCAGAGCCGCAAGGTTAAATCTGTAAAAGTGGTTAATCGCCCAATCCACATCTACTGCTGTGGACCTACTGTCTATCGCGATGCGCACGTTGGCAACCTTCGCACCTTTCTGCTAGCCGATTTAATTAGTAGAACTCTGCGGCTTTTCGGAAATGAAGTTAAATTAATTCAAAATATTACTGATGTTGGCCACATGTCGGAAGATTTCGAAGAGCAAGATAAGTTGCTAAATCAGGCCAAACTAGAAAAGACTGACCCATTTGAAATCGCTCGTAAATATGAAGATAAATTTCACACTGATCTAGCGCGCTTGAATATTCAACCTGCTGACAAATATCCGCGCGCAAGCGAAACGATAGATGGAATGATCTTAAGTATTCAGAAGTTAATCGATAACGAATGCGCATATGTTGCAGAAAGCGGTTCCGTGTATTTCAGCGCGAGCACATTTGCGGGTTATGGCGCGATCAGTGGCAATCGCCTTGATTCATTAAAGCCCGGCCATCGTTATGAATATTCTGGAGACGGTGAAAAGAAATTTCATGCCGACTGGGCGCTTTGGAAATCGGCTGGTAATCGAACAGAGATGGTTTGGGATTCCCCATGGGGACGCGGATTTCCGGGTTGGCATATCGAATGCACTGCAATGTCTCTTGATTTACTTTCTGAACACATTGATTTACATATCGGTGGAATTGATCTTCGCTTTCCGCATCATGAAAACGAACGCGCCCAATCAAATTCCATCATTGGCTCAGAAGCAGTAGACCTCTGGGTCCATGGTGAACATCTCCTCTTCGAAGGTCGCAAGATGTCAAAAAGTGCAAATAACGTTGTGCTGGTGGCAGATTTAATCGAGCAAGGCATAGATCCGCTCGCACTGCGCCTTGCGCTACTTGAAAATCGCTACCGGTCGCAAATGGATCTGACCTGGGATTCACTTCGCGCAGCTAACTCCACTTTAGTTCGCTGGCGCAATGCCATGGCCGCATGGGGAGATTCACCAGAGCTGTTGGCAGATTCTGAAATTCAGTCAGCGCTTAGTGAAGATTTAGATACTCCGCGGGCGTTGCTACGACTACGCGCAATCGAAAAAGATCAAAATATCTCGCCAAATAACAAACGACAGATATTTAACTTCGCTGATCAAGTCTTTGCCCTAGATTTATCGCGCAAAATCGAAGTCAAGCCGCTCACAAGAGAGTTGCAATCTTTAATTGAAGAGCGCCATTTGGCTCGCAGCGGCAAGAACTGGGCAGAAAGCGATCGTCTGCGCGATGTGTTAGCCACAGAAGGAATTGCGGTTAGCGATGGCCCCAATGGTCAGAGCTGGACTTGGATTAGCTAGTTGGTAAGGCGATCGCCAGTGCTAGCGCAATAAATGAGAAGAACAAGAAGTTATTGCCCAAGCTATCTCCCTGAATGAAAATCTCTTTACCCGTACCAAAAGAAGATGCTCGCGCAAAGATATAGATCCAAGCAAGGCTTGCGATAAATTTAAAACGACGCTTTCCGTATTTTCGACCGACTGCCCAAATTGCGGTAAGTGTGCCAAGCACTGCTAGGACTAATCCAAACGGTGGTAGAAATAAATGTAGAAAGACTGCAGCTACGCCAGCTACTAATCCAACTAATAGAGAAGCTATTGACTTCACTTAAAGCTTAACTCCAGCAAAAATATCGATCTCTCTGCCTACTTCATCAAACGGTTCAGTTTTCTCGCCGCGTACCAAGGTGTAGTACTCGTGTCCCCAGACTTGTAAGCCAAGATTGTTGGAGAGCGCAAAGAATGGTCCATCTAGAGAAATTTGTGTTAGGTGGGCCTTCATTGCTGCCATCTTCTGCTCTACATGAGAGTTGCCATCAATAAGCGTTGTTACAAATTGATCATCTTTGGCAAAGGGCAGATCATCCACGCTTTCGGCGCCAAAAAAATCTGAACCGATCTCTTTCATCTTCGCCATACTTTCGGCAAGCACAGATTTCGGCATGGTGTTCCAGTAAATTTTTTGAATTTTCCATTTCGATTTTTCCGAAGCTCTCATCGCTACTCGATGCGCTTGGATGTGATCCGGATGGCCATAGCCGCCAATCTCATCGTAAGTGATCATGACGTGTGGCTTAACTTCTTCGATTACTGAAAGTAAAAAATTTGATGCTTCCTCTAGATCAGCTTGCCAGAAAACATCGGGGCGTTCATTTTGAACCGTTCCCATCATTCCGCTATCGCGGTAGAGTTTTTCGCCTTCAGCGAGAAAGCGATGGTCTTTGATGCCCAGGGCTTTCATCGCTTCTGCAAGCTCGGTGATGCGATGTTCCCCTAATTTATCTTCGGCGCTACTTGCTAGATGCGATAGCTCAGGAACAAGCACCTCGCCCTCTTCGCCGCGGGTGCAAGTAACCAGCGTTACAGAAGCGCCGAGTTGGGCATACATAGCCATCGTTGCCCCATTGTTTATAGTTTCATCGTCAGGATGAGCGTGAACTAAAAGAACGCGATATCCATCGTATGACTTGTTCATTAGTACACCGGCAAAGAAGTATCGATTTGCTTTGCCCAGGCGATGACTCCTCCGGATACATGCGAAGCATCGGCAAAGCCGGCACCTTTCAATATGGCTAAGCACTCCGCGGATCGAACTCCGCTTTTGCAGTGCAAGATGATCGGTTTATCTTGCGGCAGTCCAGCTAAAGCGGTCCCGTCTAAGAATCCTTGTTTTGGAATTAGATGTGAACCGGGAATGCGGACAATTTCAAATTCACTTGGTTCGCGAACATCGACTAGATAAAAGGAATCTTGGTTATCAATCTTAGATTTCAACTCCGAAACAGAGATGGTTGAATCTTTTACGGCAACTTCTGCAGCATCTGAGAGCACGCCACAAAACGCTTCATAATCAGGCAATAGTTCAGTTTGACTTGGCTTGTCGCTGCACAGTGGACAGTTCGGATCTTTGCGAACCTTGATCTTGCGAAACGACATTTCTAGCGCGTCGTAAATCATCAGTGAGCCGATCATAGGTTCGCCGACGCCGGTTATTACTTTGATCGCTTCTGTTGTTTGAATTGAGCCAATAGTTGCACAAAGAACTCCGAGAACGCCACCTTCGGCACAACTTGGAACCATTCCTGGTGGTGGCGGCTCTGGATAAAGACAACGATAACAAGGTC